>VSNK01000086.1 GCA_009774255.1 Faecalicatena sp.
GTTTAGAAACAAACAATAATAATTAAAATGGAGGTTAAGTTTATGAAACAAAAAGTTTTAGCAGTATTATTGGCAACAGCGATGACGGCTGGGATGTTAGCTGGCTGCGGCGGAAGCTCTGGAAAAAGTGGAACTGACGCAAATACGAGCGAAACAAACGAAAAAGATGCGGAAAGTACAGATAATGCGGATGATGCAGAGGAGGCAGTAGACGAGAATGAAGACGGTACTGTCAACAATCCGGAAGCTGTCAAGGTTGATGGAGATAAACTGGTATTCTGGTCATTGTTTTCCGGGGGTGACGGTGAATTTATGGATCAGATCATTTCGGATTACAACGCTGGCGGGCCGACAAAGCAGGTGCAGTCTATCATGCTGGTATGGGATGACTATTATACAAAGCTGCAGACTGCGGTTGCGGCAGGCAAGGGACCGGATCTTGGTGTTTCACATGTATCGAAGCTGCCTGAGCTTGTAGACCAGGGTGTCGTAGAGCCGATGGATTCTTATCTGGATGAACTTGGTGTGGATCTGAGCTCTATGTATTCGGAAAATTCTCTGGAATCCGTTACATTTGATGGGCAGATCTATGCGATTCCGTTAGATACACACGCAGAGATACTTTATTACAATACGGATATCCTGGAAAAGGCAGGTGTGGAATTCAATGCGGACGGACAGCTGGATATCAGCAGTTGGGATGACTTCAAAGCAATTCTTGATAAATGTAAGAATGTAATGGGAGACGGAGAAAGCGTGATCGCTTTGACCAACGCCGGCGATGACCCGTATCGTCTCTGGTGGGCAACTTATTTCCAGATGGGAGGAACCCCTCTTGTAAATGATGAAGGCACAGAATTGACAATCGACCAGGATATCGCACTTCAGGCGGCGGAATTTGTGAAATCTTTATATGAAGACGGCTATGTCATGGAAGGGATTACGGACCATCAGCAATTATTCCAAAGCGGAAAAGCTGCATTCTGTACTGGAGGAACATGGGCAACAGGTGCGTTTGAAAAGACAGAGAACCTGAACTTCCAGACACAGGTATGGCCGCAGCTATTTGACAATGATTCTTGTTGGGCAGACTCCCATACACTGATTCTTCCTGTAAAATCCGGCAGATCAGAGGAAGACAGTCAGGCGGCAGTAGAATTCCTGGTGAGCGCATCAAAAGACGGAGGCCTTGTATGGGCAGGTTCCGGACAGATTCCGTCTAATAAAGAAGTGCTGGAGAATCAGGAATATCTGGATATGCCTTACAGAAGCGGATATAGAGCTGCATTAGACACAGCGGTTCTGCCTTCTAAGAATCCTCATTTCTATGCAATGAAAGCGGCAATGATCGAAAGCCTGAATGGATATTGGTCTGATATGACAGATGCAGAGACAGCAATCCAGGGACTCTGCGACGAGATCGAATCGAATCTGGATTGAGATTTTGATCGTTTTGAGTTGTAAATAATATGTTCCTATAGTTCCGGGGAGAGGGGAATAGAAAACAGTCCCTCTCCCCTTTTCATACCATAGTATGCAGAAGGGTTGTCAGCCGCAGGTTTTCTGCATATAGGAAAGGAATAAACTGAATTATGGAAAAAGCCAGAAAAAGAAAAGCATTTATCACGGCAATGATTTTTATCTTTCCATTTTTTCTTCTATATACTGTCTTTACAATATGGCCTGTCATACAGGGATTCTATGTCAGTTTGCATAAATGGGGGCTGATGGGGAAGCAGGATTTTGTCGGACTGGATAATTACGCGAAATTTATAGGGGATAAGAATTTCTGGAAAGCACTGACAGCTACGGCATTTTTTGTGGTGATCACAACGCCTGTATTGGTATTATTGTCGATGATCCTGGGGATGCTGGCAAACCGTCCTACAAAAATGAAAAAAACACTCCGGATCATTTATTATCTTCCCAATGTACTTTCCGTGTCTGTTGCGTCATTTATCGCAAAATATGTATTTTCCCCGTACACGGGATTAATGAACGGAGTGCTGCACGCATTGGGAATCCTGAGCCCGTCGGAAGAACTGCAGTGGCTAAACGAGCCAGGGCTTGCGTGGGTGACCGTATCCGCCATGACAGTCTGGTGGACACTTGGATTCAGCATGCTGCTTTATATCTCTGCCCTGCAGGATATTTCAACGGATGTATATGAGGCGGCGATGATTGACGGCGCCAACAGTACGCAGACACTCTTCCGTATTACCATCCCGCTTCTGAAACCGACGATCTGGCTGGTGACATTACTGCAGATGATCGCATGCTTTAAAGTATTCGGGCAGATTCAGCTGATTACCGGAGGCGGGCCGGGCTCAACCACACGTCCAATGATCCAGTACATTTATGAAAACGCGTTCCAGAAAAATAATATGGGATACGCGGCGGCGATGTCGTATGTATTGTTTGCAATACTGTTGGTTCTTTCAATCGGTCAGCAGATACTGCAGAGAAGAGGGGAGGATTAGTATGAGGAAGAAAAAAACAGCCGGATACTGGGCACTGAATATCATATCAATCATTTTGGCGCTTATTTTCATCCTGCCTATTTTATGGGCGCTGGCCGTATCGCTTCAGATAGAAGGAAAGCAGATCGCATCCGTATTTGACTGGTTTACACCGCCGTATACTTTGGAGAATTATCCATCGATCATTTTTGATTCCGCTGTTCCGATCTGGTTAAAAAACAGCATTATTGTTGCGGTAATAACGACGTTTTTGACAGTACTTTTTTCTGCGTTGGCGGCATATGCGATCGCAAAATTACCATTTAAAGGAAGCGGCTTCTTTTTCCTGTATTTTTTGATCGGTCTGATGGTTCCTACAGAGGCGACGGTCGTACCGCTTTTTATCACGGTCAACAACCTGCATTTGATCGATACCTATGCGGGGCTGATCTTGCCGTCAGTTGCCGGCTCCATGAATCTGATCATTATGGTTTCATTTTTTAAAGGGATTCCAACAGAGCTTCTGGAAGCGGCAAGGATTGATGGAGCCGGTGAGATTACAACATTTTTTAAGATCGTCCTTCCGCTGTCCAAGACAATTATTGCTACTGTATGTATTTTCGCTTTTATCGGAAGCTGGAATAACTATCTGTGGCCTCTGCTGTGTTCGATGGATGAGAGTCTGTTTACGCTGCCGATTGGAATTCCGACCTTTGCGGGAACATATAGTGTGGATTATGTGCGCCCGCTTACCGCAGGCATGGTGGCATCTTTGCCGATGATCATTATTTATATCATTTTTGAAAAGCAGATTGTAGCCGGCATTACGGCAGGAGCCGTAAAAGGATGAGTTGTCATCAAGACGAAACTAAAAAATATCCAGCTGTGCGGTTGGATGCTCCAAGGAGCATCCAACCCACTTATCCATTCGCAAAAACCGTGCTGACGCACTCTTACGTCTGCTGACGCAGCCGTTTTTTGCTCATTAATAAGTGGGTTGCTGATTCGTCAGGCCATTTGCATTGCATTAAATTGTATGCAAATGACCTGACGAATCGCAACCGCACAGCTGGAAAAATATAATAAAGAAGCAGGAGGAAACTGCAATGAAGTGTTATATCGCAGATTACCCAAGACCGCAGTTTGTGAGAAATAACTGGGAGAATCTGAATGGAACATGGGATTTTCGTTTTGACGATGCAAACGTTGGAGAGCGGGAGCATTGGTTCGAAAGCTTTTGTGGAGAATATGAAATACAGGTTCCTTTCACCTATGAAACAAAATTGAGCAAGATCCAGGATGAAAGCCGACATGACTATATATGGTATAGGAGGAAAATATACGCAGACAAAAGCAGGCTTGAGAAAGAAAATTATATCATTCACTTTGAGGGAAGCGATTTCCTTACGAAGGTGTGGGTAAACGGACAGATGGCAGGCTGCCACAGGGGCGGATATTCGAGATTCTCCTTTGATATTACCAACCTGGTGACAGATGGGGAAAATGAGCTTGTGGTGAAGGTGGAAGATTCTTTTGATATGCAGCAGCCAAGAGGAAAGCAGCGTTGGTGCGATCAGAACTTCGGATGCTGGTATGTGCAGACGACGGGAATCTGGAAGACAGTATGGACGGAATATGTACCGAAGATCAGCTTAAAGGCCGTCAAGATGACGCCGGTGCTGGAGGATTTTTCACTGGAACTGGAATATGAGGTGGACGCGCCGGAGAGTATGTGGGACGGCAGCCTGAGTGTAGAGGCGGTTGTATCATTTGACGGGCAATTTGTCAATAAAGTATGTACGGCATTCACGTCAGGGCGTGTCTGTACAAAGATCGATCTGCTGAAAAGAACTGGCGACATTCCGTGGGTCGTGAGAACATGGGATATGGATCATCCGGATCTTTATGATATAGAATTCCGTGTTGTGTGCAATGGGAAAGTGACGGATGAGATCGGATCCTATTTTGCCATGCGTGACATCAGGATTGATGGGCCGAATATTTTGCTAAATGGAAGACCGCTTTATCAAAGGCTGATCCTGGATCAGGGATATTGGAAAGATTCTCATCTGACGCCGCCGAATGAAGAAGCATTGATTGAAGATATTGATAAGATCCAGGCTTTGGGATATAATGGGCTTAGAAAACATCAGAAGACAGAGGATGAGAGGTTTTTATACTGGTGTGATGTGAAGGGCATGCTGGTGTGGAGTGAGATGGCGTCTGCGTATGAATTCTCGGATTATGCGGTTGAGGAATTTACAAGAGAATGGCTGGAGATTGTAAAGCAGAATTATAATCATCCCTGTATCATTACGTGGACTCCGCTCAACGAGTCCTGGGGCATCAGCCATGTGGAGACGAAGCGGACAGAGCAGCATTTTACAGAAGCTGTTTATCACCTGACGAAGAGTATAGATAAATATCGCCCGGTGATCGTAAATGATGGCTGGGAACATACAATTTCTGATATTATTACACTGCATGACTATGAAGAAGCAGGGGAGTTATTGAAAAGCCGTTATCTGGATTGTAAGGAAGAGATCTTTACGGCAGAAGTATATCACAACTATTTTAAGTCCGCCATGGCGAATGGTTATGAGTATACCGGACAGCCGATTTTGATCAGTGAGTTTGGAGGAACTGCTTTTAACAATGATGATTCTGGCTGGGGATACGGCGATAAAGTAAATACTGAGGAGGAATTTATCCGGAGGTTTGATAAGCTTACCACGGCAGTAAAAGAAATCCCATATGTATGCGGCTATTGTTATACACAGGCCACGGATGTTCAGCAGGAAATCAATGGATTGATGGACATGGAACGGAACTTTAAGGTAAAACCGGAGGTGATCAAAGAAATCAATGAGAAGCAGACAGGATATTGGAGACGGTTTGTGACGAAATTCGTTGAAAATTAGCCGGATGCCTTGCAGCGGAGTGCAAGGCGCCGTGAACTGAAACTTGATGTCAGCTTTTCGCCCATCGGATGTCATATTCGAAACTGTTCATGCCTCCTCCGAAGGTGTATAATTATAGTGAACGCCAAAGACAAAAATTTTTGTCGTTCACTATAATTACAATATTATCATGCAAATACCAGGAGGAACAAAACGATGTTTGAAACATGGATTACAAATGGAACTGCGAAGCCATTTTATGCAAGACGGGAGCTCATGATCGAGCGCGCGGTGAAAAGCGCCTCGGCAAAGGTCTGCGGGCTGGGGCAGTTCCATTTTTACATCAACGGAAAAAAGGCGGGCGATCATGAGCTGGATCCGGCATGGACGGACTACCGGAAGTTGATCTATTATGTCACCTTTGACGTGACGGACATGCTGCGCCCCGGGAAAAATGTGATCGGCGCGGAGGTGGGAAACGGCTGGTTTATCAAATGCGATGAGCATTATACATTTACATTTCCCGGATTCATGCCGCCCAATCCCAATCCTTACCAACCGGGGGGCTCCAGCCTGCTCCTGGCAATGGAGCTGTGTCTGGAATATGAGGACGGCACCCGGGAAGTGATCACGGCGGACGACAGCTTCAAGGTGAAGGAGCATCCGGTGGTGATGAGCAATGTCTACGGCTCGGAAACGATTGACGGAAGGCTGTTTCAGCCGGGCTGGTGCGAGACAGGCTTTGACGACAGTGCATGGCAGCAGGCGGCATATGTGCCGGAGGATGCGATTCCTCGGGCGGAGATCATGGAGCAGACCATGCCCCCGGTGAAGGTGATAAAATCCTATGAGGGGCGGCTGCTCCATCCGGTGAATGACCAGGGCATGGCGGCTGCTCAAAGTGGGGAAGAAGTGAAGCCGCTCCGGGACATTTACGATTTCGGACAGAACATGTCGGGTATCCTGGAATTTGAGGTAAAGGGAAAGGCCGGGGATGAGATTCGGCTCTATCCCGCTGAAAAGCTCGGCGAAAACGGGGATGTGGACCAGGTGGCAAAGAACTGGATCACCGTGGATTCCTGTATTACCTGTATCGTCGGACAGGACGATGTGTGGGAAAAATGCCGCATGACCTTTACCTACTTTGCCGGGCGGTTTGTGGGCGTGGAGAGGGACGGATCTGCTGAAATCCGGAATCTGACCGCCCACGCGATCACCAGCGCCCACAAGAGGGACGGGAGCTTTTCCTGCGACGACAAGCGTTACAACCAGATTTACGATATGATCGAAAAGACGGTGGAGGCAAATATGGTGGGCGTGCACACGGACTGCCCCACCATCGAGCGCTTTGCCTGGCAGGAGCCGAATCATCTGATGGCGAGTTCCATTTTTTACATGAAGGACGGGAAGCTTCTCTGGGAAAAATTCCTCCGGGATATGCGGTACGCACAGCACACGAAGGACGACTATTTTTATGATTACGCGGGAGAAAAGGTATATCCGGGCGAAGGGTTGATGCCTTCACAATGCCCCTGCTATATCCCAAATGTGCTTCCGGTGCCGGGGATGGGCAGTTTCTACGACATCATTCCCTGGGGGAGTACCTGCATTCTGGGGACTTACTGGCATTATCAGTTCTATGGGGACCGGCAGATCATCGAAGACAATTATGACGCCGGGATGCGCTATTTCCGGCATCTGCTGACAAAGGTGAATGGAGAGGGCTTCATCAATCACGGCCTTGGCGACTGGGGCAATCCCAAAAATGAACTGGCCCGTGAGAACATTGAGACCGCATTTCTCTACGCGGACGCGGTGTGTCTTGCGGAATTTGCCCAGGTGCTGGGAAAAATGGAGGACCGGAAGCGGCTGCTGGAAAAGGCGGAAGAGGTTCGGGCAAATTATAATGAAAAACTGATGGTACGGCATCCGGAGGAAGGGTTCTGGTGCTATCGGTATTTCTCCGGGGATACAACAAGAAATGAGTGTCTTTCGGGAGCGGAGGAAGAAGTCCGCAAATCGGAAAACGCGGAGGAGGTTCTGCTGACCCAGGCGGCGCAGGCGCTCCCGCTGTTCTGGAATATGGTGCCGGCGGACCGGAAGGCGGATGTGATCGGTGCGCTGCGTTATACCCTGGAAAGAGAAGGCGCGTTTATTGCCGGGGAGGTCGGGCTGCCCTATATTATCCAGTGCGCGAGGCGCTACGGAATGAACGGGCTGATCAGCCGCTTCATCCTGCGGGAGACGCATCCCAGCTACTATGCATTTATTCTGGACAAAGAGACCACATTGGGAGAATACTGGGAGACCAATCCGAGAAGCCATTGCCACGATATGATGGGACATATCATCGAGTGGTATTATAATGGGATTGCAGGCATCATTCCGGAGGAACCGGGATTTGCGAAAGTGACGATTCGTCCGTATCTGCCGGAGAGCATACATGAATTCACCTGTACTTATCAGTCAATCCGGGGGCTGATCCGGGTGCATGTGAAGGAGTCGGAGGAGGAGATTGTGCTGGAGGCAGAAGTGCCGGAAGGAGTGGAGAAGATGGTGGATATCTCCAATCTGGAGGCAGCAGGGAAGAAGGTTGTGAGGGTCTGATTCTGCGCAGCCTGAAATCCCATATGCAGCGCCAGTGGAGCCTTGCCGGGGGAATGGCTGGCACGTTCAGGGAGATGGAATGAAAGGATAACAATGAAAAGGCTGGAACTGTCTGGTTGATACGAAAAGCAGTGGAGTAGCGATTGCTGGCAGAATAAAACAAGGGAGAGAAACCAGAGATGAAATTATTTATCATTGAGGATGAAGTTATTATTCGGAATGAGTTGACACAGTTTTTTGAAAAATATGGTTTTCAATGCGAGAGCAGTGATGATTTTCATGAGATAGCACAGCTTGCGCTTGCTTCCGGGGCAGACCTGATTCTTTTGGATATCAATCTGCCTTATCAGGACGGATTCCAGGTGTGCCGGGAAATCCGGCAAAGTTCCTATGTCCCTATTATTGTGCTTACCAGCAGGAACACCGACTTTGACGAACTGATGAGCCTGAATATTGGTGCGGATGATTTTGTATCAAAGCCATACAATGCACAGGTGCTGCTGGCACGGATACAGAAACTTCTTTCAAGGGCCGGTGGAGCACAAGACAGCGTGGTGCTTACCCATAATGGGCTGACCTTGAATCTACTAAAGGCAGAGATCAGCCATAATGGCCAGAATAAGAAACTTACAAAGAATGAAATGGGAATTTTGCGCCTGTTGATGGTGAACAAAGGGAATATCATTCCACGGGATGTCATTATAGATGATCTGTGGCAGAGCGAAGAATTTATTGATGAAAATACGCTCAATGTAAATATCGTCCGCCTGCGGAAGGCACTGGCAGAAATTGGGCGTCCTGATTATCTGGAAACAAAGCGTGGATTGGGGTACCTTGTATGAAAGTGAAAGATTATGCGGCTGACCATATTTTTTCTTTCCTTTGCCTGGCAGTGTCAGGGCTGCTTGTTTTTGCGCTGCTCTGGCTGATCGAAACGCCAATAGTTTTTATCTTCTTTGTGGAAAGCATTCTGCTTACGTCTTTCGTATGTGCTTTTCTGTATGATTACTGGCGCAGACGTAACTATTATAATCAGTTATGGAAAATCCTGGACAGGCTGGAGGAAAAAACGCTGATCGGGGAAATCCTTGTCCGGGCTGATTTTTTAGACGGACAGATATTGGATGAAATACTTAGACGTTGTAACAAGTACCAAAATGACCGGCTGGCGGATGCGGAACAAAACAGCCAGGAATACCGGGAATACCTTGATTCATGGGTACATGAGATCAAGACGCCGATCGCTGCCGCCCGCCTGATTATTGAGAACCATAAAAATTCCGCTACCATGCGGATTGATGATGAACTGCGCAGGATAGACGGATTTGTGGAATCCCGGTTACCTATTATCCAATCAACGAAACCGCCGCCCGCAGGGCGAAGGAAATGACCAGCTTTTTTGACTACCAGCCCGGAAGTGCGACAAAAGAATACCGGCACTGTGTGGATGAGGCTGCAAAGATTGCGGAGCAGCAGAAGGAACGGGCGGATCCCATTTACCATGAAAAGATCGACCGACTGGTGGATGCCTATGCACGGAAGCTGGCCGACAACATGAACAAAGGATATGAGATTTCAGCCCGTGTGCCATCTGTGATGATCGCAGGGGCCTCCAACTTTCCTACACGGAAAAAGGAAAAGCAGAATGCGGCAAGTGATAAAAATATGGAGGAATGGCGTCAGATACAGGGCCTCCTGGATCAGATCCGCAGTACCGGGATGGGCGGTATCCGATCCGACCATCCCCATGCGGTGGAGCTGTTGGAGCAGAAGCTGGAACGGTTAGAGAGCACCCAGAAGCTGATGAAGGATGTGAATGCATTTTACAGGAAAAATAAAACTCTGGACGGATGCTCCCTGTTGGATGAGGAACGGCTCCAGCGTCTCAAGTCTTCCATGGAACGGTCCTGGCATCCGGAACCAAAGCCCTTCCCCTCCTATCAGCTCACCAATAACAACGCAGAGATTCGGCGGCTGAAGCACCGCATTGAGGAATTGAAACAGAACGCAGAGACTGGATTCTGCGGCTGGGAGTTTGACGGAGGGAAAGCGGTGGCGAACCAGGATGCGGGACGGCTCCAGCTCTTATTTGAAGAGAAGCCCTGTGCAGAACACCGCGCCCAGCTGAAAGCAAACGGATTCCGGTGGGCCCCAAAGGAAGGGGCATGGCAGAGGCTGTTGAACCGGCAGGCGGTTTACGCTGCGGAACGGATGGAATTCCTCCTTCCGCTTTCCGGACAGACGCCCAGCAAACTGCAGCCCAAAGCAGAGAAAAAGCCGGAAAGATCCATGCAGCGTTAAAATTGAAAACAGAAATAAGGAAAGGAGGAAGAGCAATATGAACCTTGGAGGTGAGGCGGCAGACCAGGTCGTCCGTTATTCTTTGGAGGGGGGGGGTAAGGCTGTCCGGTACGATGGCAAAGAACCTGGCGGTCTTTCTGGCAGCGGTCATGAAAAACAACCAGAAGAGCTACGGCAGGATCTCTATGGCACGTATGCTGAGGGAGAACCGGCCATTGAAATTTTTTACGGTTCCCTCAAACCGGATCCATGAATTCGCAAAGGAAGCCAAAAAGAGGGGCCTCCCCTATGTGGTGATCCGTGACCGGAAAAATCCAAAACTGTGCGAGCTGATGGTCTTTGCCGATGACGCGGCAAAGGTGAACCGGGTGATGGACCAGATGGAGTTGGATTTCCTGAAGTCGGAAAACGGGGAAGCCGTGCAGGAAAATGTGAGAGAAGCACAAGGATTCCATCTGTCCGGAAAGCTGCAGGAAGCAGAAAGAACAGCGCAGTCAGAACAGTCTGTAAAAACAGAAACCGTGGAAATGCCGGAGGGTGAGATCCAATTCGAACTCAGCGATTTTGAGGATGATTTCAATGTCGGGGAACTGCCGGGGATGGGCAGATCTGAAATGAGCGGATATGGAATGGACGAACCAGAAATGGGAAATTTTACCCAGGCGCAGGAGGAAAGGAATCTGTCCGAACCTTCCTCGCGCAGCAGCGGTATTTCTTCCGGACAGGGGGCACAGAATAAAAAGCCCTCGGTGCGGAAGGAACTGGAACAGATCCGGCAGGAAAAGCAGGAGGCGGGAAAGAAGCGGAATCAGAAGGACAAAAGCCGCGGGAATGGAAAACGCCGAAGCAGAAAGAAAATGAAGATCAAAGAGAAAGGAAGGTGATGGGAGGGATTTATCACAGTATTTACAGAGCGGGGCAGACACCCCGGTAGACGCAGGCCAGCAGTTATCGAAGGAAGAATACGCAGCCATGAAAAAGCAGGAGCGGGAGGGGGGTCTGGGCAGAGGTGGATTCCAAAGCCCAGGAAGTCTTCCGGGACGGGGAATCCCTAAAAGGTTTCTTAAATTTTATGGCCCGGTGCAAACCGCAGAAGGCAGCCAACCTCCTGCTCCTGTACAGCCAGAACCCGGAGATCCGCCAGGTCAAGACCTTTGATGGATGGAAGCGGGAGCATAAGACCCTGCGGGCAGGGGCACACGGTTACACCTTTATCGCGGACCAGAAATACGAAAAGGACGGGGAGACCCGGCAGGGGTATGTGATCTGCAAAGCCTATGACATCAGCCAGATCCGCACGAAGCAGCCGGAACCGTCGGAGCCAAAGCCGATCCAGACGCTGATGGGCGCCCTGTTAAAAGATACGGAAACAAAGATCAGTATCGCGGATAACCTGCCGGAGCAGGTGCAGGCCCAGTACATCCCCAGGGAGCGGACCATCTATGTGCGAAACGGTATGAGCGAGGAAGTCACCTTCCATGCCATCAACCGGGAGCTGGCCTGCGCTGCCATGGATGCCCATGACGGCACGTACAGCCGCGCGCAGGCGGCTCCCCAGGCATTCTGCGCGGCCTATGTGATGGCAGAAAAGTATGGGGTGGACCATTCTGGATTCCAGTTTGACAAGATCTGTGAGATGCAGGAGTATGGGAATAAGGAACCCCAGGAACTTCGGGCGTTCATTGGCAATGTGAAAAATGCCGTATATAGGATCGCACGGCATATCAACCGCAATCTTGGCCAGCCGGAGCAGGAATTTGTGCCGGATGCATTTGCCGTGTCCGAGGGGAGGAAGGGGGAGGCACAGCCGCAAGAGATACCGAAGGCGGAAAAACCCGAAGAAAAGAGCCAGAAGCAGAAAGGCAGGAAATCCAAGAAGCAGGAGGAACGATAGAAAATGTGTCCGAAAGTTCACATTCTAATCCATCATTTGTATTGACATTTTACGCGTTCTGTCATAGACTTATTTATGCGGATGGTGTTCCGATACAGAGAAGCCATTTATTTTTTAACATCATACCTGAGAGGATATCTCCAATCGGGGTACATTCTATTGTCTGGTTTTATCTTTCCTGCTATCCGGGGGATTTTCAAAACTGCCATAGAGAAAAAACAAACAAAATATTTTTAGTAAAACCGCATTGTCTGCAAAGGCTATTTTTGATATAGTTATAGTAAAGAAGGTTTCCCTGTATGGTTTTACGGAAAGGATAAAGGATATGGGTACAGAAAACTCGAAACAGGCTCCGGAAACTGTACAGCCCGAAGCACAGACCCCTGCCATCCAGCATGAGGACGTGGCCTTAAAGACAGCCTTCCGGTATTTTTCGGATGTGCTGCTCCCGTATTTCGGGATCAAGGGGAAAGCCGTAGGTATTGCGACAACGGAATTGGTGCATCTGGACGTAAAGGTATTCCACGAAGATTTTAACTTTGACATGGAGGACGGCTCATGCGCGCATTTTGAGTTCCAGAGCACAAACCAAGGGCTGGAGGACTTAAAGAGGTTCCGGGCCTACGAGGCGCTGTATAGCTACCAGCATAAGGTCCCGGTCACCACGTATGTGCTGTTTTCCGGGAAGATCAAAAAGCCGATGGCGGAATTTACAGAGGGCGTGAATACATACCGCATCGTCCCGATTACAATGCAGAGCCGCAATGCGGATCAGGTGATCAGGGAGCTTCAGGAGAAGCAGGAAAGCGGCGGGGGGCTTACGAAGGAGGATCTGGTTCCGCTGACGCTCTGCCTTCTGATGGGCGGGAAGATGCCCCTGAAGGACAGGGTGGAGGAAGCGTACCGGATCACACGGGGTGCAGGTTCTGTAGGGCAGGATGAGCAGGATAAGATTGAGGCAGTATTGTATATCATGGCGGATAAATTTTTAGAATCTGCTGAGAAGAAAGAATTGATGGAGGCGGTTGGAATGACAGAATTAGGACAGTTACTGGTAAATAGAGGAATTGAGCAGGGAATCGAACAGGGGAGCGAACGGGAAAAAATAAAAATTGCCAAAAACCTGATCGGGACTCTGGATGAGAAGATGATTGCGGAAAAGACAGATCTTCCGTTGAAAACGGTACTGGAATTAAAGAAGAAAGCAGCCATCCCTATGGCGTAACCTTTTAAAATTTACGCTGTTTGTTATGAAATGGAATAGAAGAACAAAAATAGAATAACTGATGGAAAGCCACAGACTTCTAAAAAAGAGGCCTGTGGCTTTTATTATACTGCACGCCAGATAAATCTGCCGTACAGTATCACATGATGCGCACAGCCGCATAAGGAAATCTGCTGCTTCGCGGCTGCGACTTCCACAGGATGGAGGAAATCTGTTAACGGAAGATTTTTCAAAAGCAAAAAGATGAAAGAGAGGTAGATTGATTGACAAATAGAAAAACAAAAAGAGTAATTTCAGGCCTGCTGGCTGTCGTAACAATCCTGTCAGCCTTGATCCAGCCAGCTTCGGCTTTGGCAGAGGATCCGGAGCCAGCAGCCTATGAAGCAGAGTATCCGGCATTGGAAGCCATTCGGTCAGAACTGGCAGAGGATGAGATTGTGTCGGCAGAGGATTATGAAATCGAAGCCGGGAGCAGCTTTGATATAGAGCATGATTTTCCCGGCATGGAGATTCCGGAAGAAAAGGTAAGAGTGAGATTTCATAAAGCAAATAACCAGTCCGGGCAGGACTTTGACACGAACCGGTCAGATTCATACAAAGCAGTATATTTTGTGGAGCCTGTGAGCGGAAATCCATCTTACCATATCTGCCGGAATATCATCGTTAAAGAAATCCCGGATGCATTACAGTCAGAATCTCTGTCTGAAAACAGCCAGGGAGACCCGTTCGGGGAGCCTGGTCAGGACAATGAAGAATTCGGACCGGACACGGAGGCTCCGGATCTTGAAGGCTCGGAATCCGTCCCATCAGACTCCATGACAGAAGCGCAGATGGAAGCCGTCATAGAGGATATGGAGCAGTCTGAGGATGCCCATGAGCACGCAGAGCAGATCGCAGAGGACGGCGGCCTGCTGTTGTTTTCCATGGATACCAGGACCACAGCCAGAAGGGCCAGGGCTGCTTCGGGAAGCGCTTCCCTGGTGACAGGCGCGCAGGTTTTCTATCCCACCAATCTGGGAAACTACTCCACCAACATGTTCACCGTGAATGGAAGGATCGCATACTGCCTGGAATCCGCCAAGGGCACACCGGCTACGGGGAGCTACGCGTCCCAGGTCCTGGAGGGCAATCCCAACCTGCAGAAAACCCTGTACTATGGATACGGCGGAGCCGGGGATCTGACCGACCAGTTCATGCCCCAGTTCGGGGGCGAACTGAAATACGTGTTCACCCACATCGCAGCCAGTTATTTCTACTGCGGCATCGATGGATTTGAGGGCTGTACCATGGAAGACCTGCAGGAATGCGGGGTGTTGGGATGGATCAATTACCTGGCGGACCAGCCAGCGCCCCCAGACCCTTATCTGAGTCTGTCCGAAACCGCATTGAAAGCAACCGGCAACGGCTCGGAACAGCGGACAGAAAGCATCTGGCTGGAAGGGGATTCCAGAAACAGTATTACCTTAAGAATCCCGGAAAACGTGACCTTCCATAACGAGGATAGCAGAGAAACACAGACCGGCGGCAGCGTCCGGATCTCCGGCGGGACCAGCTTCTATTTCACTGCCCCCATGAGCGTCAGCGGTACCTGGGATACCGGAGATATGCGGGGAAGCCTGCGGACCATCTGGAAAGCCCTGGTGGTATCCACCGGGGATGCAAACCAGGATATCGGAAGCTATTATGAGGAAGAGAGCGGGAATTCGGTCCGCTTTTCTGTACAGTGGATGGATCTTGCCAGGGTGAAGGTGGTCAAGGTGGACTCGGCTTCCAACGCAAAGCTGGCAGGAGCGGTGTTTGGAATCTATCAGGAGGAAGCCTGCCGGAACCTGATCGCGACCATGCCTGCCACCAACCGGAATGGGGAATCCGAAGTGGAGATCGCAAAGACCCAGGATACGGTCTATCTGAAAGAGATCACCGCACCTTCCGGATATCGGTACAATGCCACCGCCTACCGGGTGGCGCTCAAGACAAACCAGACCGTTTCCACTACGGTCCCGGATATCGAACAGCTGGGAAACCTGACCATCTATAAAGAGGGGGAAGTCCTGACCGGAGCCGCTCCCCATGAAAACGGGCTTACATTCCAGTATGGGAACCGGAAGCAAAAAGGCGCTGTATTTAACGTCTATGCGGCGAGGGATATCGTGATACCTTCCGGAACGGTAGTATTCAAATCCGGACAGCTGGTAGCAGAGAACCTGGAGACCGGGGCGGATGGTTCCGTCACGGTAAAGAACCTGCACCTGGGAACCTACCGGGTAACAGAGGTTCAGGCTCCGAAAGGATTTTACAATGCGAAGGAAACGAAGGAGGTCGTGATCGCATATGCCGGGCAGACGGCAGAAGCGGCCTTTTCCACTACCACCTTCCAGAATGAACGCCAGAAAGCGGAGGTGAGCATCGTAAAGAAGGATCAGGATACGATGAACGGCCTGGCAGGCGGTATCTTTGGATTATATGCCGCTGAGAATATCCAAAATGCAGACGGCAATACGGTTGCAGAGCAGGATACGCTGCTGGATAAGGCAACCACCGGAGCGGATGGAAGCGCTGTCTTTTCTGCTGACCTGCCTATCGGCTATAGCTATTATGTGAAGGAGATCCAGGCCCCGTCAAACTATTTAAAAAATGAGGAGGATACATACGCTTTCCGGTTTGAAGTGGCAAACGGCAGTGAGGCGAAGGTCTCCTTTGCCCATACATTTACCAATGAACGGGCCAGTGCAACGATCCGGCTCGTGAAAGTGGACAAAGAAACAGGCGAAAGTATCCCCCAGGGGGACGCTTCGCTGGAGCATGCGGTCTACGGGCTGTATGCAAGGAATGACATTCTCCACCCGGATGCAAAGACCGGTGTGCTTTACCAGGCCGGGGAACAGATAGCAACGCTGACCACAGATGAAGAAGGGAAAGCGGAGATAGATGGCCTGTATCTGGGAGAATATTTTGTAAAAGAAATCACCCCACCAGCCGGTTACCTGACCGATGAAACCGAGTATGACCTGGTCTGCGGCTATGAAGGGGAGCTTTCTGCTGTCATCGAGAGGGACTGTACCTCATCGGACCAGGTGGTCAAACAGCCCTTCCAGATCGTGAAAGCAGCAAACAGCGGGAAAACGGACGCAGGCCTGCTGGCAGGGGCAGGATTTACGGCATACCTGGTTTCTTCCCTGCATACAAAGGAAGACGGGGGATACGATTTTGATTTGGCGGCCCCGGTAGTGCTTGGGGCCAACGGGGAGACCGAGATCTTTACCGATGAAAACGGCTATGCCTGCAGCATTCCTCTGCCCTTCGGCACGTACCTCGTGCGGGAGACCACGGTGCCCCAGAACTATAAGCCGGTCAAGGACTTTTTGGTTCACATCACAGAGAACCATCCCGATACGCCCCAGGCCTGGCGGGTGCTTTTGGATGAGGAATTCGAGGCAAAGCTGCGGATCGTAAAGAAGGATGACGAGACGAAGAAACCGGTGTTAGTAAAAAATGCGGAGTTCAAGATCTATGACCTGGACCGGGAGGCTTATGTGGAGCAGGTGACCACCTACCCCACCGTGATGACCCATCAGTCCTTTTTTACGGATGAGCACGGATCCCTGGTGCTGCCCCAGAGTTTAAAGATCGGAAACTACCGGATCGAAGAGGTGACAGCCCCCCAGGGCTATCTGCGGAATGAACAGACCTATGAGGTGTCCGTAGACTGCGATACGCCTTACCAGATGGATCCGGCATCGGGGGATGTGATCATCGAAGTCGTCTGTGAGGACCATCCGGCCAAAGGAAAGCTGAATCTCGTCAAAAAAGGCGAGACCTTAAAAGGCTATGACCAGGATTTTATCTATGAAAGAGAGAACCTGGCAGGCGCGGAATTTGAAGTTTCTGCCGCGGAGGACATCTATACGGCGGACGGCCAGAAGGACGCACAAGGGAACCGGATCCAGGAGTATGCGGCCGGAGAACTGGTCACAACCCTGACCACAGATGGGGAAGGGAAGGCCTCCCTGTCAGACCTGCCCCTTGGAACCTACCGGATCGTGGAGACAAAAGCGCCGGAGGGATTTGTGTTAAATGAAACGGCACAGACCATCACCCTGGCTTATGAGGATCAGGATACGCCGGTGGTGGAGCAGACCGCAGAGTTTGAAAATGAGCTGCAGAAAGCGGAGATCTCCGTTGTAAAGAAAGATGCCCGCAGCGGAGGTGTGATCACAGGCGCGGTGTTTGGCCTGTATACAAAGACCGACCTCACAAGAAATGGAGAAACCATCGTAAAGGCAGATACCCTGCTGGGGGAAGCAGCCACAGGAGAGGATGGAAAAGCCGTCTTTGACCTGAAACTGCCATTCGGGGAGTATTCTATCCGGGAGCAGAAAGCACCGGCAGGCTATGTTTCTTCCGACAAGACCGTGGATTTCACGGTATCCTATCAGGGGCAGGATGTGAAAACGATAGAAATGTCCTGCGAATTTGAAAATGAGCCGACCACGGTCTCTATAAAAAAGACGGACCTGACAACCGGGAAGGAGTTGGAAGGGGCCACCCTGACCGTCCTGGACAAGGACGGAAATGTGGTGGATACCTGGACGTCGGTGAAGGGGGAAGAACATCTCGTAGAGCGCCTGAGGGCAGGAGAGACCTATACACTGCGTGAGGAAATGGCCCCCTATGGCTATCTGAGGGCAGAAGAGATGGAGTTTACAGTGGCAGATACGGCGGAGATCCAGAAGGTGGAGATGAAGGACGAGGTCCCCACCGGAACGATCCTCATCAATAAGCAGGGGGAACTTTTGGAAAAAGTTTCTCTGTTGGATTCCATCGGAGGGTGGATCACGCATCTCTTTGAATATGTGACCGGCTCCTTAAAGGATGTGACGTTTGAAGTGTACGCTTTAGAAGATATCAAGGCTGCAGATGGAGTGAGCGAGGAGCATTATAAAAAAGATGAATTGGTAGATACCATCACCACAGATGACACCGGGATCGCAAGATTGGAAAAACTGCCCCTCGGGAAATATTATATCAGGGAAAAAGAAACCGCCCAGGGTTATCTCTTAGATGAGGAAATCCGGGAAGTGGACCTGACCTACCGGGACCAGGATACCCCGGTGGTGACATTTTCCACGGACTGGCAGAACCAGCGCCAGAAGGTGGAGATCCAGGTGTTGAAAACAGAAAAGGATTCCGACCGTGCGGTGCCGGGGACGGTCTTTTCCCTGTGCGCAGGGGAGGACATCACCAATGCCGGGGGAGACGTGCTCCTGGAGGCGGATACCGTCATCGAGGAAAAGGCTGCGGATGCCGAAGGGAAGCTGACATTTACGGCAGACCTGCCGGTGGGCTTTTCTTATTATGTGAAAGAGACCGCTGCGGCTCCCGGATTCACCACCATGGGGGAAGTGCAGGAGTTTGACATCCCGTCCGGAAATATGGGAAGGACAGCCGTACCGTCTGTGCTCTGCTTTGAAAATGAGACAACCGTAGTGGAGTTTTCCAAAGTATCCCTCACCGATGGATCAGAAGTAGAAGGCGCGAAGCTGCAGGTGACAGACCCGGACGGAACTGTGGTGGACGAATGGATTTCCGGGAAGGAACCCCATATCATCCGGGAACTGGAGGTGGGGAAGACCTACCGGATGACAGAGAACCTGCCTGCGGAAGGGTATGTGACCGCCAGCGCAATCGAATTTACCGTAGAAAATACGAACGAAGTCCAGAAGGTGGAGATGAAGGATGACGTGACCAGGGTAGAGATCTCAAAGACCGACATTGCCGGGAAGGAACTGCCGGGAGCGAAGCTGACG
>VSNK01000087.1 GCA_009774255.1 Faecalicatena sp.
TTCAATAAATAATGATCTCAGTATAGCAAAGTTTTGTGAGATTTACCAGACGCCATCTTTTGAAGCGCTTACCTTTCTTATTTGCATCAAAGCAGGAAAGCAGACATTCTTTCTGAGCGCCGGAATGATATGATAAGCAGGTGCTTGTCGGAATCTCCCCAATCTGCATCACCGGCAACAGCCGATCTTCTTCCCATGCCGCAAATCCGTCTCCTGCAGTCAGCGTCTCATTTTCGATCCACAATCTCTTCTGGCTATCCGTAACAGGATAGTCGATCTCTTTTGCCAGGTCATCCTTATCATATTTTACCCGTTGGAACTGCCCCATGGCTTCCGCAATAAACAACCTGCGTGCGCTCTCTTTGCAGTTTTCATTTCCATGGCAGAATGCCGACAGTATCCCCGCACCGTTCTGGTAAAGGAATTTCAGTATCCTTTCCTTATGCTCTTCTATAAAATCGTCTTCCAGTGCAAACAGTTCCCGGATTTCAAGCCATGCCGAATCTTTCTCCAGAATGTTTCTTTTAAATTCATCCATACACTTCAGTTGCTCCAGATGATTCAGGTTTCTCAAAAGACAGGAGATTTGCTGCTGCGAATGGACATCTGGAAGAAATCGTTCCAACTCCTTTTTATGGGCCAGAATCCGGACACATGATTCCGCATCCAGATTTTCGATCTTCCCAAATTCATTCTGCATCCAGAAAGATACTGTTTTTTCAGACAAATGCTCTCCAAGCTGTTCCAGTTCTTCTTTTGAAATATCCCCCGGTATGCAATGTTTTTTCGTAATCTCGCGGAATACACGGAGACGGTCATCGACTCTTTCGTATTCCAGCAGATGATAAAGCTGTATATACCGATCCTTCTGTCCGCAAAGCTGCCGGATTTCTTCGAAGGTATAGTCTCCTTTTACCATAAATGCGCTTTTCCACTTCGTAATTGCCTCCAGCGTCATACAGTCTGACAGGTTCCTTTGATTGAGTGTATTCAAATTTACATACCTGCGGTAGAACATTTCATCCAGAAGAATACTTCTCCTGGGCAGAGCCTAGAATAGCTCCTGATTCCCTTCCACCAGAGACAGGAAATGCCGCTTTTTATGCGTGATCGCATAAATCAACAGGTTTTCTTTCTCAATACCCAGACAATCCAGATTCATACCCTCCAGCCTTTTCCCATACAACAGGTTCACATAAGCCACACGGCTGTTTGAGATTTCCCGAATCTGTTCCGCCTCCATCCCGGATATGGCTCCCGACAGCTTTTTCAGGTCATAAAGCAGATTCTCGTTCTTCATCCACTGGTTAAGGAATGCTTCCTGTAATTCTGGAGGAATCCGCTTCATGATATCTTCCAGCATACCGCCCAGTTCACGCGCCGACTCAGCAAGCTGCTGAAACTGCTGCTCTTTCATTGTATTATTCCAGGGTATCCATACTGCCAACTGATTGATCAGTTTCATCAGTTCCCTGTCCTGCAGACATCTCAGAATCATACCTATATCGGAAGCATACCAGAAAATCCGTTCACAGAATCCCGGCTCCCAGAGTATTCTCCTTTCCTCTTCACTGAGGTCACGCAGGAGCCTTTCCTGATGCAAGCTGGTAAAAACATGCAGACCCTGCCAAAGCCCTTCTTTTTTATCCGGTTCCAGACGGTACTGCATGAAATACGCCCAATATTCATAAACATATTCATCCGGCACTTCCTGATCCGCCAGCGCTTCTTTTAATACGGCATATTCGCAGGATGAAATATTTTCTTCGGGAAATTTTTTCAAAAATCCCTGAATCCTTTTCAGATCGATCCCCTCCTGTGTCAGCCATTGCAGGATCTGGCAGAAACCGACATCCCAGATCAGCTTCCCGACAGTTTCCGGTTGCAGTCTCTGTACCTGCTTCTCCATATTAATACTGCTGACTTCATTCAGAAATTCCAGTATCTCCTGTTCCTGATAAAGTCCCAGCTGTTTCCAATCCATCTGGTTTCTTTTCATCCCTATGCATATCTTTAAATGATTCCTGATTGTTTGATACATCCTCTGCCACCTCCATGTGATTTACCAATGTCTTTAGTTCTTCTAAAGTGATGGAATGCCTGTCATAAAGTATTTTCAGGACATCCAGATATTTGTTTGCTCCCTGCCGGGAAAGCTTCACACTTTCACGGCCATATTGTCCCAACAGATAGTTTTTGACCAGACCTGCCGCAATTTCCCCGGGGAAGCCAAACTTTCCCCGCAGGAAATCATTCAGACTTTCCGGGATATTCCCAGCATGTTCCAGAACAAACTGGTCAAACCCCTGTTTCTCCTCCTGCCGGATCCGCTCCCGCTTTTCCTCTTCCATCTGCTCTTTCTGCATCTGTTTCCGTATACGGTATTCCTCCATCTCCTGCTCTGTATAATACTTCTCCCTCAAATCTTCTTTTCTCCAGTCTGTATCCTGCATGGAATCCATCAGCATCTCGGCACAGTCCCTCCGTTCTTCTTCATCCATCAGAATGTCATTTTCCTCATCTGACAGCAGGGCATACACAAACTCTTCATAATAATCCGGCTTTTTTCTATAAACATACTTCTCTGCCAATCGGAGAAGCTTGCGGTTTTCTTCCGTGGAGAACTGGCTCCTGATAATCTGGAGTCCCCCAAAATGCCTTCCATAATTCTGTATGCCAAAGCATGTTCCGATGATATTGTATGTATTAAAAATATCGTCCAGATTTTCGATTCCACAGCTCCGGTCAACAAGCTGGAATATCTCAAATGAATCCCTGTTTTCCAATGAAAAGGCATAATCCCTTATGTTCCTGAGCATTTCGTTCCATTTCTGTTTTCTTTCTCTTTCCGGGAGCATTTCACAGTCTTCCAGATATTCTTTTACAATCTGCAGTGCATCCACTTCCCCGTTTTGGGCAAGTTTTGCAAATAATACAGAAAGCGGATACTGGCTGCTTTTCCAGAATATCTGGTACAACTCTTCACCCGCCAGTTCCTGATAATGCTCCAGACACCTCCGCAGATCTCCTGCTGTATATTTAGTTTCTGCCAGGGTTCTACAGACCTGTTGCTGATATTCCTGTTCGGTCAATAGATCTTTCAGCACATCCCACTTTGGCTCTAAGAGGTTGATATATAGACTATTCTGCTCCACATCCGGCTCTTCTTTGAATGGGAACAATGCCATGTAAGCGCCTATACTCCCCACCTTAATCAATCCTTGCAGACTTCCAAAAATCCCCTTATTCCCATTCAGTTTGACCTCATATTTCCGGTATCTGTCCAACAGCTTCCGACAGAGATCGTAGACTGCTTCCGGCCGCTCCTCTGTCCCGTTTAAAAACAGTACGCAGGCTTCCACTGCCAGACGTTCTGCGGTAATGGAATATACGGATATGCTGTCATACATGTTGACACGTTCCGGGAGAACCAGGTTCAGATATAAAATCTCTTCTTCCGAATATCCGCCTTCTGACATCCATTTCTTAGCCATATTTTTTCCATTTGAATTTGCGGAGTGTAATCTGCATAGGCCTCTGAGAAAATGCAGGTCATTTTTTCGGTAACCTTTGAATCTGTCCACACAATACTGAATGATCCATGCATACAAGTCTTCATTTCCATAGATGTCAATTTTCCGGTCTGAACCGAGCAAGCGCGAAAGTTCATGTTTCCATCCATCCCATGCCGCCTCATCATCCTGAAATAAATAGAGAAGATAGACCATCTCCGCCAGCTCATAATCTCCTCGCTCTATCAGGCCGGAACGGAGTTTCAGCTTTTTTTCCGGGGATTCTTCCAATATATAGCAAGCCCCGAGAAGGTACAGGTCTTTTTCGGACATGTTCTGTATTTTCTTCATAAATACGCCATATTGATTCCCGATGAACATGCCCTGTTCCAGAAATGGCTTCATCTCCGTCAGTGCCAAAGCCAGGGAGCGGATCACCTTTGCAGAATCCCTTATTTTTTCTGCATATCTTTCCAGTACCTCGCCCGGATAACGCAGTCCGTATGCATCTTCCATCCCTTCGGTCTCTTCTTCGATCCAGATCAGGGAATGCTGTTTCTGTTCGTTGTACAGGCTTATCTTGTCTTTCCTGTCACACACTTCAAAGATCAGCCTGCGCATCTGACGGACGAGTTTGAAATCAAAAACATCTTCATAAATTTTCATTTTCACGTTATCAGCCTCCTTTTCCATACAGAAAGCCTGCCATTAGCAGCCTTTCCACATACGATGGTCTAAAAAGGCATCAGGAATCCTGCTGGACTCTGATGCCTTTCCGATATTTCATGCTGCCTGAAAAACCTGCTTTACGCGGTATGCCGCAGCATCTATATAAGTATCCTCCTGCAGCCTGTGCGACTTCTGGTACTGGTCTGCCTCATGGATTTTGAGGAATGAAACGGCATCTTGCAATACGGGAGTGTAACCCTTCCCATCCCAATACCAAATGTCGTCCAGCTCTTCCCATGCCGCTAGCACCCATCGGATCTGACAGATGCATGGATTCATTCCTGCGTACCAGAAATGTCTGCCGGCAAAGTGTTCCGCTTCCATTTCCGTTTGAAATCTCTTTGCCTGCTGAAAAAGTGCCGTCACACAAATATGCTTTTCGCCCCATTTCCGGAAATATGTTCTGTTTCCCAGTTCAATCACATATACGCTGGGAAATAACTGCTCCAGATTTATTTTTTCTCCATTGTCTGCTCCTGCCATATAACACCTCTTTTCTTCTGTGAATTCCTCCGAAAATCTTTTTTTCAGAAGATATTCGGCCTCCTTGTTTATGCTGCCCTGTCGTCTCCGTATCCCTGATCGGCCTCCTGCTTAACAAACACATCCATCTCCTTTCGGATCAAACGGTACAGGTTCTGGAAATTATGGATTTCCCGTTCCCGATAGAGTTCTTTTTGCTCAAACGCATGGATGACCGCACAGGTTCTGCTGAGCATCTGGAAAAATGTAATATCCTCCATATAAATCTTCACACGCCCGGTCTCCCTGTATGACTTTGACTTGCAGTGCTGCCCTCCGTTTCTGGTGTCCTCGACTATACCTGTTCCATTATGGATGTCCACGCTCCATGGGAAATTCCGCTTCTGCCCTTTCTCGTCAAATTCCGAACGCTCAATCGTCAGCATTGTCACTACACCGCTGTTTCCCTCCCCCTTTCTGAATATCTTCTGCTGGTGGAGGTAGAAGTTCTCAAACCCGAAGCATAGTTTCATAAATATATATTTAATCTCTTCCGGCTTCAGATTTGCATAGACACTGACGGAATCCCTACCCTTGCTGTAATCCACTGCGACCAGACGGATCAGTGAATACCCCTCCTTCTTTCCCGTGGCATGGATATGCCAGGGCGTTGTTTTCGGTGCCGCTCTCAGACAATTTAAGGTTTCAAGAAGCGCTTTGTTGTTCTTGTAAACACTGATCTGTTTTGATACCTGTTCTTTTTCTGCCATTTTTCTGATTCTCCTTTTTAACTGATTTTTTTCAAAACCTGCTTTGCCAGTTTTTCCGGAAGCTTTTTCAGGTCGCTGATATCCAGAAAAGCTTCCTCGTATATGTCCTGGATCGCCGCCTTATCATCCCCGATTGCTGCCGCCAGAAAAAGTACCCCCCGTCTTGTCAGATCGGCTTTGATCTTTCTTAGATCTTTCTTTGCCGCAATACCGCTATAATCCAGTCCATTGGGAAGCCCGTCACTGATCAGGATCAGCAGCTTCTGCTTCTCGGGACGTGCCAGCAGCTTCTCACCCATATACCGTACTGCCACCCCGTCACGGTTCGCTCCACGGGATTTCACATCCATAATCCTGTATTTGTCCTTTCCATCTATGGAATCAAACTCTGCAAACGAATGGATACATACGATTTCGCCTTGCCAGTTCCAGGATATTTCCGTGTGATGTCCATAGACGGCTGTCGGAATCCCTGCTTCCTGCCCAAACTGATACAGACACAGAGCCGCAATGATTGCGTAATTGATGCGGTCATCCATACGCATGGAGCCAGACAGATCGATCAGGACTGCCATAACCGTATCCTGTTCCTCAGATGGAAGGCTCCTTCTCTGAAATACCTTCCTGTCCGGCCGGTATAAGTTACGGTGATCCATTCGCCTTCCCATTTGCATCCCTTTTTCCATACGTGTCTGCCGTTTCTCCAGAAATGGCAGGACTTGGGTCTTCAGCCGTTTCATCACCTGCCGCATCTGCTTTTCCATTTCTTTGTATCGGCTTACCGCCTCTTCGGAAATTTCCGCAGACCGGAACAGGCGCTTTTCCACCCTGGCATGTTCGCTGCCGAATTCCATCTGAGCCATCTGTTCCCTTAACGTCTCCTGTAGGTCTTCCTCGAACTGCATATCCACTTTTTCCTTTGCCATGCCATAGATCAGTGCACTGATTTCATTTTCCGTCTCTGCCTGATTATTCTGTACTCTCTCCTCCAAATCAGGCTCCGTTATGGCAGTGCAGTCCGGACTTTTTTGTTCTTCCGTTTCATCGCCATGATTACCGCTGGATTCAGGCACAACCTGATCCTCCGTTTCATTTTGCTTTTTCGGATTCCATGCGCCATCCCAGGGGATATCCTGCGCTTCTTCCCCCGTCTGGCCGGAGATGTAATCTCCGGAATAGGAAGAGATCTGGGATAGCAGTTCATCAATAAGCTGTTCAGTTCTTTCCGGATCATCCTCTGTAAATCCTTGTGGTTGATCCGATGCCTGAGCTTTGGAATTACCTGGCTGCGTTTCTGATTTCTCTGGCTGCCCCTGCTCTGCGCCTCCGGATTTTTTCTCCTGATTCGATTCCGGCCGTCCACTTTCTGAACTATTTTCCTGACTCTGCTCCTGATGGCCTAAATCGATACTATCCGGTGAATCTTGTTCTTTCTGGCTTTTTTCAGGAGTCTCCAAGCTTTGTTGTTCTCCACAATCCGAATGTTCTTCCGGCTTTGGATCTTCACATTCACATTCTAAATGTTCCTCCTGATTCCGCTCAGAATCTTCATATTCTAATTCTTGATCCTGATTTTGTTCTGTATTTCTACATTCAGGTTCTTCACACTGATTACACTTTGATGATTCACCCTCTGTCCCTTCCTGCTGACTCTGATCCAACTGGCTGGATTCTGCTCTTTCTCCCAGATTCTGCCCTGATGGTTCACTCACAGACTCTGCCTCCCGATTTGGCTCCGATATTCCAGCTACTGTCTCTTGTTCTGGATTCTGTTCCTGCTGACCGCATTCTGCCTCTTTTTCCTGACTGGTTTGTCTGCTTTTTTCCACATCATCCGCATCATCCTTGATAAAGTTCCATATTTTCAACAGAATCTGGTTTGTCGCTTCAAAACGGACGCTTTCCTGTACTGCTGAAACGGCTTCATCTATCACCGGGATGCACAGTTCCAAACATTCGATGTACTCCTGTCCGGCTCCCTCCCAGTCATTCACACTCCCGGAGAGGGTATACTGGGTAATCACATTCAGCATAATCTCCGTTCTTGCACGCCCCTTTTCCATCTGCTTTTTCAGACTGATGATTAAATCAGAATGGCGGGTACGGTTCATCTGAATTCCCTGACGGATGCTTCCCGGATACTGCCGGCACATTTTTTCTTCTACATAAACATCCTCCAGCAGATTATTCAGATAGGCAGCCGTTTTATAGACCAGTCTGATCACGGTATACTTTTCATTCTGAAAACATTCCTTCAAAGCCTCCAGACTTTCTTTTTCTCCTTCTGTTTCCGGCACTGGGGAATGAGGATAAAATTTGTGTTCCTTTAAAATGCCATCCAGATATTTTTCCCTCAAATACGAATTGCTGTAATTCTTATGGCCGCATTCATGTCCGAGTATCCCTACCAGACTTTTATTTTTTAATTCTTTATTGTAAAAACTCTGGGTCAGAATATTGTCAATATTAATCCCAACCATGTTTCCGTCACACCACCCTGCTCTTTCCGGTTCATCATCCTGATAAATATGTACATTGCGGAAGTGATCCCGCGTGATCTGTGCCGACATCTTCCGCAGCAGTTCCTGATAGCGTTCCGAAAGAAATATTTCTTCATCCGATATCTGCTCTTTCATCTGACGGATCTTCTGCCGGTAAATCTTTTCTGTCCATTTCATTTGTTTTCCTCCAAATAATGCTGTTCCCGCTTGCCGTGGTGTTCTGCGGCATTTCGCCGGAAAGCATTTTTCGCTTCGTACTCCTAAACAGCCTCTTCAAAATACGGACGGATATAGACATCCATGATCTCTTCCCGTTCAGATGCCTCCATAGACGCCTTGGCTACCACAGTATCCTTTGCCGCCTCCACAATATTGCTTTCAATCATACAGGACCATACCCAATCCTCATACTCCCGGTACTCACAGATTCCGCCCCGTATCTCCTCACTTTTAATATGTTCCCGTATCTGCACCGCAATCTCTGCCATTTTCCTCAGAAGGGCATCATCTTGAAATCCGGTTTTCCGCATGGCTCGGTTCACCATCTGGCTGACTGTCATATCTTCCCTGTGCTGCACCATGCCCATTCTTGACAGCACCGACTCATTAAACTGCCTGCAGCCGATATAATTCATATTGGTCGTCAGGATAACGATCGTTTCCGGATGGCGGTTGATGAACTCTCCATTTAGCAATTCTATTGATGCCGTATCATCCAAAAGCGCATTCAGCCTTGCCAGTGTTGCTGACCGCTCCATCAGCGTCGGCTCCTGTATTTCAATGACTGACGGCCTTTTGCATGCCTCTATAATGGAAGATTCCACCATAGAAAAATCTTTTTCTTCCTTTGCAGACTGGTAACCTTTCTGAAATACTGCCTCCAGGATTTTCTGGAATGCCTCTTCCTGTCCGATCCCGCTCTCATATAAACCGGATACCTCATTCAAGGCCGTTGCAGGATCCATCGTCATGTCCTCAAACAGCGGATACCTGACGTTCTGCACGGATTTCCTGCTGGTATTTGGCACCATGGAAGCGATCAGTTCCATCTCATCCGTATTCGGTCCACAGGTAAAGTAATAGTACGGAACCCCTAACACCTGCGCTATGATTTTTGCATCCGTACTTTTTCCTACCCCGGCGCTTCCTGTGATCATAAATGTCCGGACAGGCGTCCTTGCAACAGCCCGCAAAATCTTTTCCGCATCTGTGCCCACCTTATACTGGTCGGGCAGTCTTGGAATAAGTCTCTTAACCTCATCCGGGAACCGTAGATTGAGAAAATACGCTTTCTGCATTTCCGCGATCTCATATTCCGCTCTTATATTCATTTTCTCAAAAACAAGGAATTTTCCAATCCCCACTTCGTTCGGAGAATATACCCCCGACTGGATCATATTGTATGTCAGACAGGGGATTAATCCATTAGTTAAATAGCTGTTATCAAATGGGATTCCGTCTTCCCCCATCCATTCCCGGTTTATAATCCTTCGATACAGGTTATCACTGCAGACATAGGCTGCCCGCATCATTTCTTCCCGATCCGGCCATCCTGATTGAAACTGTGCTTTCAATTTTTCATACTGGGAACGAAATTCCAGATTACACAAATTTCCTTTTCCCTCCATACTTACATAGGCGAACATCGCCAGGAACTCTTCTCCATCATCGGAATCCTGACGCACCTCCGGCAGGGAACTGATCGTGCCCCCGTCGTCTGACTCTTCATATATTCCGCCTTTAAACTGTCCATTCTTTGGGTTGTAGCTTAAAACACGCCTTTTTTCTCCCTTATCATATTCCAGGCAGTAATAGATCACTTCCCCATCCTTTCCCGTCTGGAATCCTGCCGCAGCAGCTTCTTTTCCCTTTCCTGACTCTGCTTCTAACAGTTTCAAAATTGCGGATATGACCCCTGGATATAGCGTGGCTTTCTTTCCCCTTGTTATCTTGTTATGGATAGAACAGCATTGCGGATCCGTGGAATATTTAATACCTCTTTTTTGGTCCACCTCTTTCTGGAAGGGCTGCGGTAGCGTCTTTTCGATCTGCCAGTTATCGAATAATTTTGTAACATCCATTGTCTTCTCCTTTCTTCCTGCATGGTTACCTGCACAAAAAAGCCATCGGCATCTGTTGCCCATGGCTCTTTGTCTGTATGTTATTTTTCCTCCTTTTCATAAAAGGAACAGAAAAAAGGCAAGGCACAAGCACTTCGCACCTTGCCAAAATCTGCTCCTTTTTTCTTCATGGGGTATTCCATGATGTAGGCTGAGCCTAAAGATTTGGTCTCCTGCCCCTGTCGGCAGGACAAAAATTGGTTATACATTAACATGTATATAAAATACTTTTCTATGCAATCATAACACTATATATAGTATTCGCCAAGACTCCCTATTACATATTTTGTATTTTTCATATGAAACAAACAGTTCCATCTGCACAGGCCGGTTCCTGTATTCTTCTTCCAGCTCAGCAATCCGTTCCTTCCCGAGCATCTTATTTGCAGAATATTTTTCACCCGCCGCAAGGCTCTCATACCCACACTGCCTCAGCTTCTTCTCCATTCTCTCAATGCGTTTCTCTTTCCGCTCCTGCCGTTTCTCACGTTTCCGTTTTTTCGCAGCCTGAATCTGGTCTGACTCATGTACTACAGTGATCCCATTCCGGATATCTTCCAGATCCTGTTCGAGGTCCCTGCTTTCCCTTGCCTCTGCCCGCAGATTCAGAATCTCAATTTTTAAATCCCTGTCGTATAGATGCAAATACGAAAAACGGTTAAACCAAATATCGTCCCGGATATGTTCTGTCCCCATTTTGGCCACTTCCCGGCAGATATCCATGGACACTGGTTTTTCCAGCAGACGCCTCCCCTTTTCAATAGACACCAGCGGTTCTCCCTGAAAAAATGTGTCGTCTTTGCGCACAGTCATAACCTTCAGGTCGTAGAACACATTTCCCCTTTTGGGATCTAGATTTTTATTCCTCAGTGAACAAAACCCGATATTGCACATTTTTGTACACACCATGGGATCATATATGAAATCCCATTGTTTTTTCTTTTCATCATACCGCATATGTGACTGGCAGATCTTTCCGTCCTGTTTCTGAGAACGTTCCTCATACAGCTTTTTCTTCTCCCAATCCCGTTTATCCCTGACTTTTTCTAAGCTTTCCTCATAAGAATAACGGTCATCCCTATGGCATGCGCAAAAGTTCAGGCCGCCTTTTTCTCCGCTTTGGTTCCAAAGCAGTCTGTCATTCTTTTCACACGCACTTTTCCAGAAAGGGCAGCGTATCACAGGGTTGTTATTCTCATAGCACCATTCCACCCCGGCATATGACATCGGACTGATACACTTCTCTGCCTTCACAAATAATCCACATCCAGTGCGGAAATACAATTTTTTAATATAACCTGACTGGTATTCAAATCCGCCATATATATTTTCCAACGGCTCCTTTCCATAGCAGCCGCCCGGAAACCTCACATAATCCGGATAATTGGTTTCCGTGTATCCTTCTGATAATAAACGTTCTGTAAGCAGATTATATTTACTCACTTTTGGCTACCTCCTAATCACAAAAGGGGATGCCTAAAAAGACTGCATACCTGCAATATGTCGCTGTGATTTACCAGAACTCACAATGATTGTAGGTATGCAGCTTTTTCCGACGATCCCTGCCTTACATTCTGCTCTGCCAGATCAAAGTCCCAGACATGGACGGATATCGAAATAATGTTCCATCGTCCGTCTGAAGCCTGCAGTATCCATCCCGTATTCGTCCGCAATGCAGTCCTCACAGGCCGGATATCTGTATGCAAGTGCCCTGGAAATTCTCAAATCCCATGTATTCAGTTTTTTTGAACACCTGCTGCAATGCGTTTCTATTTTCTCTCCCATCTGTCATCCTCCCATCGTTTTATTCTCTTTTTCCATATAAATAAATCCATCCTGAACCTCTACTTCATCCTCTCTGAGTTCTCCATTCTTTTTCGGGCCATAAATACACAGATAGCTGGACAGGTTCCCGCCGGATAATTTTCCATGTTCCTCCTCAAACTGCGTAAACCACCGGTGCATGATATTATCTGCCACTGTTATTTTCCGGCAGTCAAACAAACTGTCTTTTGGCACATCCAGAGAAAACTCCTCTGCCACCTGCATATAAAATGAAGCCATGCCCTCCTTCAAAAACAGATCCACCGTCTCTTTCGAAACCCTTTTTCTCACATCCATTCCTCCTTGTAAAATGATTTGTAGAAACCACCGCTGACAGCTTTTCCACATCTTATGGGGTCAAAAAGAAGCGTAAGAAAAACCCACACCCCTTCCACTTCTTTCAACACTTGGTCCTTATGCGCTTTCTTTGAGATATTCCTCATAACATGCAAGGCACTGTCCGGAATCCGGACGCATCCCGAACGCTTTCATCAATTCGAAATAACAGCGTGCATCCTCAGACCGCTCAAACAGTACCCGCTCCGCTTCTTCTCCGGCTGTAAAGCAATCTCCGACAGCTACTTCCCATTTTTTATTTTCCGGGTTATAATAGCAGCCGCTGATCTCATCCGTTCCATAGCAGCCATGCTCCTTTTTCATAAAAATGGAATGCACTGCCTCCCAGTGCTCTTCACGCAATCGTTTTTCCATATACCGTGATTCCTGTTCGGCATGGCGGACACGGGCATCTGTGTCCCACACCCTTTTTTCTAACATCCTGCACTGCTTTTCCCGTTCCCGCAGATTCACCTTCATCACATCCAGCGATTTCTGAAGCATCACATTCTCGGTCTGCAGCCGCAGCAGCTCCCTCTTCTTTTTTGTAAATGCAAACATCCTTTTCTCCTCGGTTCCTTATGCTGTTTTTTTCTGTCCACACATTTTCTGAAATTCTGCTTTCACACGCTCTCCCAGCACGGTATTCCTCTTTTCTGTATCATTGCTGCGGATTGCCTGTCGAATTGCATTCTGGCTTCCCACTATGATGACCTTCTGCTTTGCTCTGGTCACTGCGGTATAGAATATATTCCTTTTCAGCATCCTGTAAAAACAGGGCAGCATGGGCAGGATGACCACCGGATATTCCGACCCCTGGCTTTTATGTACGCTCATGGCATACGCATGGGTCAGCGGCCACATTTCGCCGGCTTCATACTCCATCAAACGCCCATCCCCAAAATCCACTTCCATCTTATCTTTCCCTGCCTCTTTATAGATTCTGGAAACACTGCCGATATCCCCATTCGAAATTTCATCGCTGTTTTTAATCTGCATGACCTTGTCGCCCTGCCGGAAATATCTTTTTCCGTTCTTGATCTGCCTTTTTTGCTTGGATTCCGGGTTCACAATATCCCGCAGCGCTTCATTCAATGCATCAGCACCGGCCAGTGTGTCTTTTTTCAATGGTGACAGCACCTGGACTGCATCCGCGTTTTTCCCTGCCGCCTTCCATTGCTGCTCATAAATTTCCATAATTTTTTTCGCCGCAATCTCATCTGTACCTGCCGGATAGATCTGGAACGAATCATCCTGGAGCAGTCTGGCATGGTTCCCATTGATCCTGTCCGCATTCTCACTGATCGTAGAATTTTCTGCCTGACGGAAACAGGTATCCAGAACGGTTGTGGGAATCACTCCGGATGCGATCAGCTCCTTGAATACATTTCCCGGCCCTACAGACGGTATCTGATCCTTATCTCCAACCATGACAAATCGGGCGCCCTGTCTGATACATGAAAAAAGCCGGTATGCTAAAAACATATCTACCATACTGAATTCGTCTGCCACGATCAGATCGTCTGGAAGCATTGCCGGTTCATTCCATGCCTCCTCTCCATCTTCTCCGGACAATCCTACAGCCTTATGTATGGTCAGCGCCGGATAGCCTGTACTCTCATACATCCGTCTCCGGGCTTTCCCGGTGGGTGCGCATAAAAGCACCATGGCATCTTTGTCCAGTTCCTCCTGGATGCCGATGATGATCCGGATCACCGTTGTTTTTCCGCGTCCAGGGCCGCCTGTAATGATACTGACTCCATGTTGAAAAACCATCCTTACAGCTTCCTTCTGCTTTTTATCTAAAAAAATTCCTTCTCGTTTCTGCACTTTGTCAAGATAGGGCTCTATATTCATCTTCCGGGGTGCTTCCGCAATCAGCTGTATCAGCTTCGATGCCGCACCGGATTCCGCACAATAATTCTGAAGCGGATACACATTCTTTCCCCGGCCTGCCACCAGTTCCTTGTCCAGATACACCATCTGGTTTCCGGCATTCCTGATTGCCTGGTCAGATACCTTTCCCCTGCTCCGCTTATGGTTCAGCAGAAGCCCGGTACGTTCCACAATTTCCCGGCTGTACAGGAAGAGATGCCCTTCGGATTCCGCTTCTTCCAGAATATACCGGATAGCTGCCTTGATACGCAGCGGATCCTCCGGATGGAAGTTCTGGCTCTTTACGGCAATCGGATCTACGGTCTTAAATCCAAATCCCCGAATCTCACAGAGACGGTACGGATTCTCTTTTACAACACTGACTGCACCGTCCTTAAAATGCTCCTGGATCTTGGCCACCATCCGCGGCGTCGCGCCCATAGGTGACAGCAGCAACATCAGCGCTTTGATGGTGTTGCTCTTTTGGTAGGATTCCAATATTTCTTCCAGCTTCCCTTCTGTAATCCCCTGAATTTCCAGCAAACGCTCCGGCTCGTTTTCAAATATGTCAAATGTTTTCTGTCCAAAACGCTTTACGATCCTCTCTGCCGTGACCGGCCCAATCCCTTTGATCAGGCCGGAGGACAGGTAGCTGCGGATACCTTCTTTTGACGTAGGCATATTTATATGGAAATTTTTCACCTCATACTGCATCCCATAATTTGATTCTCTCCACTTCCCATCCAGGTTCACAATGACTCCCCGGCTTAAGGGGATGTCCATTCCGACTGCCCGGAAGCTGCTCCGGCAGGTTCCTTCCTGCGTGCAGAACTCCTCCGGCAGTTCTTCTTCCGTTTCGTATACTGCCACTGTATATCCATTATCCGGATTATAATAAATCTTATCCAGCGGCCTGCACTGGATCAAGACAGCACCCCCTTGCCATGCCCGGGCTTCCAGAACAGCCACAGGTATTTTCCCTTGACCTTTGCTGACGGTATTCCCGATTCCTGCAGCGCTCTCGCAAGCACCTCCATCCGGTTCCTCGGAAAATTCCTGAGTGCGCCGATCCTGCGGTATCCGTCCTTCGCCTTTACCGAACACATCCCGTCATTGCGGATGGACAATCCCTGATATCCTTCTTTATCCATTTTCCCAATCATCCTCATGATCCTTTCTCTTCCATCTGACGCATACCAGGCTAATGCTTTTTTAGATTCTTCGTCCTGGCTCTGCGTGGTATCTTCCTGTGAATGCTTCGCTGCTGCCTGGTTTAGCTGGCTTTTCTCTCCCGATTCGGGCTTTCGTTTTCCTGCCGGGCAATCCTGTTTTCTTCCAATATCTGCTCCGAGATCCTTTGCTTCTTTTTGGGTCGGTTTTGCCGTGTCCCGAGCCGCCTGATATTTCCCCGGTGTAACAATACTTTTCCTCTGCTCATATGCCTTTCCCCTTTCTTTTTCTGCTTCTTTCTCTAAATTCCCAGACTGCTTCTGCTCTGCTGCTCTGCCATTGCCATCCTTTGCATTCCTCCACGGCATCTTAATACCGGCAAGAATCAAAAAGATCGGAACAGCAAGAGACAATGCATTGTAAATAATTGCAAGAAAAAACGGCCATAAAAAAGGTGTAAGCAGCAATCCGATCAAAACGGACGCTGCCATCAAATGCCGGTTTTCTTTCATCCAATTGAGAATCCTTTTATCCAGAGTAATCTCCTCCATGCTTCTATCGTCCATGGTCACCTCTCCTTCCCGGCGCAATAGCCGGTCTCATTGTTTAATTAAACGCATAATCCTCTGCATTTACGCCATCTACATTCCTAAATTCATCGTCTACATCTCTCCTTCCTCTCTGCCGGGAATCGGAACGGCTGTCCCTTCTGTTCTCTGATCTACCCCTGTCTGACCTCCCGTCATCTGACCGTCGGTTTCTGGAATCTTCATTCCTTCGCGAAGAATTATTCCGATCCTGCCGGTTGTCGCGGTCTCTGCGTGAAGAACGATCCCTGCGGTCCTCTTCCCTGTAGTCCTCCTCATAGTTCCCATCCGTGTCTCGGTCTTCCTGGTTTGCCTTCTTGCTCTCTGCAAACTCAATGTTATTCACAATGATCTTCATAGCATATACCTTGTCCCCGTCACGGTTCGTATAATTATCATTCTGGAGCCTGCCTGTTACCAGCACTTTCACGCCTTTCCTCAGATAATCTTCCACAAACTCCGCCCTTTTTCCAAAGGCCGTACAGGAAAAGAAATCCGCCTTTTCTTCATCGTCTTTGCGGACAAATGGGCGGTCTACCGCCATACGGAAATTTGCAATCGCGATTGCATCCTCGCCGCTGGAATAACGCACTTCCGGATCCCTGGTTAATCTTCCCATAAGTATTGACTGATTCATTCGTATTCCTCCTTGTTTTCTTTTTTCATTGTTGTTTCTGGAATTCAATATCATGGTTCCCTTGTCTGTCCTCGTCCTCCTTTCTCCTGGCCGCCGTTTTTGTAAATTTTCCGGCCAGATCCATTTTGTTCATAACCAACCCTCCTGTGTCTTTTATATACAAGCCTTATAGGCGTTGCATGCCTCTCATAAACTAACTATTTATCCGGCCAAGATCATGTGGACAAAAAAAAGCACCCAGAACCTTCATTCTAAGTGCTTTGCATACTCATATAATCCTAACCCATATTTAATTTTCTTAAAAATAGCCGCATCAAGCAGACATGCTTGCAAATTTATCTCCCGGTCTATTCTGCCGGAACAAAATTTACTTACCCATTCCTGATGAAATGGATATAAACTAATCACAGAACCACATTAACATAATATATAGTGCTTGTCAATATGGATATTCTATATTTTGTGTATCAATAAATTTCCTTGTTAATATCGATTCTGAACATCTCTGGATGGTCTGCTATATTATAATTATGTGAGCCATCCGAGATGTATTGGATTTCAAAAGCCTTTTTCTTTAGTTTCCATTCAAAATGATTTATATACACAGATATATGCACTTCATTTGGATATCCGATCAGGTCATAAGAGAATCTGACTTCTTTGAAAGAATTTTCCACGCACCTCTGCAAGATATGTTCCGCAAATTTCTCTTGATCAAATATGTACAGCTTATTGGCTATAATCACAATATCCTCCAGATATCCATCTGAATTCACTCTCGGATTAGTGCTGCACACCGCTACATCCCGGCCATATTGAAGATGCCCCAGTATGAGAAGCAATAGAACTATAGCCATATATATTGCTATACGAGGCATTTTTCCCACTCTGTTCTTCCCACTTTTATATGGTTCCTGTGTTTTATCTGATGATCCTTTCAGATTATCTATCGGATTTGTATACGTTTCCCAAATCTGGCACACCTGACTGCACCGTTCTGTATACCCTTTTTCTTCTTTTGGAATTCGTATTCTGGCAGCATGCATTCTTTTCCTTTGTATTTTCATCATAATAATCTTCTCTTTCTCTATTTCTGACCAGTATAAGTATCAACATTTTCAGTCAGCATACCATAAAATAACAAGAAGTTGCAACCAATACTGGTCAAAAACTGAAAATCAAACGAGGTGTAAAAATGGAACAAAAGTTAAGGCGCGACTGTAACATGGGAGAAAACCTTCGAAAACTGCGGAAAAAGAGTGGGTTGTCACAAGAGAGGCTGTGTGCTGAATTGCAGTGCCGTTCCTGTGACATTGGAAGGAGTACTTACGAAAAGTATGAAACCGGGGAACTGAACATCCGTATCAGTGTACTCATCCAGCTGCGGAAAATTTATGGATGTACATATGATGATTTCTTTGCCGGGCTTGATCCGGACGAACCGCAGGCTTAGGCTTGTATCACAGGCAATTTCCTGTATTGATTTTAAATATGATGGATAGGATTGCAACCATTACTGATCAAAAGCAGAATTCAGGAGGTAGAAGATGGAACGAGAACAAAAACTAAGACGCGATCGAAACATGGGAGCAAATCTTAAGAAGCTAAGATTGGCACACGGGCTTTCACAAAGCAAGCTCTGTACCAGACTACAGCACTATGCGTGTGATATTGGCAGGAGTACGTATGAAAAATGTGTAGTCTCGGAAACTAATAGCAAAAATTGAAAATCCGGGAAAAATATGAAAATATCTGGAAAAGGGTTAGGCCAACAAGAGACTACACATAAGACTTGTAGTATCGTTTTCCTAAAAAAGGGCGCACGAACCCCTTGATTCGGATATATGGTTCGAACAAATGTTTTCTTGGGCTATATGAAGTTTTTAAGCAGCTTGTTCCGAGAGATTCAGATTTTTGTACCATGCATCCAGATGAATGCATATCCCGATGATCATGGCCCAAAAGGCGTAGTGGTCATCCCTGCTGATCTTAAGATCCTGCAGATGGTAGTCATGTAAGACCCGGTTATTAACCCTTTCGCAGGCAGTTCTTTCTTTATATATAGATTGATACTGCTCACTGCCCCTGGGGATCCTGGGATGAAACCGCAGGTCTGAGTCATCCTGTATATAAACGGTACGCCCATAGGTACTTTTTGAACACTCGGAAGCGCAGGGGCATTCTTTGATCCGGCCGCAGGCCAGAGGACAGCGGAATTTACGGCCTTTGTTTTTGTCATAGCCCCAGCTGCACATCTGGAAGTCTGCCTGACAGAGGGGATGCCCGTTTTTGTCCAGAGAGATATCCTCTGGAAGGCCGTCCACGGTTCCCCGCCTCTTATTGAGGTCGATTAGGGCGTTGATCTCCCAGTGCTCAAGCAGATGGTAGGTGGGGAGATTGTCATGGGCGGAATCCAGGCAGAGGTTCGTGGGCGTGATGCCGAACCCATGTGCGCCAAAAGCGTCTATTGCATACAGAAAGTTAATGCTGTCATGGCGTTTGGCGCTGGTAAAGTTCATCAGGATGGGAAGTTCTATTTTTAAGTCAGAGTTCCGGCAGCAGAGCATATACAGGGTGCGCCCATAATACCAGTTTTTTTCATGGCTGTCCCAT
>VSNK01000088.1 GCA_009774255.1 Faecalicatena sp.
ATATTACGTCGGCCATTCTAATACAAAAAAATCACTTTGTCAACTTTTTTCTTAAAAAAATGATGATACACCAGTAATTACCAGAGTTTATACAGACTCTCTGTCAATCCTTCATAGGTCGCCCGTTCCGCTTCCAGCACATGTTCCACGCCACATGCTTTCAGCGCCTCCGTTGTTTTCGGCCCAATGCTGTAAGCTTTGACACCTTGCTTCCATCTGTCTCCCACAGCGCCCATAAAACGTTCTGCGGAAGACGCACAGGTAAATAAAATCCCCTCATACTCTTCCGGTTTACGAATCTTCTTCAATTCCGCTACCACCGCTTGATTTTCATATACTACGATCTCCTCAAACCGGCAGTATCCTGTCAATTCCTCTTTCAAATGCCCGTCAGCATTGCCTGCTTTCAGATACCATACCGTATCTTCCGGACGCAGTCGCTTTCTCAGCGCTTCCGCCAGGGCGGTGCTGTGAAAAGCATCCGGAACCAGATCCGCATACAGACCATAGCTCTGCAAAAACTCCGCCGTCCTGCCGCCGATGGCCGCGATCCGGCATCCTGACAGGCAGCGCACATCCAGCCTGCCCTTTGTAAAACTGTTGAAAAATGCCTCCACACCCTTCTTGCTTGTAAAAACCAACCAGTCTGCCTTTCTCAATTCTTCCGCGGAAAATTCCCGCCCCATGTCTGCAATCCTTCCTACCTGGATTTCGTCCGCCGCAGCTCCCTTTTCTAATAGAAGCTCCCGCAGGCGAGTAGACTTTTCTCCAATCCTGGGAATCAGATATCGTTTTCCAAATAAAGGACGATCTTCAAAAAAATTCAGGCTATTCCTCAGGGACACCACCTCACCAATCACGATAATCGCCGGGGAAGTCAATCCGGCGCTTCCGACCTTTTCCGCAATATGCGCCAGATCTGCCGTACAGGTTCTCTGCTCCGATGTGGTTGCGCAGGAAATCACTGCCGCTTCCGTTTCGTGGGGCATTCCTGCCTGCATCAGCTTAGAAGCAATCACCTCCACCTTACTTAGCCCCATAAGGAACACACAGGTTTCGTTCCCCCTTGCCATAGCCTCAAAATCAATATCTGCCAGCTCATCCCTCTTGTTATGAGCCGTCACCACATGGAAGCCCGACGCTTTCCCCCGATGGGTAACCGGAATTCCCGCATAAGCCAGCCCTGCAATGGAAGAACTGATTCCCGGGATAACCTCAAATGGTATTCCTTTTTCTGCCAAAAACAGCCCTTCCTCTCCGCCCCGTCCGAACACGTAGACGTCTCCCCCTTTTAATCGGACTGTTTTTTCATACCTCATACTTTTTTCTGCCAGAAGGCGGTTGATCTCTTCCTGTTTCATGGTATGATGATGATCTGCTTTTCCGACATAAATCATTTCACAGGAAGGCTTTGCTTCCTCCAAAAGCTCAGGTGAAGACAACCTGTCATAAATGATACAGTCAGCCTCCCGAATTGCCTTCAGCCCTTTCACTGTGATCAGTCCCGGGTCTCCAGGGCCTCCTCCTGTCAGATACACGGTTCCGGCCAACTGACGCCGAATTTTTACCGCCGCTTCCCTTGCAAGCCTCTCCGGTCGTACTCCGCATACTGTCACATAGGCCTGACGGCTGCCGGTTTCATTTCCAAACATGGCATCCAACTGATAGCGGCCGTCCGTCCTCTTTCTGCACACAGCTCCTACAGGAATATGACAGTCCCCGCCTATTTCCTGCAAAAAGCCTCTCTCAGCCTCCGCCGCCCGATTCGTTTCCTCATCACTGAGGGCGTCCAGAAGCTCCCTGAGTACGTTTTCCTCCACACGAATCTCCAACGCCAGGACTCCCTGGGCAGGTGCGGAAATCATCTCTTCCGGCTCCAGATAGCATGTGATCCTGTCCTTCATCCCCAGACGGTGAAGACCTGCCGCTGCCAGGACAATACCGTCCAATTGCTCTTTTTCCATTTTTTGCAGTCTGGTATCCACATTTCCCCGGATATTGACGACCTTCAGATCCGGCCGGAGACGTTTCAGCTGAAATTCCCTGCGCCTGCTGCCTGTTCCGATGACTGCTCCTTCCGGCAGCTCCTCCAGCCCTTTCTTCTCACGCAGAATCAGCACATCCCTGGGATCTTCCCTTTTCCAGGCTCTGGTAAATGTCAGTCCCAAAGCCGGACGGGAGGGCATGTCCTTCATACTGTGCACGCCGATATGCACTTCTCCGTCCCGTATTTTTTCTTCGATTTCTTTTACAAATAGTCCTTTATCACCAATCTCGTGCAGTGGCTGATCCGAAACAATGTCGCCCTTCGTTTTTATGACACAAATTTCAAATTCTTCTGATGGATATGCTTCCGCCAGCCTTCTGCGCACATATTCCGCTTGTGCCAGTGCCAGCCGGGAGCCCCGTGTGCCAATCTTATATTTCATATTCTAAAATTCTCCTGATTCGAAGCTACGGAATTATGTGAAAATGTTCCAAATAGATCGCAAATTTTCGTATAATTTTTCATTTTATTTTATATTTTTCAAATATTTCATTTATTTCTTCTTTTGAAAGAACAGCACCTTTTTCCAGTCCGTTCTCCAATATCTCCTGATAAATGCTCTTCCTGACACTCTCCAAATTCAGATTGCGCAGTTCTTTCCTCAAATCCCCCAGGGCTTCCGCCAGTTCCCCCAACAGAGAAGTCATGTACGGACGCATCTGCGCTTTCAGGTACTGAGCAATGACCGGACTTTGGCCTCCGCTGGAAAAAGCCGCGACTACTTCTCCTTCCTTCAGATAGGCCGGAAAAATAAAGCTGCAGTCCTCTTTCTGGTCCACCGCATTGACCCAGATCTTCTTTTCCCGGCATGCCAGACTGATCCGGTGGTTCTCCTCCTGATCATCCGTAGCCGCCACCACCAGCTCCTGCCCCTCCAGGTCGCTCTTTTCAAAATTCTTTTTCAGGCATACAATATCTTTCATTTCCATGATCTCCGGTAGTATGGACGGAGCCGCCACCGTGATCTTCGCCCCAAAATCCCGTAGAACCTCCACTTTACGGAGAGCAATCCTTCCTCCACCTGCGACCAGACAACATCTGTCTTTTAATTCGATAAACATTGGAAAATACGCCATTTGCTTTCCGCTCCCTCTCTTTCGTCCCTGCCTGTGCAAATCCGGCAGTATGCGGAAAATCCCTGCCCGTACAAAGTCACCTTGTATCTGGCAGGGATCGCCCGGCATCTGTTTCATTCACTGCCAACAGGTGCCCACATCATTTTCTATCGCTCTCCTACAGTTCCTTAGAACTTCGGAAGCGCGTCAAATCCGACCTTCAATTCTTCATCTGTCGGAATATAATCACTCATTTCACCGTTGTGGAACTTCTCATATGCAACCATATCAAAATATCCGGTTCCTGTCAGACCGAACAGAATTGTTTTCTCCTCGCCGGTCTCCTTGCATTTCATTGCTTCATCAATCGCAGCCCGGATCGCGTGGCTGCTTTCCGGCGCAGGCAGGATTCCTTCCACTCTCGCGAACTGCTCCGCCGCCTCAAATACGGAAGTCTGCTCTACAGAACGTGCCTCCATATATCCGTCATCATAAAGCTGTGACAGGATAGAACTCATGCCGTGATATCTCAGGCCGCCCGCATGGTTCGCAGACGGGATAAAGCTGCTTCCCAGCGTATACATCTTCGCCAGAGGGCATACCATACCGGTATCACAGAAATCATAAGCATATTTTCCTCTCGTTAAGCTTGGACAGGATGCCGGCTCTACCGCGATAAACCGATAATCAGCCTCGCCCCGCAGCTTCTCACCCATGAACGGAGAAATAAGTCCGCCCAGGTTGGAACCGCCGCCCGCACATCCGATAATGATATCCGGCTTAATTCCATATTTATCCATTGCTGTTTTTGTCTCCACACCGATGACCGACTGGTGAAGAAGAACCTGATTCAGAACACTGCCCAGCACATAGCGGTAACCTTCGGAATGGGTAGCGACCTCCACGGCTTCTGAAATAGCACATCCAAGACTTCCTGTCGTTCCGGGATGTTCTGCCAGAATCTTGCGTCCAACCTCTGTTGTATCTGACGGAGACGGTGTCACGCTGGCGCCATAGGTGCGCATCACTTCTCTTCTGAACGGCTTCTGCTCGTAGGAGCACTTTACCATATAGACCTTACAGTCCAGATCCAGGTAGGAGCATGCCATAGACAATGCGGTTCCCCACTGCCCGGCTCCTGTCTCGGTAGTCACCCCTTTCAGCCCCTGTTCCTTTGCATAAAACGCCTGCGCGATCGCGGAATTCAGCTTATGGCTGCCGCTCGTGTTGTTTCCTTCAAATTTATAATAGATCTTTGCCGGAGTCTGCAGCTTCTCCTCCAGACAATATGCCCGCACCAGCGGTGACGGACGGTACATCTTGTAGAAATCACGGATCTTCTTCGGGATCTCGATATAGCGGTTGTCGTTGTCCAGTTCCTGCTTCACCAGTTCTTCACAGAAGACCATGCCCAGTTCCTCTGCCGTCATCGGCTCATGGGTACCCGGGTTCAGAAGAGGCGCCGGCTTGTTCTTCATATCCGCACGGACATTATACCAATCCTTTGGCATCTCACTTTCTTCCAGATAAATTTTGTAGGGAATCTTGTTCTCACTCATGATTCTAATCTCCTTTCATTTTCTCAGGGATGACAGGCTATTGACTGCATAATAAAAAGCCCTCATCCCACACAATATAATCCTATTGCAGGGACAAGAGCTGTTCGAATTCTATCATTCATCCGCTCCTGCGGTGCCACCCGGCTTGGTGTCACAGACACCCTCTCATGCATACTGACATATGCGGACTTTGTTAACGGAGTACTCTCTCCGGCTCCCCTACTATGAATACGGTAGTTACCTGTTACATTCAGGTCGCCCTCAGAAGCCCATTCCTCCCTGCCCTGATCCCGCTGCAATCTCACCATCTGCAGCTCTCTGTGCGGCAGCAGCAAAAAGTACTTGCTCTTCCTCATCGGTTTAAAAAGACTTTACCACATTCCGCGGCAGACTGTCAACAGTTTTTTTCGGATTCATCTTATTCAATCTGCCAGTCGATTGGCTCCAGGCCGTGACTCTGCAGGAATGCGTTGGTCTGACTGAACGGCCTGCTTCCGAAAAATCCCCGTGAAGCGGAAAGTGGACTCGGATGAGGCGCTTTCAGAATCAAATGCTGCGGATTATTGAGCATCCTCGCTTTTCTCTGCGCCGGTGTGCCCCAAAGGATATACACGATCGGCCTGTCCTGAGTATTTAAGACCCGAATTGCGGCATCCGTAAATTCCTCCCATCCGATTCCCTGATGGGAATTGGCCTGATGGGCACGCACGGTCAGAACCGTATTGAGCATCAGCACGCCTTGTTCCGCCCACTTCGTCAGGCAGCCATGTCTCGGGATGGCACAGCCCAGATCATCATGAAGCTCCTGATAAATGTTGACCAGAGAAGGCGGAACGGATACTCCTTTTTGTACAGAAAAGCATAAGCCATGTGCCTGTCCGTGGTTATGATAGGGATCCTGTCCCAAGATGACCGCCTTGACTTCTTTTAAGGGTGTCAGATGAAAAGCATTGAAAATGTCGTTTGCCGGCGGAAAAATCAATCTTGTTTTATACTCATTGTTTACGGTCTGAAATAGTTGCTTGTAATAATCCTTCCTGAATTCTCCCTTTAAAGCCTCATACCAGTCGCCATTGATTCCTGCCATGTTTACCTACTCCTTCATTATTCCTGTATACCAGACGGCACATGAATCTGCCGCCTGGCGTTACTCTAAGGAACTGCCCATTCATAATCTCACGGAAATCCCTTCCCCGTGAAGATATTCCTTCACTTCCCGTATTTCCAGTTCCTTATAGTGGAACAGGGAAGCCGCCAGTGCCGCATCTGCTTTGCCTTCTGTCAGCGCGTCCCGAAAATGCTCTAACGTTCCTGCGCCTCCCGAAGCGATGACCGGGATCGAAATACTTTCTGCTATGGCACGGGTCAGCTCCAGATCATAGCCCCCTTTTGTCCCGTCACAATCCATACTTGTGAGAAGAATCTCGCCGGCGCCCAGACCTTCCACCCGCTTTGCCCACTCCACGGCATCAATCCCCACATCGATGCGGCCTCCGTTTTTATAAATGTTCCAGCCGCTTCCGTCCGCACGCCTTTTGGCATCAATGGCAACGACAACACATTGGCTGCCGAACTTCTCCGCCGCGTCATGGACCAGCTCCGGAGTATTGATGGCAGAGGAATTAATCGAAATCTTATCCGCGCCCTCCCGAAGCAATACCCGGAAATCCTCTACTGTCCGGATACCGCCGCCCACAGTAAACGGGATAAATACACATTCCGCCACCTTGCGAATCATATCCACTACCGTTTTCCTGTTGTCAGAGGAAGCCGTGATATCCAGGAATACCAGTTCATCCGCACCCGCCTTGTCATAGGCTTTCGCGATCTCCACCGGATCCCCGGCATCCTTCAGATCTACAAAATTCACACCTTTTACCACCCGTCCGGCATTCACATCCAGACAGGGGATGATTCTTTTCGTATGCATCTCATTCTTTCTCCAGCTCTACAAAATTTTTCAGTATTTGTAAACCGACTTCGCTGCTTTTTTCAGGATGGAACTGGCAGGCAAATACATTTCCCTTTTCCACGGACGCATGAATATGCACACCATATTCTGTGGAGGCTTTTACAATCTCCTCTTCTCCTGCTTTCAGATAATAGGAATGCACAAAATACACATAGGCCTGCTCCGATACCTTCCTGAAAAGCCGCCCCTCATGCTCCAGGTGCAGGGAATTCCATCCCATATGCGGAATCTTCAATCCTTCCTTCGGCGGAATCCGTAAGATTTCCCCAGGCAGGATTCCCAGTCCCGCGACTCCCGGCGCCTCATCGCTTCTCTCAAAGAGAAGCTGCAGCCCCAGGCAGATTCCGAGAAACGGCGTTCCCTTTTCCACCGTCTCCCGGATGACAGAGACCAGTCCCCGGCGATTCAGATTGCCCATGGCATCGCCGAAGGCACCCACCCCCGGAAGCACCACCTTGTCCGCCGAAAGAATCTCCTGCGCGTGATCCGTGATCTTCACTTCCTGCCCTAAGAGCAATAGGGCTTTCTCTACACTTTTGATATTACCTGCATCATAATCTATAATCGCAATCATTTTTATCTCTTCTCCCCGATTCCTGTCTTCACCACCGGAATTGGTGTTTCATCCTTCGCGTCCAGATTATTGATATATTTCTTCGTCTCACTGGCAATGACCGGTGACAGCAGAAGCACCGCGACCAGGTTCGGAATCGCCATCAGCGCGTTCAGAATATCTGCAACGGTCCATACCAGGTCCAATGCCAGAACCGGCGCCACCGCCGCCACCACGATGTACAGGATACGATAAGGGATCAGTCCCTTTTTGCCTGCAAAATATTCCACACTTCGTTCCCCGTAATATGCCCATCCCAGGATCGTGGAATATGCGAAAGAAATAATACCTACCACAAGGATCACCGGCCCCAGATAAGGAATCTGAGAAAATGCCATGGAAGTCAGCACACCGCCGTTATCGATCTCATTTGCATTGATCGCCGGATTTTTCATGATCGTCGTTACAAGCACCAGTCCGGTCATCAGACATACTACCACGGTATCCCAGAACGTACCTGTGGAAGAAACCAGCGCCTGACGCACCGGATTCCTCGTCTGCGCCGCCGCTGCCGCGATCGGAGCGGAACCCATACCGGATTCATTGGAGAACAATCCGCGGGCAACACCGTACTGAATCGCGAGCTTGATGCCGCCTCCGACCAGGCCGCCTGCCGCTGCTCCCGGTGTGAACGCCAGCCGAAAGATCGTCCCGACCGCAGGGATAATAAAATCATAATTGATACAAAGAATAATGATACATCCGATCACATAAAACACTGCCATAAACGGAACCAGCCTTTCGCAGACTCTTGCAATGCTCTTGATCCCGCCGAAAATGACAACCGCTGTCAGTCCCGCGACCACAACTCCGACCACCCATTCCGGGATATTCAGATTTTCCTTACATACCGTTGCAATCGCGTTAACCTGTGTGGCGCATCCGATTCCGAAGGAAGCAAATCCCGCGAACACCGCAAAGATCACGCCAAGCCATTTCATATTCAGGCCGCGCTCCAGGGCATACATGGCGCCGCCCTGCATTCTGCCGTCCTCGGTCTTCACACGGTATTTTACCGCGATCAGAGATTCTCCGTACTTTGTGGCGATTCCAAATACACCCGTCAGCCAGCACCACAGCACGGCGCCCGGTCCTCCCAGCGCAACGGCCGTGCCGACCCCGATGATATTACCGGTTCCGATCGTAGACGCAAGCGCCGTGGATAAAGCACCGAACTGGCTTACTTCCCCTTCCGCGTCAGGATCCTTGGCGACAGACAGTCTGATTCCCTTCGAAATCGTCTTACTCTGAATAAATCCGGTTCTGATTGTCAAAAACACATGGGTTCCGAGCAGTAAAATAATCATCCACCAATCCCACACGAACTTATCTACGTCCTCAATTATCGAGCTGATTGTTTCCATCTTTTTTTAGTTCTCCTCTCTTGCCCTTTTTCTTGCCGCACCCCTCCGGCAGTTCCTTCGCGGCATCCTCTGCCGCTTTCTTCCCCTCGGCACTTCAACACTTTATTTGTATAAAGTCCAATAAAAATAAACAAGGCATACATTATTCCGACTGTTGCCAGTTGGCATAAAGCATGCCTTGATATGACATTTTACATCATTTGATACTAATTTTCAAGATTTTTTCTTGCATTTCTGCATTTGACTTTAAAAATTGTTACAATTCACGGCCTAACCGGCCGCAAATTTTCTTGTATTTCTCTTTAAGAAATCCCTCGCATGGTAAGCTGAATCCTCTTTTTCTTCAGATCCACGCTCATGACCTTCACGTCCACAATATCCCCCACGCTCACCACTTCCAGCGGATGCTTGATGAACCTTTCCGTGATCTGGGAAATATGTACCAGCCCGTCCTGATGTACTCCGATATCCACAAATACGCCGAAATCAATGACATTTCTGACTGTCCCTTTTAAGATCATGCCTTCCTTCAAATCCTTCATCTCCAGCACATCCGTGCGCAGAATCGGCTTCGGCATCTCTTCACGCGGGTCACGGGCAGGCTTCTCCAGCTCCTTCACAATATCGTGCAGAGTGATTTCTCCAATGCCCAGCTCCTCTGCCAGCTTTTTATAATCCTTAATGGTAAGAGACAATCCCGCCAGCTTTCCGCCGATGATATCCTCCGGCCGGAAGCCCTGCTTTTTCAGAAGCTTTTCCGCCGCCTCATAGGACTCCGGGTGAACGCCGGTCGCGTCCAGCGGGTTGTCGCCGCCCTGGATCCGCATAAATCCGGCACACTGTTCAAATGCTTTCGGCCCCAGCTTGGCAACCTTCAAAAGCTTTCTGCGGTCCGTAAATCTTCCATTCTCTTCCCGGTATGCCACAATATTTTTCGCAAGGGTACTGCTGATACCGGAAATATAGGACAGCAACGGCGCAGATGCCGTATTCAGATCCACACCGACTTTATTTACACAATCCTCCACCACTCCTGTCAGCGATTCTCCCAGCTTTTTCTGGTTCATATCATGCTGATACTGTCCCACACCGATGGATTTCGGATCGATCTTCACCAGTTCTGCCAGCGGATCCTGCAGACGTCTCGCGATGGAAGCAGCGCTTCTCTGCCCCACGTCAAATTTCGGAAATTCCTCGGTCGCCAGCTTACTTGCGGAATAAACGGAAGCCCCGGCTTCATTTACAATCACATATTGCACCTTCTGCGGAATCTCTTTCAGCAGATCCACAATAAACTGCTCGGACTCCCGGGAGGCCGTGCCGTTTCCCAATGAAATCAATGTGATATTATATTTCGAAATGATCTTTTTCAGCAGATCCTTGGATGCCTGAATCTTCGCCGGAGTCGTAGGCGCCGTCGGATAAATGACCGTCGTTCCCAGAACCTTCCCCGTAGCGTCCACCACTGCCAGCTTGCACCCGGTACGGAACGCCGGGTCCCATCCAAGCACCACCTGACCGCTAATAGGCGGCTGCATCAAGAGCTGGTGCAGATTTTTGCCAAATACTTCAATGGCTCCGTCCTCTGCCTTTTCTGTCAGCTCACTGCGGATTTCCCGTTCAATGGCAGGCGCGATCAGGCGCTTGTAGCTGTCTTCTACTACTTCTTTGAGTACCGGCGTTGTGACCGGATTGTCTTTGTGGATCACCTTCTTTTCCAGATAGCGCAGGATATCCTCTTCCGGCGCCTCCACCTTTACGGTCAGGAACTTCTCCTTCTCCCCCCGGTTCAAAGCCAGAATCCTATGACCCGCCATACTGTTTACAGGCTCTTCAAATTCATAATACATTTCATAAACAGACTCCGCCTTCGGATCCTTTGCCGCGGAGATCACTTTTCCCTTCCGGGTCGTGGCATTTCGAATCCAGCTCCGGTAATCTGCCTCGTCGGAAATCGATTCCGCAATGATATCCCGAGCTCCGGCAATAGCCTCTTCTACGGACTTTACTTCCTTCTCCTCGGATATATAGGCCTTCGCCGTCTCCTCCAGTGGCTCCTTCGTCTGCTGCAGAGTGATGAGCGCAGCCAGCGGCTCCAACCCCTTTTCCTTGGCGATGGTCGCACGGGTACGCCGCTTCGGACGGTATGGACGGTATAAGTCTTCTACTACGACCAACGTCTCTGCCGCCAGAATCTGCGTTTTTAATTCCGGTGTCAATTTGCCCTGTTCTTCTATACTGGATAATACCTGCGCCTTCTTATCTTCCAGATTGCGCAGATACATCAGTCGCTCATGAAGCTTTCGGAGCTGTTCGTCATTCAGAGAGCCTGTCGCTTCCTTTCGGTAACGCGAAATAAAGGGAATCGTATTTCCCTCATCGATCAGCTTTACCGCAGCTTCCACCTGCCAGAGCCTGACTTCCAGTTCTTCTGTGATTTTCTGATTAATATCCATAAAAAATCTGTACCCTTCGTATCTGTTCTATTTCTTTACAGATACGGCCTTTCTTAATAAATCTTTGCATCCATTCTCAAAAAAATAGAGTGGATCCATTTAAATCCACTCTATTATACAGGAAAGTGATTCAATTTTAAAGATTACATTGCTGTTTTTTTCCAGCCTCTCTAAAAAACGTAATAAGGAACTGTTAATAATTTTCCCAAATCCTGTGTTATACTGCGCGTCAGATAAATCTGCCGTGCGGTATAACATGATGCGCACAGCCCCAAGAGGAATTATGCCGCTTTGCGGCGGCGGCTGGCGCGATACTCACGGCAGATTTCATCGGCCGTGAGTATAATCTAATACCTCACTGCTCACCTGCAGTTCCACGCACTGTTCTTCGCATCCTTCCGCAGTGACGGTAACCTGAATATTTCCCTCATCTTCACCTGCCCGCACAACAGCCATTACATATCCGTCATAGGTCTCCCATTCCCTATCATCATAGCTGCCAAGTGACTGCGGGTCGGCGCTTCCGAAGCCTTCCAGCCGCCCGGTTCCTTCAACGGAAACCGTAATTTTTTTTGTAGCGCATAGATTCTCTGTTCCTTTATCGTCTGTCAGTTTTATGGTGATAAAGGCGAGGTCCTCTCCATCCGCGGCCAATACAGATTTATCTGCTTCCACACAGAGTCGTATTTCTTCTCCTGCCGTCACAAGTGAAAATCTTCCGATCTCTTTTCCATCCGCATAGCTGACCGCCGTCAGTTCCCCCGGCTCATAGGTCAGTTCATAGGTCGCGGTAAAATCGTGCTCTTCCCCTGCCGGCTTTCTCCCCAGGGAACGTCCGTTCAGGAACAGTTCTACTTCCTCCGCATCCGCATAAATGTCTGCCAGAGCAGGCTTCCCTTCATATCCCGGCCATGTCCAGCTTGCGATGTTGTCTTTATACATCCATGCCGTTTTTGAACAGGGCATTCCATAGCGGTTCAGGCGTTCTACTGCCAGATACGGCTCTTTTCGAAGCCCGTAAACGATCTCCCGCAGATAACTGATGGGACGCCGATAGCCGATCAGGTCCAGGTCTCCGATGTAAGCGGCCCGCTCCGGATATATGCTGGTAAAATTGGCATTTCCGTCATAATGGAAAATACCGCAGCCCGCCTCTCCCAGATAATCATACCCTGCCCATGTAAAATCACCCAGTACATGAGGATACCGTTTCACGATTCCCCAGAGCCGCACGATATCTGCCGGATAAGTCTCCGTACCCAGAACCGTCTTGTTGGGATGCAGCTCCCGCTCCGGGATATGACGCGCGGTCAGGTAGTTCAGTCCGATGATATCGCAGGCGGAGGAGCAGCCCTCCAGCGCTTCTGTCAAAAGCGGATGGGATGCAAAATATTCTCCCCGTTCTCCTGCCATCAGGCTCATAAAGCTGTTCATGCCGCTGACTCCATCCTGGCCTTCTTGTCCTTCTGTTTTGAGCGGCCCGAATTTTTCCATCACGTCCTGCATGATCTTATGCAGACGGATTCCTGCGCTCATCAGGCCGTTCTGCCCCATGGTAGTAAACCGGGTGTGATCCAGTTCATGGAGCTTGTTGCACATTTTCCGTCCGATCGCCGCGCCGGCCTCTGAGCCCGCCTCCGAGATTTCATTTCCGATAGAATACAGAACCACGCAGGGATGATTGTAGTCCTTTGCCACCATCCGCTCTGCCACCTGTTCCCAACATTCTGCGAAATGCAGAGCAAAATCATGAGGATTTTTATGCACGGTCCACATATCGCTGATCTCATCCATAACCAGGATTCCATAACGGTCGCAGGCTTCCAGCATAGACTTACTCAACGGATGATGAGAACTCCGGATACTGTTAAAGCCAGCTTCCTTCAACTGCCTGCAGCGCCGTTCCTGAGCCCGCTCCAGGGTAACCGCGCCCAGGATTCCATTGTCGTCATGAATGCAGGCACCCCGCAGCTTCACCTCTTTTCCGTTTAACCGGAGCCCGTGAACAGCGTCCAGAAGGAAGGTCCTGATTCCAAAATTTTCTATCGTTTCATCCAGCACTTCCCCGCTGCTTTCTATCTCCACTCTGCATTGATACAGGGCCGGATTATCACAGTCCCAAAGTTCCGGCTTTTCGATACAGAACGTATGTCTGGTCATTTCTTGTGTGTCCGGGTACATGACGACCATCTGCTGATCCGCAGCAATCCTCTTCCCATGCCTTTCCAAAAACACTTTGACATTTACACTTTCTCTGACCCTGCTGATACTGCACAGCCGCACAGCTGCTTCCACAACCGCCGAGTCCGTTTCCGCTTCCAGAGTGGTGATTCTGACTCCATCGGCGGGGACATGAATCCTGCCCCCGACCATCAATTTTACATTGCGGTAAATTCCGCTCCCGGTATACCAGCGGCTGTTGGGAACCAGGCTGTTATTGGCGATCACCTTGATTTTATTTTCCTCTCCAAAGCGCAGCCAGCGGTTCAGTTCCACATAAAAGCCGGAATACCCATACAGATTCTCTGCCGCCAGCGCGCCGTTGATATAGACCATGGCAGTCTGGTAGATTCCTTCAAATTCCAGACACACCCTTTTTTCTTTCCACTCCTCCGGTGCTGTGAGTGTTTTCTGGTAAATATATTCGCCTCCCGGGTAAAAACCGGACTGGGCGCCGCTTTCCACGTCCGGCCTCCTCTCCTCATGGATCATGGCATCATGAGGGAGATGCACTATATGTACGTCATCCGTTCCCATAAAAGCGGCTGCGGCCGCGCTGCTCCCGCCTTTTACGACCTGCCATCCCCCGTTAAAATTTTCTCTGATCATGCATTTTCTCCTTTCAAATGCGCTTCATCCCACTCTTTATTTGCTTTCTCAACCTTCATCAGATAAACAAGAATTGCCATCAAAACACCCATGATAAGCGGCAGCACTACATACATAAAGAAGATCATATTGATTGCACCCGTCGTCTGTACCTCTGCCGTGCCGTTAAAGCCGCCCAGCGCCAGAAGCCAGCCTACGACCGCGCTTCCGATACCGCCGCCCAGCTTTACACCGATAGAAGAACAGCTGAACATCACACCGTCGATCCGGACCCCCTGTGTCCTCCAGGTATAATCACTCGTCTCCGCAACCATCGCGTTCAATGTTCCTGTCAGAGGACCGCCTGCCATGTTCCGAATGAAAGTTGCGAACAGCATAACCGGAAGATTTTTATTCAGCGCACCTATAAGAAATACAACACCCATCATCAATGTAATAATCCGGGCATACAGATTCATTTTCCACATACTTCCGAACTTCTTCACAAGCAGCGGAGTCACGGTCAGGATCAACATGACCGGAATCAGCTGGAACAGGGAAAAGGTTCCCAAAAGCGCCGGGTCGCCCAGGTAGTAAGTCATAAAGTAGATCGCGGAACCCTGGGTAATACCGCTGTAGATATAGTTTACCAGATACAGGCAAAGAATGATAATGTAATATGGATTTTTCAGCAAAAGCTTTAGAGAAGTTCCGAAACTGACCTTCGTTCCCTCTGCTTTTTGTTCCCCGTCAGAGGCTTTCTTGCCATCGGAGGCTTTCTTGATGTCAGATGCCTTTTCTCCTTCTAATGCAATGTCTTCATCCGGTACTTCTTTGACCATGAGTACACAGAACGTATTCACCGCAAGAGCAATGACCGCAAAGATGAGAGCCACCGTACGCCAGCCTTTTGCACCGCCGCCGAATTTTTCCACCAGGCTCATGGCATTATAGGAAATGAGCAAAGTGGTAAAGGTCGCGAAAATAAACCGGATGGAGCCGAGCTGTACTCTTTCCTGCCCGTTCTTCGTGATCTTCGCTGCCAACGCCGCATAGGCAATACTGTTCGCCGTATAGAAAACAGCATTGAACGCTGTGTAGAATACGAAGAAGTATGCGTACTGCATGTTCTGGTTCATGCTCGGAATACTGAACACCAGGAACAGACATGCGGAAACTCCGATCTGGCCAAATAACATCCACGGCCGCGCCTGTCCCAGCTTGCTTTTTGTCCGGTCCATCAGTCCCCCGAAGAAAATATCTGACACACCGTCCAACAATTTTGACACCATCATCAAGGTTCCGATGACTGCGCTGTTGAGTCCCACCGCATTGGTCAGGTAGAGCATAACAAAGCTCGAAATCAGCGCGTATCCACAGTTTGAAGCCAAATCTCCGGAGCCATAGGCAACCTTGTGATACCATTTTAGATACTTTTTCTCATTCATAATAACCCTTTTTTCTCCTTTACTTTTTTCGTGATAATGTATATACTTTATCTTGGAATAAAGAAATTTTAGCAAATTTCAACAAAAACGACAATGTCACCGACATTGATATGACATCATTTTTAGTGTCATATTCGTGTATGCTGTAAGTAATTCAAAAATGCCGCTGTCCGGCGCAGGCATACAGAAAAGATTTACTCTTACATTTATTTGTCACACAAAAGGAGAATACGCTATGAAAGGAAAAATAATCCGTTCCGGAAAGGAAAGCAACATTTTAGAAATCCATGACGCGAACAGCGCCATCAATTCCTACTATGATATGTCCGCGCCGATTCAGTTTACACTGACATACTGCAGCGGGCTTTCCGAAGAGGATTTTTATAATGTACTGTCCGTATCACCGGACAAAGATTACTTCTATTCTTCCTATATTATATCTGATTTTCATACGTTCAATTCCCGTCCGCCGCATCAGCATGCCTTTTTTGAACTGGTGATCGTTCTGGACGGAAGCATCACGCAGAGAATGGAAAACAAGGATTACCTTTATCCTGCGGGAACCTGCTGTCTGATCAACCAGAATGTATTTCATGTGGAAAAATATATCGGCAAGGCCCGCCTTCTTTTTATCGGCCTGTCCGTAAATTTCATCAAAGAGCTGCTGGAATCGCACCGCACAGCTTATTATCAAGAGGAAACCGCGCTGAAAAATTCCATTCTCCAGTTCATGGCCGACAATATTGAACTGGAAAAAGGGAAAAATTATCTGGATTTTCTTCCGGTCTACCAGAACCGGAAGAACAGCTCCGACCTGTACAGGTTCGCGGACCGGCTGATCCATACGATGATGTTTCCCACATTCGGCTCAACATTTATGTTGAAGGGGCTGATCTGCCAGCTTTTCTACTACCTGGATACAAAAAAATATTATCACATCAGCAGCGTACAACTCAATTCCAGCTCCGATCTGCTCCTGTTTTCACGGATCGGACACCTCATGGAGGATACTGACGGGCGCATGTCCCGTTCCGATCTGGAGAAGGCTCTGTGCTACAGCGGCAATTATATGAATACGATTGTGAACAAATATACGGGGATGTGCCTGTATGATTATGGACTGACATTTACGATGAAAAAAGCTGCACATCTTCTGACAGAAACAGACAAGCCCATTTCTGCCATCGAAGCACATCTCGGTCTCACGAACCGGACACATTTTTATAAATTATTTCGAAAAAAATACGGAGTCACACCCGGGGAATACCGCAGGCAAAGCCAGAATGCATAAAACAACAAACTTCACGCCTGGTAAAATTTAAAAATAAAAACTAGTACAGCTTTGCATTAATCTTGAAGTAATAGTACTCGATATTCGTGTCAGCTGTGCGTCTCTTAGCCGACGGCGTAGCGGGCTACGTCTAGGTTAAGAGACGTGCAGATGGCGCGGATAGCGAGTGCTTATTACTCAAGAATTAATGCAAAGCTGTACTAGCAATTAAACCGACTATAAAAATATTCCAAATATACAACTATATGAAGAATGGGAGGATTGTTATGAAGTATTTAGCTCATATAAACCAAAATAGTGATGAACAACCATTAAAAGAACATTTAGAAAATTCCGCTGAACTTTGTGGGCGGTATGCGGAGCAGTTCGGCGCGTACGAATTAGGATATTGCTGCGGTCTTTTACACGATTTGGGAAAATATTCAGAAAAATTTCAAAAAAGACTGCATGGAAGTGAAGAAACAGTAGATCACGCCACAGCGGGTGCTAAGCTGTGTTGGGATAAAAAAGGAATATATCCTCTTCTCAGTTACTGTATTGCGGGACATCATGCAGGACTTCCGGATACAGGAGGTTCCGACGATGTTGGTACTCGAGGTACAATGATTGGAAGAATAAAAAAGAAAATAGAAGATTATCAGGCATATAAAAACGAGATCGAGATCCCGTTTTTGAAAAAACCTCCGTTTCAGCCGGTGAAAACGGAAAACATAGATTTCTTTTCGAGTATGTTCATCAGAATGCTTTATTCATGTCTGGTTGATGCAGATTATCTGGATACAGAATTATTTATGAGAGGCGAAAGTGTCAGAGATAGTGGAGAATCTGTAGAATTATTATATAAAAAACTGATGGCACATATATCGAATTGGATGGAAAATCGCGATTTGAATACAATTAACGGGCGAAGAACGGAAATACTGGAGCATTGCCTGAAAATGGGAAAAGAAGAAAAAGGACTTTTCAGACTTACGGTTCCTACAGGAGGAGGAAAAACAATTTCTTCACTCGCTTTTGCTCTGAAACACGCAAAGGAGCATGGAATGAGCCGGGTTATTTATGTGATTCCATATACAAGCATCATTGAGCAAAACGCAAAAATATTTTCTGATATCTTAGGAGAAGGGAATGTTCTGGAAGATCACTGCAATATAGATTATGAATCAAGTGAAGAATTAAAACTCATGCAGCTTGCGGCAGAAAATTGGGATAAGCCTGTAGTTGTCACTACCAATGTACAGTTTTTTGAATCTATGTTTTCGAATAAATCATCTAAGTGCAGGAAATTACATAATATAGCGAATAGTGTGATTATTTTTGATGAGGCACAGATGCTTCCCAATGATTATTTGAAACCATGCATAAGCGTTATAGAACAGCTATTGCGATATTACCGCAGCAGTATAGTCTTATGTACGGCAACACAGCCGGCATTAAAAAATCTGCTGTCCCAGGATATAAAAGTTACGGAACTATGCCCGCGCATGGAAGAACAGTTTGCTTTTTTCAGACGTGTATCTATAGAAAACCTGAATATAATCCCAGAGGAAGAACTGATTCAAAGACTGGAGAAAGAGCAACAGGCACTTTGTATATTGAACACAAAAAAACGTGCGCAGAGGATCTACCAGCATATAAAAGGAGACGGCGTTTACCACTTGTCAACTGCTATGTATCCGGCTCATAGAAAGAAAGTACTAAATTGCATTCGTGAACGACTCCAAAAAAAGGAAAAATGTATTGTGATATCCACAAGTCTCGTTGAGGCAGGAGTGGATCTGGATTTTCAAACGGTATACAGGCAGCTGTCAGGAATCGATTCTATTATCCAGGCAGCCGGAAGATGTAATCGTGAAGGGAAGAGACCTGTCGGGGAATGTTTTACGTATATATTCAAATTTGACCAAAAGGAATACGTACCCGGACAGCGCCAGCAGATCGATGTTACGGAAAGTCTTCTTGCAGATAGCAGAAATATGGAAGATCTGGAAACCATAAAATTATATTTTGAGAGACTTTACCATTTTCGCGGGGAGAGTCTGGACAAAAAAGGAATACTTCCATTGTTTCAAAAGGGATATTTTCAATTTGCCGAAGCGGCGAAAAAAGTCCGGCTGATAGAGGAAAATACGAAAACGATCATGATTATAAGAGAAAAAGAGGCGCAAGAGATTTTTGAAAACTTAAAATTAAAAGGATTCACGAAGGGACTGGCAAGAAAGATGAGCCAATACTGCGTCTCCGTATATGAAACAGACTTTCAAAAAATGTTTGCCGCGGGAATGCTGGGAGAAATTTCAGAGGACATGAAAGAGGATTATTTTGTTTTGAGGGATTCGGCGAAATACAGTGATGAGACGGGGCTGGCATTGGATACGGAATATGGAGAGGCTATTTTGTTGTAGTAAAAAAGGAGGTAAATTGAGCCTCCTTTTTTACTACGATGATAACTATAAATATTTCAACTCACATTTGGGAGCGCCCAAAAGACATTAATAATATATCATAACGTAAAAAAA
>VSNK01000089.1 GCA_009774255.1 Faecalicatena sp.
GGGGATGTGAATGTACGTCATTTTGTGACGGTTGAAGAGGGGCTTCGTAATGCGGGCTTTACGCTCACATCCGCTTCATGGCTTGACGGTTATGATGCGGTCTGCAGGCAGGCTAAGATCGAATATTATCAGGAAATGAAGCAGGAGGCAGAAAAAAGAGGGATGTTTTATCTTTTGTCAGCAATGGGAAAGGCCATGCCGGAACCAGAATATGAACTGCCACTGGAAGGGGAAGGCGAGGCAGCGGTTTATGTGCTGGCAAGAATTTCAGGCGAAGGCAGTGACAGGAATGCCTGTGCCGGAGATATGATGCTGACGGAAACCGAAAAGCGGGACATCCTTGAGCTGAACCGAAAGTATGAAAAATTTATGCTTGTACTGAACACAGGAGGGCTTGTTGACCTGACGCCGGTTCAGGAAGTAAAAAATATTTTGCTCCTGGGACAGCTTGGGACTCCGACAGGGGATGTCCTTGCGGACCTTATACTCGGAAAAAGTTATCCGTCGGGCAAGCTTGCAATGACATGGGCGAAGCTGGAGGATTACCCTTCCACAGAAGGATTCGGCGATCCAAATGATACCTTCTACAGAGAAGGAATCTACGTGGGCTACCGATATTTTGATACAGTGAAGAAAGAGGTGTTATACTCCTTCGGCTATGGTCTTGGTTACACAGAATTTGAGACGGTCTGCCGGTCGGTTTCGGCGGATGAAAGCCGGATTGCGGTGACGGCAGAGATTACAAATACAGGGAAGTATGCCGGAAGGGAGACGGTTCAGCTATATTACGGAGCTTTGGATAGCGAAACAGACCGCCCTTATAAGGAGCTGGCCGGATTTGCAAAGAGCAGGGAGCTGCTTCCGGGAGAAAGCTGCGAGGTGGAAATTGAGTTTTGCACGAAGGATATGGCAGTGTATGACGAGAAATCAGCGTCTTATATTCTGGAAAAGGGAGACTATGCACTGTATCTTGGAAACAGTTCCCGGAATTCTTTTGTATGTGGAAGGCTTACATTCACAGATACGGTTGTCACAGAACAGTTGAAAAATATCTGTTCAGGTGACAGGGTAGAGGAGCTTTGCTATGAAAGAAATGAAGGGGATCCAAAAGATATAGAGCAGGGAGAAAAACTCAAAGAGGCTGTGTGCATTACTATTGATACAAAGAAAATAGAAAAATCCAGGATTCTTTACAGCGGCCTGCCGGCAGAGCTTCCACGGGGGGAAGCCTGCGTCTGGGAGGATGTGATTTCAGGAAAGAAAAGTGTGGAAGAATTTGCATCCGGGCTTTCAGATGATGATCTGATACAGCTTTGTGTGGGACTTCATGAAGAAGGCAGCGGGGCCGGCAGTGTGATCGGGGTTGCGGCTTCGTCTGTTGCAGGCGCGGCAGGAGAAACAACGGACAGATTAAAAGAAAAATACCATCTGGATACGCTTGTGATGGCGGATGGGCCGGCAGGTCTCCGGCTCAGTTCCATTTACAAGGTGATAGATGGAAAGGTAAAGGCTGTTTCTTCTTCCTTTGGCGGTGATATCTCGGATCTGGTCGATCTGGGAGAATTTGATATGAGCCGGAAGGAGGAGACCGTGTCAAAAGAGGAATTGGAGGCCGCGGAATATTACCAATACTGCACGGCAATCCCGATCGGTACGGATCTGGCGCAGTCTTTTAATCCGGAGGCAGTCAGGGCCTGCGGCGATATTGTCGGTTCGGAGATGGAACAGTACGGTATCCACCTGTGGCTTGCCCCCGCCCTGAATATTCAGAGATCCCCTCTGTGCGGGCGTAATTTTGAATATTATTCGGAGGATCCCCTGGTGAGCGGGCTCATGGCCGCTGCAATGACGGAAGGCGTGCAGAGCCACAAGGGATGCGGTGTCACAATCAAGCATTTTGCCTGCAATAACCAGGAAACGAACCGATATACGTCAAATAGCATCGTGAGTGAAAGAGCGCTGCGGGAGATATATCTCCGTGGATTTGAAATCTGTATCCGGCAGGCGAAGCCTTATACGGTGATGACTTCCTATAATCTGATCAATGGGGAACATGCCTGCAACCGCAGAGAGCTGCTGACAGATGTTCTTCGGGATGAATGGAATTTTGAAGGAATCGTCATGACAGATTGGTATGCTACTACAACCGTGATGAAAACCCCGGACAGCAAATATAAAGAAGCGTCAGCGGCAGGCTGTGTCAAAGCCGGGAATGATCTTACCATGCCGGGGGGAACATCAGATACAGACGATATAAAAAATGCATTGGCAGAGGAAGGGCATCCCTATCATCTGTCAAGGGCACAGCTTCAGGTCTGCGCGGTCCGGATATTAAAGCTTCTGAAAGAATTGGTACAGAAATAATCATTGAGAGTAAGTGCGTATAGGAAAGGAGAAAACATGGGAACAGAAAACACGAAAAAGTTACCGGTAGGACTCAGGGATAAACTTCCAGCATGGGTATATCCATCATGGGCATCTTCCGGATCAGCGGTAGCAATCAGTACAGTTATGATAGGATATGCTACATTTTATTGTACAGATGTATTGGGCCTTTCACCTGCGATCATCGGTGTTATTATGCTTATCACAAGACTGACAGATGGAATTACTGATTTTCTGATAGGATATTTGGTGGATAATACACATACAAAATGGGGGCAGGCAAGACCATATGAGATTGCCGGTGTCTTGCTTTGGATTTTGATGATGATGTTCTATTCGACGCCCAAAATGGGAACTACAGCCAAGTATGTATGGGTATTTGTTATTTACTTCCTGATTACGGCAGTCTGCCAGACAATCGTATATGGCGTTAATAACATCTACTTAAAAAACGCCTTTAAAAAGGAAGCTGATCGAAATAAAGTTATCTCGTTCAGCGGATCTATTATGATGTTTGCAACGATCATAGTTGGAATTTTGCTGCCGCAGCTTATTGCCAGAGCGGGTACAGACCTTTCTTCATGGAGCAAAATGGGTATTTTGGTTGGAATTCCATGTGCAGTAATGGCAGCAATGAGATTTTTATTTATTCCTGAATGTAACGCAGAAGCAACTCATGAGGAAAAAAAGGAAAAGCTGTCTTTAATGGAAGGTGTAAAAACTGTATTTAGAAACAAATATATCTTGATGCTGGTATTTATTTACCTTATGCAGCAGTTTAGTGTTGCGATTAATAATTCTATTGGTACATATTTTTTTAAATATTATATCGGAGACATCGGACTCCAGTCCATTGTAGGATTTGCCGGATTCCTTATGCCTGTGATCTTAATATTTTCGCCTAAGCTCCTTGAAAAATTCGGTACCCGGAAGATACTTTTGCTTGGTACGGTTTCCGGTCTTGCTTCCATTATCATCCGAATTTTGGCGGGTAAAAATATAGTTGGACATACCATTTCCGCAGTGGTCAGTTCTTTCTATCAGATTCCGACAGGAGCGCTTCTTGGAATTTATATTTTTGAGTGTATGGATTATGGAGCATGGAAAACAGGTATACGCGCGGACGGTATGATAAATTCCTTAAATTCTGTTGCGGCAAAACTTGCCATGGGACTTACATCCCTTATGTGTGGATTTGTTCTTGGCGTTGTGAACTATGATGGAACAGCTGCTGTCCAGCCGCCGGAAGTTATTAATGCAATATATATTATGAATAATATTGTTCCGCTGGTACTTTCTATTGTGGCACTGATCGTAGCTCTTAAATATGACCTTGAAAAGAAATTACCGCAGATCAGGCAGGATTTGGAACAGAGAAAATAATCGGATATCGGCAGGGAGGTTATTTGTTGTGAAAACAGAACAAATTGATTTATGGGACAGGGACGAATATCAGTATGGCGCGGCATTTGGGTTTATTCCGAATAATGGTGCGCTTTAGAACCTTAAAACCCTGCCAAGTTCAGAAGGGATGACTCTGTATGGACTTTATTTTCTTATTGTTGAAACAAAACATTTTAATGTTTATGTATCTTTTGATTGGGTACTATTTATATAGGAAAAAACTGATTAGTACATCCGGAAGCGCTGACCTTGGACGAATGCTCCTGCATATTATCATGCCGGCGGCAATTCTGAAATCCTATCTGGCAGATTATTCTGCCAGATTACTGAAGGGGCTGTTTGTTTCCTTTGTTGCCGCCCTGCTTTCTTTACTGCTTGCCATAATCATAAGCAGGATATTTTTTAGTAAAGAGCATGGAATTGAACGGTTTAGCGCCGCTTTTTCCAATGCAGGATTTATCGGTATTCCTTTGGTGCAGATGACGTTAGGACAAGAAGCCGTCTTTTATGTGTCCTCTTTCGTCGCGCTGCTTAACATTTTGCAATGGACTTACGGCATACTGGTATTAACCCAGGATCGAAGCGTGCTTTCTTTCCACAAACTCAGGACAAATCCGATTATCCTCAGTTTTTTAGGGGGACTGCTACTATTCTTCCTTCCTGTATCACTTCCGGATTTATTAGACGGTATGATTGGAACACTGGCTAATATGAATGGCCCGCTGGCAATGATGGTGCTTGGAACTTATCTGGCTCAAGTCCCTATAAAATCGCTTTTTACTGAACCAATTGTATATCGTTGCATCTTAATTCGGCTGCTTGTGATTCCAGCTTTCACTATTGTACTTTTATTTCTGTTTCCAACAGAATACCATACGATTAAACTTACCATTTTAATTGCAGCCTCAGCGCCGGTGGGATCTAACGTTGCTATTTTTGCCCAGTTATATCAAAATAATTATATACGTGCTGTAAAGGAAGTCTGCCTAAGCACGCTTTTATGTATTTTTACTCTTCCTGCCATTGTGGGTGTGGCAAATTACATTTTATAGATAATTTCGTTTTGGAGGAATAACATGATTGAATATTTTAATGCGTATCTGAAAATGGAGCAACAGCAAAAAATAGACAAATACCGGATTCTTAATGAGCATGTCGTGAAAGGCCAGATACTCTTTACCGGTTCTTCTTTAATGGAGCAGTTTCCTGTTAACGAGTTGTTGATGACAGAACAGATGGATATCATCATTTATAACCGCGGAGTCGGTGGATTTACAACGGATGATATGCTTCAGAACCTGGATGTCCAGCTATTTGATACAAAACCTTCCAAAATATTTATTAACATTGGGACCAATGATATCTCATTTTCAGGCGCTTTTGAAGATGTTTTGTCACATATGATTATAAATTATGAAGAGATTTTGAGACAGATAAAATCTCGGCTGCCAGATAGCTCCGTATATATGATGGCTTATTATCCAGTTAATGAAGTTGATAAAGTTCCGGAAGGTGAATGGGGGAAAGAATTATTCATTAACAGGAATAATCGTAATATCCCTATAGCAAATGCAGCCATCCAAAGGCTCTCTGAAAAATACGATTGCCGCTATATTGATGTAAACACTGGGCTTACTGACGAATATGGAAGACTGAAAAAAGAGTTTACAGTGGAAGGAGTACATATGTATGCTAATGCATACCGAATCATATTCGAAAATCTGAAACCATATTTAAAATAAATTGAAAGACTGCCACATACCAGATATTTGAACCGGTATATGGCAGTTTTTAATCCTCAATATACTAAAGATATTTCACATTTTTCCGAAAACAAGGTTCACATATCTGGAAATTCGGATTTGAATTCATGCATTTTATTTTGCTTTCGGTATTTCGCGGGGGTGGTGCCCATGATTTCCCGGAAAACCTTTGTAAAATAATTTTGAGGAGTAATCTGCATGTACTCTGCGATGCCCGCAATAGACGAATCGGAGTAGCGGAGCAGGTTGCAGGACAGCTCAATCTTTTTTTCAAGGATATAGCGGGAAAGTGTTCTCCCGGTCTCCTGCGTGAAAATACCGGAAAGGTAGCTGGAATTCAGCCCGATATGCTTTGCAATGTCGTCCAGCCTTATTTTTTCATAAATGTGTTTCGCAATATAGTTCTTGGCCTTTTCGATGTACATATTTTCAGAGCAGTCTTTTTTTGCTTTTTCTATTTCATCTGAAAACAGTTCCATGCTGTATTTATAAATCTGCTTCATTTCAATCATATCACGGGCAACAGACAGTCTCTGAAGAAGCAGGTCGCTGAGCTCGTAGGCACGGGATTCGGCAACGCCTGCCTGTATCGCGGTCCGTGTAGTGATCGTAATTGCACAGACGCATTCGTATTCACATTGTTTTAGTTTTCCCTTTGCGATGATACCAGGCTGCCAGATTTCTGAGTCTGGCAGTTCTATTTTCCCATTTGCTGCGTTCTCTGCCAATTCCCGTTCTCTGGAGTAAGCCATGTGCGGCCGCAGTTCTTCGCTGTTGGAAAGATGATATACAGCGTATTTTTGCTTGATCTGCCGGTCAAAAATCTGTGTATGCTGCCGGTCAAGTAGGACATTGACGGAATTCGACAGATCATTGGTAATCAGCCCATAGAAAAAGGCCAGCAGTTCTTCAAAATAATCTATGGGGAGGTATGGAACCGGAAAATCCTTATCGGAACCACATCGGGACAGATATTGCCGGATGCGTGGCTCCGGGAAATTGCCGCCGGAAACAGGGCCGAGTACATAGAACCTCCCGCTATAGAAAAATATCCCATAAAAAAAGTCCTCATCCGTGTAAATATTACATGCAGCGGTTTTGACCGTTCCCGTAAGACGGGAGAAAAGCTCCTTGCAACAGCAGACAGGATCTTTTGCCCGGAATGGTTCCGGTGATGAAAAGACAATCTTTCCCTCCTGTGACAGGCTTCTGCAGCTGCAATTTGATAGTCTTTCTATGTGCTGGATGACATATTCCTGAAATTCCATTTCAACCTCCGCAGACAAGATATCGCCGTCCGGCAAAACCGGACGGCGTATACAATGATGTCCATTACGAGTATAGAATACACCATGTGCAATAAAAAAGCCAGTCTTTTCTGCTGTATGGGTACAAACTTTGAACTGGCTTTTAAGTAGGAGATTATTCAGTTTTTATACATCTTCGTGAAACAGCCCTATCAGTTTGTTGAACCGCGTGCTTCCAGTTCCGTGCGGATCTGTGGCATTTTCTTATCCAGATTGTAGAAGACAAGAGCTATGCTGCCGATGATCCAGCATATTGCAGGAAAGATATTGTTCAGGAACATGATACTGGCGTCGGAATAGCCGCCGCCGGAAAGTGCGCCGAACTGGAGGATGATGCCGGTGGCTGCAGAACCAAGTCCCTGGCCGAGCTTATCAGAGATGGTCCTGGAAGCAGAGATGATTCCTTCGGGCGTTTTTCCGTTCTTCCATTTGCTGAAATCCATGACATCGATCAGCATGACCGGAAGCAGGTAACTGGCCGGGATACTGCACAAACCGAGTACGGCGGAGCAGAGGGTATACCAGACAAGATTTAACGGCATCAGGCATCTTAAAAGGTATGCGGCAGCGCCGAGGATCGTGGAATATAAGCAAAGTTTGCCGTTTCCGAATTTTTCCGAAAGCACAGGAATCAGTGCCGCAGCGAAAAAGATGACAAGTGAAACCATGCCCGGAATAGATGCCGCGGCAACATCTCCATAAATGTATGTAAAGTAGTAGGTTCCCGCACTGCCTCCTGCTGCGGTGACCAGAGCCCTGACGAGAGAAACTACAAAAATAATGATCGTGTATCTGTTGTTTACCAGCATCTTAAGAGATTCAAAAAATCCGATTTTATCTTCCTTTTTAGAGGAAACAGATTCTTCCTGATCGACGATCTCCGGCATAAGGAAGAACCGCAGGAGGGTGAAAATAATGCTGGGAAGGCCAATGATCACCGCAATCAGTGTCCAGCCGAATTTCAGTGGAGTGATCACGGGAATCAAAACAGGGATGATAATTCCGACCAGAGCTGAGAGAATCGTGGAAATTACTGCGGCTACCGAGACGGCGTGGAGTCTTCCTTCCTCATCCATGCTGTTTTTCATACGGATTGGTTCCGCACAGCCTACAAAGGTACTAAATACGGATGAATACAGGTTATACATAATGAAAATATAAACCAGCTTCATAGTCTCCGTCATGCCGGAGGGAACACTGAAACATAAGATTGCGGCAATCCAGGCGGCGACCATACACAGATCCCAGACTCTCCCTTTTCCAAGCTTTGAATGGGTACGGTCGATGATCATGCCCGCAATAATATCGGTAAAGCCGTCCAGGATTCGGCTTACCAGAAAGATCATACCTGCGTAGATGGCAGAGATCGCAAAGCTTTCTGTCATGGCATATGTAAGCTGGCTGATCAGCATATAACAGATCGCAGGGCTGGCTGATCCCAGCGTCCAGAGTATGGAGTTTCTCCATTTTCCATTTGGTTTCTTTGCTTTTGTTTGCATAAAAGTTTCCTCCTTCAATGTTTATTGGCACATTATAATTGGAAAAATTACATAAGTATGAAAAAATCTTTGGAAAGATGAAAATATATTTGGGAGAAATCTAGAAAAAATACAGAATTAGGAAGAACAAAAAATAATTGCATTTTTCAGAAAATATTTCTATACGGGGAAAGAAATATACATTACGATGGAGGAAACTTACTATTTACAGGAGGATACGAGAATGGAATTTGAACTGCCCGGCACAAAATGGATGTGGCTGCCGCAAAATGCACAAAAAGCAGAAGGTATACAGATAGCCTGTTTCCGAAGAAAATTTTCGCTGGAAGGAGAACAATTCCTTCAGAAAAAGAAGACCTGCCTGATTCGAATTTCGGCGGATACCCGGTATAAACTTTATGTAAATGGAACTCTGGTACAGTACGGGCCATCGAAAGGAGACAGGAACAGTTGGTTTTATGATGAAGTGAATCTTTCGGAATGGCTGAGGGAGGGAGAAAATGTCCTGGCTGTAGAAGTCCTCTACTATCCTGCCGGCCAGGACCAGAGAAATTACAGCTTGTTCAGTACACAGACTCCGGGGCTTTATGTAGAAGAATGTGAAAAAGGGCATAAGGAGCCGATTGACCAGAATTATGAAGATTATGCTGCAGACAATCTGTCTGAATCACAGCGAGGGCTGATTGGTATCAGCGGAAACGCCAAATGGAAATGCAGACAGATGGAGAATGTTCGGATTATCCCGGAAACGGTTCTGTTCGCACCGCTTACAATTATGGAAGAGAGAAGCGGAGACAGAGAGTTGAACGGATGGAATGAACCGGGATTTGAAGATGAAACATGGGATTCTGTCGTTGTGCGGAGCATGCTTGAAATTACAACCTCTTCTGCGCCCGGGAATTTATATCGGCGTACCATACCGTATATGTATAGAAAAGGTAAAAAATTTAACCGGGTTATATGCTGCCGCGAGACCTCTCTTGGAGCACAGGCATGGGAAAGCATGCTTGCCGGAAAAGGAACGGTTGAGATTCCGGCACATTCCCTCGAAATAATTGAGATCGACGCCGGAGAGGAGGAGACAGGGTTTGTTGTATTGAAAATGGCAGATGGATGCGGCAGTGTGATCCGGTTACTTTATTCCGAAGCGTATGGAATCGCCGAGGAACCAGAGAATGACCTCTATATACCGCTTCCAACAAAAACGGACCGGCTGGACTGGAAAAACGGAAAACTGCATGGATTCAGTGATTGTTACCATGTGGCAGGGTATGGGGAGAAAGAAAAGCCGGAAGTGTATCTTCCATTTTGGTTCCGCACGTTCCGCTTCATCCGTATTGAGGTGGAAACGCAGAATACGGCGCTTAGCATCAGCGGCCTGGATTACGAAGAAACCGGATATCCGCTGGAAATAAAGACACATGTGGAAACTTCAGATGCAACACTTGCGCCGGTCTGGGAAATCAGTGAGCGTTCTTTGAGAAGATGCATGCAGGAGACCTATACGGACTGTCCCTTCTATGAACAGCTCCAATACGCAATGGATTCCAGAAGCCAGATCCTGTATACATATGCGGTTTCAGCCGATGACCGGCTGGCAAGAAAATGCATGGATGATTTCCGGAAATCCCAGAATGCGGACGGAATGATCAATAGCTGTTATCCGAGTATCCATGAAAATGTAATTCCTGGATTTTCCATTTACTATATTCTGATGCTTCATGACCATATGATGTATTTCGGTGACAAGCAATTTCTTAGGAGATTTTTAGGGAGCATTGACCAGATCCTGAACTTTTTTGAGGAGCATCTGGACGAGAGAAATCTTGTGGGAAGAGTTGGAGGATATAACGGTAAAAGCAGATATTGGTCATTCATAGACTGGGTTCCGGAATGGGAAAGCGGTGTGCCGAAAGCTGCAGAAAAGGGAACAATTACCATGGAAAGCCTGCTTTATCTCATGGGGCTTGAGGCAGCTTCGGATTTGTTTACATATATGGACAGGCAGAGCACTGCCGAAGAGTACAGGAGCAGAGCGCAGAGAGTGCGGCATGCGGTACAGAAATACTGTACGGATGAGAAGGGAATGTTTACAGACGGCCCGGGCGTGGAGATCTGTTCACAGCATGTACAGGTCTTTGCGATTTTGACGGATACGGTGGATATAAAGAGAGGAAAAATGCTTTTGGAAAAAACATTGGATATGCCGCAGGATTATGCACAGTGCTCTGTCGCAATGGCATATTATTTATTCCGTGCAATGGAAAAGACCGAGCTTTACGCGAGAACGGAAGAAAAATGGGATCTCTGGAGGGGGATGGTAGAGAACCATTTGACGACCTGTGTGGAGGACGGAATGACAGGCAGAAGCGACTGCCATGCGTGGGGTGCGCTTGCGCTGTATGAGCTTCCGTCCGTGACGCTGGGTGTGAGACCGGCCGCACCTGGTTATTCTAAAGCATATATCCTGCCGGTAACAGGATACATGGACTGGGCAAAAGGAAGTGTTATAACTCCGAAAGGCACAATTGAGGCATCATGGAAAAAGGAAGAATCAGGAAAAGTCACGATTGATTATAAAGCACCAGAAGAAATGGAGGTTATTGAAGGATGAAATTCGTATATCCGCAGGGGAAAAATAAGGCGCTGACATTCAGCTATGATGATGGTCAGGCGACGGATAGAAAGTTAATTGAAATCTTTAATCAGTACGGTTTAAAAGGGACCTTTCATTTGAATTCAGGTTCACTGGGAATCCACCTTGGATTTTATGAAACGATTGATCCGGAAGAGGTGAAAAGCCTGTATGAAGGACACGAAGTGGCATGCCACGGAAAGGATCATCTGGATCCGCGGGTTCTTACGGCGCAAAAGATTATGGCGGAAATCGGCGAGGACAGAAGCAGCCTGGAAAAATACAGCGGACAGATGGTGCAGGGATTATCTTACGCATATGGACATTATACAGAGGCATTGCGAAAGGGAGCGGAAGCATATAATCCCTCGGCCATCTCCGTATGGTTTCAGGAGGGAACGCTGCATGACGGATTTATGGGAGGCCTGGTAGAATTCAAAGCAGGATAAATTTCCATGTGCAAGGAAGCTGAATGAGGCGATGCCCGTCGCCGCCTACTATTAAGCACAGGTCTGTCAGTGTCATAGCTTATCCCCCAGAACATTGTCCCGCACAGGATCAATGCAGATACGATAGGAACGGTGATTTTATCTATATTATATTGTTGATGATAATCATGGACAGGCCCAAAACCAGCAGAATCGCACCTGTCACATATCCCACAACCCTGCCCTTGACCTTATTGGCAAACTGCGCGCTGACAAGGGAGAAGAAGGTGGCGACCACAATGGCAAGAACGAGGAACCCCCAGCACTCCAGCACGATGGTGGGCTCAATGAGGATATGGCTCACCGATGCAATCAACGCCGTGAAGGTCATAATAAATGTAGAGGTGCCAACGGCAGTCTTACGCTCATAGCCCAGCATGGCAGTGAACACGATGAGCATCATCATACCACCGTCGGAGCCGAAAAAGCCGGTGCCAAAACCAATGGTCAGGCCAAAGAACAGAGATACTGCGATTTCCTTAATGGTCAGCTTGGTTTTTCAACAGGTGTTGAAGCTGCAACCGACAGATGAAATGAAAGTGTTGAGAGGAACGATTATGGGAATGAAGCCAAACCAGAGAATTGCCCTGACCAAGGAACTAATCCATCGCGCCTTGATCAGTCTGCTGAAAAAACAGGATATTCATAAAATCTCCATCCGTGAGCTTTGTGATATTGCAGGCATCAACCGCACGACTTTTTACAATCATTACGCCAGCCAGTATGATGTACTGGCGGAGATTCGTGACTGGTATATAAAGGATATTGCCGATGCCATTGAAAGTACCGATCTGTGCGACAGCGCCGGTGTACTGCACCGGGTCACACTGATATTTTCCTATATGGAGAAAAATCTGGAGATCTCCCGACTGCTGATTCAAAACAATTTTGACGAGACTTTTGCACACCGGCTGTTCTCTCTTCCGAAGATCGAAGTGCTGCTTACAGAATACAGGAAGACGGCAGATGACCATCGGTATGACGAGGATATTGCCTCCTTCGCCTTTTATGGCAGTTACCGACTCCTGCAAAACTGGATCGCGGAGGACGACCGCCGTAGTGCCGAGGAAATGGCGCATATCATTATGACCCTTACCGGTGCGGTTTGTAGTACTGGAACAAAACAATGAAATGAAACAAACTTCTCGCTACCATTACGGTGGTGAGGAGTTTTTCTGTGCAAATATTTTAGCATAAACATCCTTGACGGCACTCGGCCAGTCAAACAAGGCAAGTGTGGCCACACTTGCCTTGTTTACATTGCATTTTACACAGCCGTGCCATGGATTCCATATATCATGCATAGCGTCACCTCAAATCAGAAAGCGCCGTTCCAATATCCCCATCAATGCAAATGGACTGTGTCTCAATTTCTTTCGGGCAGACCGCCTCGCCGTAATTGACACAGGCATAGACAGCGCTCGGATTTTTAGCTGTCATCTGCCAGAACGGGTATTTAATAATACCTGGGGTGTTGTAGCCCACACCAAGCTCCAAAAACAGGATTCTCTGATTTTTCCCTGTCCGCAGGAAATTTTCGTATTGCTCTGCTGCCAAATGCCATCCTTCATCCTCTACAAATTTATCGTCCGAACGCAGATTCATCGTCAGCGGTTTCCCACATTTCGGACATTTCGGAATCAGCTCCGTGGGAATTTTCATATTCCTTTGTTCGTCCATCATACGCCGTATGGTTTCTTCGTTGTCATAGGTATCTATCCCGCACGGAACGCTGCATTGAAACAGCCCGTAATCCCCCTGTGTATAGAACAAACGCTTTTTATCAAATCCCGTCTTTTGAAAGCAGTGGTCTACATTCGTTGTGATGACAAAATAATCTTTGTCTTTAACAAGCCCGAAAAGTTCCTGGTATAGCGGTTTCGGTGCGTCCATATAGCGGTTGACATAGATATACCGGCTCCAATAAGCCCAATGCTCCTCCGGCGTTTTGTATGGATAAAAGCCGCCGGAATACATATCATGAAAACCGTATTTTTCCTCAAAGTCCGAAAAATACTCATGAAATCTCTCGCCCGTATACACAAACCCTGCGGACGTGGAAAGGCCTGCGCCTGCGCCAATCACAACGGCATCGGCAGATTGGATTGCTTCCTTCAGGCGTCTAATTTGTTCGGAGCAGCTTTTTGTAGATTTCGTAGTCCAAATCTTTGAAAACATTAAATATCACCTTCATTTCGCTTTGTTTTTGCACCATAAATTCCGTTACAGTCTGTATGGCAATTTCGGCTGCACGGCCGTTTGGAAAATGAAACTCACCCGTAGAAATACAGCAAAATGCAATGCTGTTTATCCTGCTCAGCGCCGCAAGCTCCAAGCAGGAACGGTAGCAGGACGCAAGCAGATTTTCATCTTCTTTTGTCACACAGCCTTTGACGATTGGACCGACTGTGTGAAAAACATAATGGCATGGAAGATTATAGGCAGGCGTAATTTTCGCTTTGCCCGGTTCTTCATCGACGATCTGTTCTAGCATAATATCCGCACAGGCAAGACGAAGCTGAACTCCCGCAAAGGTATGGATGGCATTGTCGATACAGCCGTGATTCGGGCAAAAGCAGCCAAGAAGCTGTGAGTTTGCGGCATTAACGATAGCGTCACACCCAAGCGTCGTAATATCTCCCTGCCAAAGATAGAAATTATCCTTTTCAGGCGATAGATCTTCCAGCAGCGTTATCCCCTTACGGGCGGTTTCCTCCTGCAAATACTCATCCTGTACTTGCAGAAATTGCTCTGATACAGGCTTCGGCATACGGATATTAAAAAGCGAACGCAGGAGCCTTTTTTGCTCATCAGTGTTCGCCGGAATCTGCATATTCGCATATTTCGGCTGCTCTGCGAGCAATGCTTTGATTAAGAAAATTCTTCTTTCCGTTTGATTCATTTGCCGCCTCGTTTCTGAACTGCATTAACAGGGCAGTTTTCATAACAGTTTCCGCAACCAATACAGCTATCGGTAATGACATATCCCTTTTCGGAAAGCGTTGCAAAGGACAAAACGCCGACAAGCTTCAATTTTTCCATACAAGTTTTTGCGTCCATATACACCATCCTTCCTGAATTATTTTATTGGCGCTTGATTGTAGAAGCAGGTTTCGCTAAGCGGCTTTCTATGACAGCCGAGTTTGGTATTTGGCACAAAATCATGTGCCCACCTCCAAAATTTTGTCTATTTTTTCTTTCTCAACAGGCTTCTGCGAGAATTTGCGGACAGTTACCCGCATTTTGGAAATATCCATAAAATCCATTTTTATTCCTCGCTTTCTTAACTTCGTCCCTGCTCCGAATAGCGGTGGATTTTGGCTTTTCTGTACGCATTGGCAAGCAGTTCAAAGTAGGCAGTTGCAATATTGCAATTCACTTTGGAATCTTCCGCCCATTTGCCCGAACATTTTTCGTGGGCAATAAACGCTTATTTCTCCTGTTTGCTGTCAAAGGGTGACAACGATTTTTCCGTTTACGCTTCCGCTGTCAAGAGCAACACAAGCGTCCTTAATCTGCTCAAAGGCAAAACTTGCTCCGATGGCGGGCTTCAGGTTGTGTTTATCTAAAAATCTAAAAATATCCCGCATTGTTTTTTCGGTCGGATAGTTGGAAAAGAAGCCGGTAAGGTATACTCCATTTGGAATATCCTTAATAGGATCAAACCCGTTTAGTGTGTATACGCCGCCTAAAATACCCGTATTGCAGACGATTCCGCCCTTTTCTATACAGCGAAGCGAATCAGGCAGGGTTTTGGGGCCGACCAGCTCCAACGCTTTTGTTACGCCGTTCAGTGTATCAGACAGCCTTCCCGTATCAAGAACTGCGTTATCAGCCTGCGTAAGCAAAGGCAGCTTACTTTCTTTATGCGTTGTTGCAACAACAGTACAGCCAATCGCTTTTGCTATCTGAATTGCTACGTAGCCTAACGCACAGGTAGCGCCACGAATCAATAATGTATCGCTTGGTTTCAGGCAAAGACATTCAAAAAGCGAACCCCATGCTGTAAAATAGGTTTCGGGGATTGCCGCCATATCCGTCCACGAAAGCGCGGATTCCACAGCAAATACATGGTGAATCGGTAAAAGTGCATATTCTGCATAGCTTCCGTGAAAGTTGCGTCCCATACCGCCCATAAGAGCGACAACCTTTTGTCCGGCTGTAAAATTGCTGTCTGAGGGACCGGCAATTTCGCCAACGCATTCAATGCCTGGGATGATCGGTTTTCTGATATAACCGGCCCGGATTTCATTTAACCGCAAAATCTGCTCGGAGTGATTCATTCCAAATGCTTTTATTCTTACAAGTACCCAGCCGGGCTTTACTTCGGGAATAGGAATCTCGCAAAGTTCAACATTTTCGGCTTCTGTCGGTCTGTCAAGCAAAACCGCTTTCATTGTCGTATTCATAGGGTATCCTCACTTTCTGAACAAATCGCTGTTCTCATCGGCCCAGCACTGCGGATCGGCGGCATAAAAATCTCCGTTTGTTCCTTTTGCAACTGCGGGACAGCCCCTGCAATGGCTGAGAAGCTTACATTTTGCACATTTACTGAATTTTGTGTATTCCCGGTAACACTCCATATTTGCTACCCATATATCGGCAAGTAGGTTGGTAAAAATATTACCTACACGACTGTCAGCTACCCGGCGGCAGGCGTAAACTTCACCTGTGGGTAGGATGGTAATATGGCAGTTTCCGCAGTTGCAGCCGCCGTAAATCATGCCGTCTTTTGCGTTTTCGGGAATTTTGAACTCTCCCGTTTCATATTCATACAGCGTCCAAAGATGATCCTTTTTGTTAAAGTAAGTATCACAGCCCTCTGCTTTGTACTCTTTGAATTTCTTATCGCATATCGCAAGCAGGTCACGATATTCCTGCGGCGTCATACTTGCGTCAAGCTCGCCGCCACTGGGGACATAACGGGAAAAAGCAAATACATTCACGCCTGCTTTTACAACTGCGTCGATAATGCCGGGGATTTCCATGCGGTTTGTTTTGGAAACCGTCGTCATCACAACACTGCGGATTCCGGCACGGTTAATGCAGCCGATTTTTTCAAGAGTACAGTCGTAAGAGCCGGGTTTCCGGAACCAGTCGTGTGTCTCACGCAGACCGTCAATTGACAGCTGGTATTTCTCACAGCCGTATGCTTTCAGTTCACGGCAGATCTGATCGTTTAAGTGAAATGGATTTCCGAGAATAGTAAAAGGTATGCTATGGGCGTGAAGCAGTTCCAGAAGCCTCCAAAAATCAGGATGCAGAATCGGATCGCCGCCCGTAATATAGAAATAAGGCAGACGGTTATAAACCTCGCAAAAGTCAAGACAGTTATAAAAAGTATCCTGCATTTGCCGCCAATCCATAGAATCTATCTTTTTGCAGGTATCCCCCGAAAAAATGTAACAGTGCTTGCACCGCTGATCGCACTCATCTGTAATGTGCCACTGAAAGGAAAAAAATTGCTTCATTTTGCATGCCTCGCTTCCTCTTGTTTATATAAATCGGTTTAAACGAAAAAATCGTCTCCGTGTAAGTTTCATATGTTCCCGGCGGGTTTTCCCGCCGGGAACAGCTTTGGGATAGACAATGGAACAATTATTCATGACAATAGAAGGCCCGCAAAGCGGGGATTCTATTGTTTGTAGCCGGCGCCGCAAGCAGAACCACACGCAGCAGGCTTCTCTTCCGGTTTGTCGGCTGCACCACAAGCTGCAGGAGCTTCAGCAGGCTTATCACCAGCGCCACAGGCAGAGCCGCAAGCTGCGGGCTTTTCTTCCGGCTTGTCGTCAGCGCCACAAGCAGAACCACACGCAGCTGCCGGTGCAGCCTCCATTTTCTTGTTCCATTCAGAAAGATTAGAAAGTGCCATTGTTTTGACCTCCATATAAGTATTCAGCGGGTTTCTTGCCCTCTGTATCTATCATTTTACTGATTTTTTTACGCTCCACAAGTACGCACCTTTTTATAACCCAGTCACCTTTTTGTAACCTTTGCGTAGTTATAGGGCTTTTCGAGGCAAATAAAATTTTTGTGACACGTACAAAACCTATTGATAAACAGAGAATGTTGCAATATAATAAGAGTGCAACATTCAAATATGATGTAATATATTTTGGGGAGGTTTTCTATATGCTGACGAAAGACGAAATGCCAGCTTGCCCGGTTGCGACAACCGTACAATTGATTGGAAGCAAATGGAAATTGCTCATTATGCGTAATCTCCTTGCCCGTCCGTGGCGATTTAACGAATTGAAAAAGAACCTGGAAGGTATCAGTCAAAAAGTATTGACAGACAGCCTCCGCTCTATGGAGGATGACGGTATCATCACTCGTACTGTATATCCCGAAGTACCCCCGCGGGTAGAATATGCCTTAAGTGAACTCGGAGAATCCATGCGTCCTATCATCAATTCCATGGAAGCGTGGGGCATATCTTACAAAGAAACAATAGCAAATACATAAGCACCGCACTTACAAGACTTTTCTCTGTACCAAAATACTTTTGATTTCACGCAACTACAAAATCATAAGCAAAAAGAAAAGGCATCTGATGGTATCCAATATCGTCAAATGCCTTTATTTCAGCGGTTTTGCGGTTATTCTGCTCATGCCCTTTGTATCAATTAAGCGATTTTCATTTCACAATATTCCCGTACAATATCCATCTTCTGAAATTCCGCAAACTTTGTCAGCCGGTCCTTCTGGGTACCCATCCACCTGCATCGCCGTAGAAACCCTCATATAGATATAACATTTCTTCCTCTTCATCACAAATCCCCCTGCTCTTTCATCTCCACATCCGTGTCCACAGCGCTACCATGATATTCCTCCGGTCCGCCCTCTCAGACAGGATTCCTCCAATGGGGGACAAAAGGATCGTCGGAATCGTCGCTATAGATAAAATCCCCGCGAACACAGCCGCCGAACCCGTCACTTCCAATACATACATAGACAGCGCCAGACGCAGGATATAATTGCCAAACAAAGAACTTGCCTGCCCCAGTACAAGGAGCGTAAAATTTTCGTAAACAGCTTCTGCCCCATCCGCTACTCCTTCCTTTCTTCCCTATAGCCTTCCAATATCCTCTCGGTTCGCCCAACCATCTCATCCTCTATAATCGGAAGCCCCATTGCCGAAAGAACCTCCGCAACAAACCTGCATTTATGTCGGATTTCCTCCGCATCCGCCGGGAACACGGAGGTCAGCAGCCAGAAATTGACAAGAGGCAGCAGTTCAGAAAGCTCTTTTGCGTATTCCGTCCAGATTGAACCGTCACGCCGCCCTTCCTCAATCAGTTCCAGCCATAAAGGAGTCAGCACCCGCCGGTTCGCCTCCACCGCAGCCGCAAGAATACGCGGATCTTTCAAAATAGGAATTGCCTGCGTACTTATTTCTTCCCGTTCTCCGTCGGCCCTGTCAAAAGCAAGCACTTCCCGGATCTTCTGCAGTCCGTTCAGGTCCGAACGCCCCCGGACCGCCTCAAAAGGATTATTCTCCAAAAACATCTGATCACCTAATGCGTGCATGACCTCTTCCTTACTCTGGAAAAACCGGTAAAACATCCCCTTTGCGCCGCCTGCCAGCTCCATAATATCCGTAATGGCAGTTTCCTCATA
>VSNK01000009.1 GCA_009774255.1 Faecalicatena sp.
CCAGCAAGATCTCCCTGGCATAGAGCTGATACTTTCCGTCCCGCTCATAGACACTGACGCTGCCCAGAACAATGACCGTCTGTCCGCTCTGCATGCGGAAAGAAAGCCCGGATCTGGAACCGGCGAACATCACGCAGGCAATGGTACCTGACTCGTCCTTTAAGGAAAAATAAATATGCCCCGAAGGATGGTATTTACAGTTAGACACCTCTCCTCTGACATAAATGCGGTTCAGCATAAAATCCTGAGTGAACATATTTTTGATATAGGCATTCACCTGCCTGACCGAATAGACATTACGCATCTGTTAGCCTCCTGTTCTGCGGCAAAAGCCGCGTTTACAATTCACTGCCTGGCCGGCCACGAATTGTAACAAGCCGCGGGTTACAGTTCACGGCCTAACCGGCCGCGTACTGTAACGCAGCCAGCCCATTGAAAAGTCGCCTGACGGCAAGGGGCTGGTTGCCGGCAACTGCTATTTTACTGGCCGGATGCCTTGCAGCAGGGTGCAAGGCACCGTGAATAGTAACATCCGCGGCTCTACTCTGCCAGTCTTCCAAGCACTCCGTTGACAAAGGACGGACCGTCGGCTCCGCTGAACCGCTTCGCAAGCTCTACGGCCTCATTGATCGCTACCCCGACCGGAATATCCTCATCCCACTTCATCTCATATACGGCAAGACGCAGAAGCGCCAGATCCACTTTGTTCATACGTTTCGTCTTCCAGTCCGTGCTTTTCTCGTTGATCAGCGTATCAATCTCCGGAATGAGCGGTATGATCTTTTCATACTTTGTCCTGATATATTCCTGATCCTGGGCCGTAGCATGTTCCAGGTCCTCAAAATACAGCCTCATATGCTCCTGCATCTCATCCGGCCTGTTAAATTCGATCTGGAACAGCATCTTAAACACATGCTCACGAAGTTCTGTTCTTACCATAAAAATACTCCTTTCCCTCGAAGGGTTTTATTCCGTAGGAAAATTCGCAGAAGCTTTCTACGGAATGAAAAAGGATGTCAGATGACATCCTTTATAATCCCTCTGCAGTGAACTAGTCATCCATCTCCACTCCTGCAACGCGGATATTGATATCGGCGACTTCAAGCCCGGTCATATTTTCAATCGCACTCTTTACTTTCTCCTGTACCCTGGCAGTCACATCCACGATACTGTAGTTATATTTCAGATTCAGAGCCAGGGAAACGGTGACAACCCCCTCCAGCACGTCCACCTTGACTCCTCTGGACAGCTTTTTCATGCCCAGCTTGCTGATCAGTTCATTGGTGATGTTCCCCGCCATGGAAGCCACCCCTTCCACCTCCGTCGCGGCGAGCCCTGCAATGATCGCCACCACCTCGTCGGCAATCTTCACATCCCCAAGACCGGCATCATTCTGTATATCATATGTGAGTTTTTCGTCCTTCACCATCCTTCTATAACCTCCTGTCAATTATTCAATCGTTCCAACTCTCTGCTTATTATAACAAATATCCTACCGTTTGCAAACAAAAATATCAGGATTTTCCGAATTCCGAAAGCTTCAGCCCTTCGTTCCTCTCCAGTGTCATGCGGATACTCCACTCATGGATGAACAGCAGAAGTGGCCGGTCTTTCAGGTCTTTGATCTTCTTCATATCCGAGGTTCCGCCAAGCCGTTCCATATCGATCTCTTCATTTTCAATCCAGCGGATATGCTCATAAGGCAGGTTCTCCAGAAGGATCTCTACATTATATTCATTCTGCAGACGGTACTTCAATACATCGAACTGGAGCACGCCCACCACGCCCACGATGATCTCTTCCATTCCCGTATTGTACTCCTGGAAGATCTGAATCGCGCCCTCCTGGGCAATCTGGTTGATTCCCTTGACAAACTGCTTGCGCTTCATGGTGTCCATCTGACGCACCCTTGCAAAATGTTCCGGCGCGAAGGTAGGGATTCCCTCGTACACATACCGTTCCTTCGCATTGGTCAGGGTATCGCCGATGGAAAAGATGCCCGGATCAAAAATTCCGATGATATCTCCCCCGTACGCCTTTTCGATCATCTTCCGTTCGCTTGCCATCATCTGCTGAGGCTGGGACAGACGCACCTCCTTGCCTCCCTGCACATGATAGACCGACATGCCTGCCGTAAATTCGCCGGAACAGATTCGCATGAATGCAATACGGTCTCGGTGTGCCTTGTTCATATTCGCCTGGATCTTGAATACAAAGGCAGAGAAATCCTTTTCTGTCATCGGATCGATCTCCCCCTGATCTGACATCCGCGGCAGGGGGGAGGTGGTCATATCCAGAAAATGCCGCAGAAATGTCTCCACGCCGAAATTGGTCAGCGCGGAGCCGAAAAATACGGGGGAAAGATCTCCCTTAGAGACCAGTTCCTGGTCGAACTCCGCCGCCGCGCCGTCCAGCAGCTCGATCTCTTCATCCAGCTTTGCCCTTGCCTCTTCCCCAAGGATCCCGTCCAGCTCCGAAGTGTCCAGAGAAAGCCTTCTCACTTCCCCCATCCGGGTTCCCTTCCGGGTGTCCGAAAACAGCTCCACTTCCCGCAGGTTCCGGTCATATACCCCTTTGAATGCCTTCCCGGAACCAATGGGCCAGTTCACCGGGCAGGTCGCAATCCCCAGCTCCTTTTCGATATCATCCAGCAGCTCAAAGGTATCCATGGCATCCCTGTCCATCTTATTAATAAAGGTAAAGATCGGAATATGCCGCATCACACATACCTTAAAAAGCTTCCGCGTCTGCGCCTCCACGCCCTTCGACCCGTCAATGACCATGACCGCAGAATCCGCCGCCATCAGAGTCCGGTAAGTATCCTCCGAAAAATCCTGATGTCCCGGCGTATCCAGGATATTGATGCAGAAGCCGCCGTACTCGAACTGCAGCACCGATGAGGTCACCGAAATTCCTCTCTCCTTCTCGATCTCCATCCAGTCCGACACCGCATGCCTTGCCGTGGCTTTTCCCTTTACGGAACCGGCCTGATTGATCGCTCCCCCGTAAAGCAGGAATTTTTCCGTCAGCGTCGTCTTTCCCGCATCCGGGTGGGATATGATCGCAAATGTTCTCCGTCTCTCTATTTCCTTCGTAATCTCAGACATAAATGACAACTCCTAGTGATTCTTATTCTTAAAAAAATCTCTTTTTCTACAACTCCTTAGGAGCTGTCATGAAATAACTTTTAATTTTGACGCATTCTAAATGAATGTTTATTTCATGACAGATCCTTACCTTACAGGCGGACAATAATCTAAGTTTACCACAAGAACAGTTTGCCTGCAACGCCTGTTTTTTATTTTTCATTTCCGCAGTTTTAACGTCACTGTTCACACGGTGCCTTGCACTCAGCTGCAAGGCATCCGGCCAGTAAAATAGCGGTTGCTGGCAACCAGCCCGTCTACACTCCGTTCCGGTCCGTCCTAAACAAGCGTCACAGGCGCTTAGGACCGCCGTCAGGCGACTTTTCAATGGGCTGGATGCGTTACAGCTCGCGGCCGGTTAGGCCATGAACTGTAACTTAACCGAAAAACAGCTTTGCCGCACACCTTAACCAGGCGTTCGCTGCAGCAAAGCTGTTTTGCATTATTCGTGGATCGGCGTGATCACGATATTCTCCGGCGCGATCTCCGTTTTTCTTGTTACGATATCTTCGATCTGGGCACGGTTGGCATCCGTCAGCTCCGCTGCATCCACCACCACATCCGCGGAATCATTGGTGAGGCTGACTACGGCTTCCGAAAAACCCTTGGACGCCATCAGCGTCTCGATCGCCATTTCCTGCTCTGCCAGTTCGGTCATACGAACCATCTGAGCCACGGCTTCCTGCTTTTCCTCCTCACTGATATTCGTATTGTCAATGAGTGCCTGCAGGGTTTCTTTGTTCTGTGAGCGCACCTGTTCCCGTGACACCTTTGCCTGTGCCACCGTGGTATCGGCCGCGCTGTTGGTTAGCACCGCCTCCCCTGGAGTGCCCTCCACCTCAGAATCTGTACTGGCGATCTCCATGTTTCCTGTTTCCAGATCCTCCTCGGAAATATCCAGCAGCTCCTGGTTGACCAGTTCCGCATTTGCCTCTGTCGTCCCTTTGTCTGTCTCCGAAAACAGCTTTCCCGAATAGTTCAGATACCCCGCAATTGCGATCATCACCGCCAGTGTTGTAATAATGATCTGGTTTTTCTTAAATAAACGCTTCACTTAAAATCCTCCTTTTTTATGTATCTGTCCTTTTCATTATTTTTATTTTATGCGCCTCCACACCGAATAATGCCTGAATTGCTTCCGTGATATTCTGAATTACTACCGCATTGTCTCCTCCCTCCGCAATCACAAGCACACCTTCGATCTCCGGCGTCATTTCTTTACTGATATAAGGCGTCTGGGAACCGTCGGAACCCTGGGCATAGACGCTGGTCCTGTCCGAAGACTGGTCCTTGGTCTCTCTTGTTCCGCCGTTTTGATCCTGCTCGGATGATGTCTGGCTGTTAGAAGACAGGTCCTTCTCCACAATCTTCTGTCCTGAAGATTTCAGTGTAATCACCACCTCCGCCCGCCCCACGCCTTCCACATATTCCAGCGCCCCTCCTAGGCGCCGCTCCAGATATTCTTCATAGGCTTCCATAGATCCCGCGTACAGGCTCTTCCCGCCGGTTCCGGCTTCCGCCGTATTCCCGCTCTCATGATTCGTACTCCCCGGCAGCAGGCCGTCCGGAGCTTTGGAATCCTCTCCCGTGTCAGAGGCCGGCCACACGATCACCAACAGCAAAAGACCGCATAGAAATACAAGAAGCAGCTGGTTCTTATTCGGAAACTTCCGCCCGGATTTGATCTGCCCCAGGAATTCATTCCACTTCTTCTCCAATTCTGACCTCCTCCACTTCAATTTCATTGACTATGATTCCGGAGGAAGCCTTCTCCCCGTCCGAATCCGCATTTTTCCGCGCGGCACTTTCATCTTCCCCAAAATCCACCGCATTCCCTCCGCTTTCGATCAGAACAAATTCTTCCGGAACAAAGTCCAGCAGATCCAGATCCTGAAAATATTCCTCCTGTTCCCGGAGCTCCATTTTATACTGTTCATATTCATAGCCGCGGTACAGCTTTGCAAAGATCTCCCCGGCTCCGGTCAGGCTTAGAAACGGAGTGAGCAGAAGGAGCATCAGAATCAGACCGGTAAAAAAACGGATGTATTTATGATACGTCGTTCCGGGAAGTACTTCCAAGACTGCCGTAACGATCACCAGGTAAAATACGATATTTTTCATCCAGGTATAAATTGCCTCAATCATGGCACTCCTCTCTTTCTATGCCGTCTCCTGTTATGTCGTTCTCTTTGTTATGTCGTGGAAACCGCGACCACTGCAATGGTGATCAGAAAAAGGATCAATGTCGTGCAGAGTACTTTCATCATCAGCTTGTACCCCTCACTGACGCTGCGGATACATCCTGTGATCCGCTTGTCCGAAACAGGCTGAACCAGGGCGGCCGCGAATTTATACAGAAATGTCATAGCTGCCATCTGCATGACCGGAACACTGCAGATCAGGAGAAGGATCACGGCCCCGGCCATCCCAATCCCGTTTTTGATGAGGACAGCCGTTCCAAGAAGTACGTCCGTCACTCCTCCGAACAGATTTCCGATTCCCGGAACCGCCTCCACCGCTTTCGTCAGCGTACTCCTCTTCAGCGTATCAATGGTGGGCGAGAGCAATCCCTGGATTACATTCAGGCCGATCACACACCCGAGAAGCGTATGCAGGATCCAGGTGATGAATTTGCGGATCAGATCGGCCAGTTCCGACAGAATATTTTCTCCCACCAGATAGTTCATGACCTGAATCATAATGTAAACATTGATCAGGGGCAGCAAGAATCGAAGCACCAGCAGCTCCACCACGTAGATCATGATCAGGACCATGGTGTAAAAGGCCAGGGAGCTGCTGGTTCCCGAGGCAAGCGAGACTGCCATAAAGTAGCCGGGACAGAGCAGCCTCATAAAATCCAGAAGCATCTCCAGCTTTCCCTCCAGCCCTTCCATGGCCACCCGGAAAGTGGTAAGGCACATCGTAATCAGCAGCATATACAGCACATAAAAACTGATCTCCGAGACCTGCCTGCTCTGAAACGCCCCGGAAAAATTGGTAAATATTGCCGCGATCACGGCGATCAGCAGCATATACACCAGATTTTTACGGTTGATCAGAAATTCATAGTTCAGCTGATCCCTTAAGTATCGAAGCAGAAGCTTTCCGGTTTCCTCCGGATGTCCGCTCATCATGGAAGCTGTCACATCCGCGAAACGGAGCTTCTCCCTGGGGAACAGATTCTGAAGGCTCTCATCCAATTCTGAAAAATCGAATTCCCCCAATATTTTTTCTTCTGTCCGGTCCCGTAGCTCTTTAAGCTTTCCGGAAGCTGCTTCCTGCTCTTCTTCCGGGCCGCCGCTCTGCCGGGCTGTTCGGCTTTCTGTCTGCCGCTCCCTTCCTGTTTGTTGCTCCCTCTCTTCTCCGGCAGCACACGCCGGAATGACTGCCATTTGGAAGAGGATTCCCAGAACCAGCGCGAATGCCCACCATCTTCCTGACAAATATAATTTATTCGAGAATCTTTTTTTCATGATAAGAACACCCGGATCGTTTCCAGCAGTGACAAAAGTACAGGCATTCCCAGCATCAGAATGGTCAGCTTCCCAAAGATTTCGATCTGGACGGCAATGGTCTGATATCCGCTGTCTTTGCATATGGCAGAACAAAACTCCGCAATATAAGTAACCCCGATCATTTTCAGCATCGTGGCGATATAACCTGTGTCTATACTGATGTAACCGCTCATCTGCTCTACCGCGTCCACAAAAATTTCCAGGCGGCCGATCATACAGGTAAAAAGCAGGAGGCTGACCGCAGCGCTCATATAGATCCCGTACTCCGCCTTTCCGCTTTTGAACTGCACCGCCAGCAAAGCCCCCACCACGCCGATGATCCCGATCTGAAACATGTTCATACTCCCATCCCTCCTTGCTTTTGAAGCATTTTTATACTTACGGTAGATGAAATCCGACATCCTCCTCCGGCAGAACTTTTCGATGTACTAGAGCAGGAACAACTGCCGGATCGAGAGAAACAGATCATAGATAAAAGGCAGTATCCAGGACAGGACAAGGATCAGCCCTGCCAGGCTCACGATAAATGCCTGCTCATCCCTTCCGCTGTGTTTGAGCACCTGACATAAGATTGAAACCAGAATTCCTACCGCCGCAATTTTAAAAATCAGATTGATCGTCATGGTTCCCTCCTTCTCAGATCAGCAACACCACCAGAAAGATTCCGCTCATCACGCCAAGGCAGTTCCCAATCCGTTTCTTTGCCGCCATCCCCTCCCTCACTTTTTCGATTTCCAGCTCCAGCCGGCCGATATATAGCTGCAGATTCCGGCTTTCGGATGCCTGGTCCATCTGTCCCAGATAAGTTCCCAGTTCCTTCAATTGTATGGAATGCTCGCTTTTTAGATGCAGTTCTTTTAAATATTTGTCCACGGAACGCATCCAGATTTTCAAGAAAGCGTCTTCCTCCCTTTCTTCTGCCTGTTTCTCCATGGCGGAAAGCCAGCGTCGGTAAGGCTCTTTTACACGTACCGCTATTCTGCCGAACACCTCGCTCAGCGGGGCGGAGGAATACTCCATCTCTCCCTTCAGCATATAAATGATGTGACGGATATACAGAAGCTTTTCCAGATAGCTCTGCAGCTCCGTACCATAGAGGAACCCTGCTCCGGTGGTCGCCGTGATGATCATTACCCCTCCTATAAGCCGCAGCATAACTGACTCCCCCTCTGGTCAAAGACCGCCCGGATCTCCCCGGGATGCTTTCGGTTTTCCAGAACCACATACCGCTCAAATCTTTTTCTGCGGACCAGCTCTGAGAGCACCGGCTTTTCCGAGATCTCTTCCATGTCCCGCCCATGCACACTGGCGATCAGGGTACAGCCGCACTGCATGGCGTATTCCAAGGCATGGATATCCTCCGGCGAGCCGACTTCGTCCACCGCAATCACCTGGGGCGCCATGGAGCGGATCAGCATAAGCATCCCCTGCGCCTTTGGACAGCCGTCCAGAATATCGGTACGCATCCCCAGTTCATTCTGTGCCACCCCCAGATAACAGCCTCCCAGCTCCGAACGCTCATCCACCACGCCCACGGAGCAGCCCTTCACATAGGCATTTCCATCGGAGACCTGCCGGATCAGGTCGCGGATCAGGGTCGTCTTCCCGCAGCAGGGCGGGGAAATAATGAGTGTATGGCATACCCGCCTGTCCTTTGTAATATACGGTAACACCCGGTCCGCGCAGCCCCGCACCTCATGTGCCACCCGGATATTTACCGAAGATATGTACTGCAGGTTTTTCACCTTGTCCTGCTCCATGATTGCCTTTCCTGTCACGCCCACGCGATGTCCTCCTTCAATCGTAATAAATCCTTGCCGTATCTCCTGTTCATAGGCATAAAGAGAATAATGGCTGACGTATTCCAGCGTCTCTCTGATGTCCTCCTTTGTAACCCGATGTCCCTCTGACCCGTCCTGCGGTCCTGCCGGCAGCAACTTCTCTGTATTCTTGTATACAATAATCAGCGGCTTTCCGATCCGCATTCGAATCTCCTGAAGCTGTCCGAAATCCAGTCCCGCACTTTCTAAAATCTGCCGGATCGGACGTGCCAGGACAGACAGGACCTGTTTTTGTTTCCTGTTTACATCCATCTTGTCCACCTCTTAAAACAATATATGAATATCTGGAAAAAATATGCAGAATTTTATTGTTTAAGCAACACTTTTATTGACCGGACACTGAATTAACAGTAAAATATTCCTCTTATCGCTTGCACTTTTACTAAATTCACTATATAATATACGAAACAGAATATTCTGCAAAAGGAACTGCGGTGGGGTTCCTAAGAATATGAATCATGAGTTACTGTTCACACGGTGCCTTGCACTCAGCTGCAAGGCAGCCGGTCAATACAGTAATGGGGCGGGCAGCCAGCCCGTCTACACTCCCGTTCCGGCCCGTCCTAAACAAGCGTCACAGGCGCTTAGGACCGCCGTCAGGCGACTTTTCAATGGGCTGGATGCATTACAGTTTGCGGCCGGTTAGGAACTGGCACAAAATAACTTGCAGCTATGACTCAGGATAAATCTTCATATACAAGGCGGAGGAATGAGGCGTACTGGGATGCCGATTGACGGCGCTGTGTGCCAGCGACACACGTTTAGCGCGGACCGAAACGGAGTGTAGACCAACGCGGTATATGGAGATTTAGACGATTCAAAGTTGTAAGTTATTTAGGGACAGTTCCTTAGGCCGTGAACTGTAACAATCATGAAGAAAGGAATAGATTTGTGACTGCGTATGAAACGAAAAGTACAAGCCTTACCGGTTTTTCTCCTTGCTATTATCATGCTGCTGTCATCGCTTCCTGCATATGCGGATGACATTGAAAGCCTGGAGAACAAAACAAGTGAACTGCAGAACCAACTGAATGATATCAATCAGGATCTTCTCCGGATCAGCGACGAGATTTTATCTACCGAGACTGCGATGAATGATGCTAATAATGAGATGCTTCGTATACAGGACTCTCTCGCCATTTCTCGTGAGAACGAGAGGAGGCAGTACGGAGATATGAAGGCGCGTATCAAGTATATATATGAAAACGGCAACAACAATCTGATCGAATTATTATTCTCCGCCGAGAATATGACCGATTTTCTGAACCGCGCGGAATTTATTCAGAACATCAGCAGCTATGACCGTGAAAAGCTGGAGAATCTGCAGGGGATCCAGAAGGGGATCGAGCAGCAGGAAGCGGATCTTCTGGAGAAGCAGAATTCCCTCACGGAGCTGGAGACTCAGCTAAAGAATCAGCAGGACGCTTTAAATCAAAAGGCCGAGGAAACTTCTACGGATCTGGCCGTTTTTAACCAGCAGCTTCAGGCGCTCCGCGCGGAGCAGGCACGGATTGCGGAAGAAGCCCGAAGGGCAGAAGAGGCAAGAAGAATGGAAGAAGCTCAGAGGGCGGAAGAGGCAAGAAGAGCGGCTGAGGCAAGAAGCATGGAAGAAGCTCAGAGAGCGGAAGAGACAAGAAGAGCGGCTGAAGCTCAAAGAACGGAAGAGGCAGCGGCAACGATTCCCACAGAGGATGACGGTCAGATCCCCCCTCTCTCCGACAGCAGCAGCATATCAACTGACAGCGATACCTATGCATCCCAGGGAACAACTTCCCAATATACTTACAATTACGGCAGTACCGGTGTCCTGACCCCTTCCAAGGGCGTGGTGTATTACAACGGACATCGTGAGACCTATTATTCACAGAAGGTTCTGCCCGGTGGCGGACTGTCTATTCCGGGACGTCATGTCGCAGAGGATGGAACGATCCGGGACGCTGACGGTTATATCTGTGTCGCCAGCAGTGACCTCGCGTGGGGTACCGTAGTGGAGACCTCTCTGGGCACCGGCAAAGTATACGACTGCGGCTGTGCCAGCGGCACCGTTGACGTCTATACCGACTGGTAACATTCTTTCTGCACACAAGAAAGATTTTGCCCGCGGAACCCGCGCCGAAGTTTTCCTGATCGAAGAACAAAGAGTTTCGCTTGCGAAACTCGCGCCTGCGGCGGTCGCATAGCGACATCTACCTTGTACGCCGCAGTGCGCATCCCCCTGAGGGTTTTGTTCTATAGGAAAATTCGAAAAAATTTCCTATAGAACAAGAAAAGTGTGCGTCGAGACGCACACTCGCGCCGAAGCGCGGCTGCGACAGCAGCCATTTTCTTTATGCGCGTAGTGCGCATCCCCCGGAGGATTGTTCTTCTATAGGAAAATTCGGAGAAGTTTCCTATAGAACAAAAAAGGATCTGTCCCACAGACAGATCCTTCCGTTTTTTACTCAGCTACATCCCGCATACTGAAGCTGAATCTTCCCATCTTGTCCTTTCCAAGGCAGACAGCCTTTACAACATCGCCTAATTTCAGTACATCTTCTATCTTATTCACCCGATGCTTTGCGATCTTGGAAATATGCACCATACCTTCCTTGCCTGGAGCAAATTCCAGGAATACCCCGAATTCCTTGATGCTGACTACCTTTCCTTCAAACACCTGTCCGGCCTCAAACTCGGTCACGATCGTGGAGATCAGTTTTGCTGCCTTATTCATACTCTCCTGCTCTGTTCCACAGATCGATACCGATCCGTCATCTTCAATATCGATCTTAACACCGGTCTCTTCAATAATGGCATTGATGGTCTTTCCTCTCTGTCCGACCACATCCCCGATCTTCTGAGGATCAATCTGCATCTGGATGATCTTCGGCGCATACGGCCCTACCTCCGGGCGCGGCTCTGCGATCGCCTTGTTCATCACTTCATCCAGAATATAGGTTCTTGCCTTCTTGGTCGCGGCGATCGCCTCCTCGATGATCGGCCGGGTCAGTCCATGGATCTTGATATCCATCTGAATCGCTGTGATTCCCTTGTGAGTACCTGCCACCTTGAAGTCCATATCTCCGAAGAAATCTTCCAGCCCCTGAATATCCGTCAGTACCAGGTAATCATCATCCGTCTCCCCTGTCACCAGTCCTGCGGAAATTCCTGCAACAGCAGCCTTGATCGGAACCCCTGCCGTCATCAGGGACATACTGGACGCGCACACGCTCGCCTGGGAAGTGGAGCCGTTGGATTCAAAGGTCTCCGATACCGTACGGATCGCATAGGGGAATTCCGCTTCGTCGGGCAGTACCGGAAGCAGTGCCCGCTCGGCAAGAGCTCCGTGCCCGATCTCACGTCTTCCCGGTCCTCTCGACGGCTTTGTCTCTCCTACGGAATAGGACGGGAAATTATAGTGGTGCATATAGCGCTTGGAAGTCTCCGACTCATCCAGCCCATCCAGCCTCTGCGCCTCAGACAAAGGCGCCAGTGTGGTCACCGTACAGATCTGTGTCTGTCCACGGGTAAACATGGCGGAGCCATGGACTCTCGGAATCAGGTCTACTTCAGCGGCCAGCGGCCGGATCTGATCAATGGCACGTCCGTCCGGACGCTTGTGATCCTTCAGAATCATCTTTCTGACTGTCTTCTTCTGATACTGGTAGACCGCTTCGCCAAGCACCTCCAGCCATTCTTCCTTTTCCGCGAATGCTTCTTCGAGCTTCTCTGTGATGGAACGGATATTTTCTTCTCTTGTCTGCTTGTCATCCGTGAATACCGCCTCTTCCATCTCTTCCGGGGGCACAATCTCTTTTATGGCTGCAAACAGTTCTTCCGGCACCGCGCAGCTCTCATATGCATGCTTCGGCTTGCCGCACTCTGCCACGATCGTATCAATAAAGGCAATAACCTTCTGGTTCACCTCATGAGCCGCAAAAATCGCCTCGATCATCTGTGCTTCCGGCACTTCCTCCGCTCCCGCTTCAATCATAATGACCTTTTCCCTGGTAGAAGCCACGGTCAATGCCAGACGTGAGATCTCCTTCTGCTCTGCGGTCGGATTGAACACAAACTGATCCTCGATCAGCCCCACCTGTGTCGTCGAGATCGGCCCGTCAAACGGGATATCGGAAATGCTGACTGCAATCGCCGCCCCCAGCATGGCCGTCAGTTCCGGGCTGCAGTCCGGATCCACGGACATAACCAGATTCTCCAGAGTCACGTCATTCCTGTAATCCTTCGGGAATAAAGGACGCATGGGGCGGTCGATGACACGGTCTGTGAGGACGGCATTTTCCGATGCCTTTCCTTCCCGCTTATTGAAGCCTCCCGGAATCTTACCCACAGAATACATCCTCTCATTATACTCTACGCTCAAAGGGAAAAAATCAATCCCCTCTCTTGGCTTTTCGGAAGCCGTCGCCGTACACAGTACGGTGGTATCCCCATAATGCATCAATACCGCGCCGTTCGCCTGCCTGGCAACCCGGTTTACATCCACCCGCAGGGTCCTGCCCGCAAGGTCCATTTCATACTTGTTAAACATCGTACTCTCCTTTTCATTTTATATTTTTAGTAACTACTCAGAACAGCAGCAATATGAAAAAACAGACTATGCATGTTTACTTGCTAAAGGCTGATTTTTCATATTGCTATTGGGCTGTATGCCCATAAACCTCAGACAGTAGCTGCTATATGTCATCAATTTTCGTAGAAAATTGATGACCTGCCTGCGCATCAGCGCAGTTCACTCTCAGCAGCGGATAGTCTGCATAGCAGACGGGTCTGAGGTCTGCTGTTCTGAGTAGTTACTATTTATATTGCTCTAAGGAACTGTATTTTCCTACAGTTCCTAAAACTGTCTCTGTGAAACAGAAGAGTCCGAAACTACTGAAAAACACACCCCTCATACGGATGCACTTTTCAGTGGTCTCGGGAACTTGCATTCTGCCACAGACTCAATTATTATAGCATACTCTATTTATCAACGCAATTAAATATTTCTAACATTGTTGCAATTCACGGTTACAGTTGTTACAGTTCACACCGCACCATTCGCAAAACGCATCTTCGATGCTTTTCCGCCGCTTTGCGGCTATTTTTGCTCATAAACCGGCGCTCCCTTCGTCAGCCGCTGTCATGATAAGTCCTTGTGCAAGCACAAACTTATCATGACAGCGGCTGGCGAGTGAACTGTAACGGTACATGCGGCTGTGCAGTTTTTTCTGTCTGTCAGTACAATTTTGCACTGATATGCTTGGGACGGAAGCCTTTTTTCTCCAATGCCTCCAGGATCCGGTGCTTATGCTCCGTCCCGAAAGCTTCCATTGTGATACGAAGCTCCACCGCCGCGTTCCGATTGGTGCTGACAAACTGATTATGCTCCAGTTTGATTACATTCCCCTGTTCTTCCGCAATGGTGGCAGCCACACGCACCAGCTCGCCCGGCTTGTCCGGAAGCAGGACGGATACGGAGAAGATCCGGTCTCTCTGGATCAGACCGTGCTGTACAATCGAAGACATGGTGATCACATCCATGTTGCCTCCGCTTAAGACACAGACCACTTTCTTCCCTTTGCAGTCCAGCTGCTTCAAAGCGGCAACCGGTAAGAGGCCGGAATTTTCCACGATCATCTTGTGGTTCTCCACCATATCCAAAAATGCCCCGATCAGTTCGTCATCCTCTACCAGCAGCATATCATCCACATATTCCTTTACATAGGGAAATATATTTTTTCCCACTGCCTTCACGGCGGTACCGTCCGCTATGGTATTGGCACTTTCCAGCTCCACCACCTCACCGGCCTCCAGCGCCGCGCTCATGCTGGCCGCTTCAATGGGCTCCACTCCCACTACCTTGATCTTCGGATTCAGCATCTTGGCCAACGTGGCCACCCCGCTGATCAGTCCGCCGCCGCCCACCGGGACGAGGATATAATCTACGGTCGGCAGCTCCTGTACGATCTCCATGGCGATCGTCCCCTGGCCCGTCGCCACATCCAGGTCATCAAAAGGATGCACGAACGTATACCCCTTTTCCTCTGCCAGCCTGAGGGCATACTCGCAGGCGTCATCATACACATCTCCGTATAAGATCACTTCCGCGCCGTAGCTTTTTGTCCGGTTTACCTTGATCAGCGGTGTCACGGTCGGCATCACGATGGTTGCGTGGCATCCAAATGCATTTGCCGCATATGCCACACCCTGTGCATGATTTCCCGCAGAAGCCGTGATCAGTCCCCTGCCCCGCTCCTCTTCGGAAAGCGTACTGATCTTGTAATACGCTCCGCGCAGCTTATACGCCCCGGTATGCTGCATATTCTCCGGCTTCAGATACACTCTTCCGCCTGTCTGTTCACTCAGATAATCACTGTATACCAGTTTGGTAGCGCTTGTTACTCGTTTTACCGCCTCTGTGGCATCTTCAAACTTCTCCAATGTCATCATTCTGACTCTTCCCCTTTCTTTTCTGCCTTATTCCTCTTCTTTTTCTTCTTCCTTATAGAACAATGCATTTACAAATTCGTCCGCATCAAATTTCTGAAGGTCGTCAATCGACTCTCCAACTCCGATATATTTTACCGGGATCCCCAGCTCGGCCTGGATTGCCACTGCGATCCCGCCTTTTGCGGTTCCGTCCATCTTGGTCAGGATGACTCCTGTAATGTCTGCCACTTCGTTAAATTCCCTGGCCTGCGAAAGTGCGTTCTGTCCTGTGGTGGCATCCAATACCACCAGTGTCTCATGATAGGCTTCCGGGTATTCTCGTTCGATGACCCGGTAAATCTTCTTCAGTTCCTCCATCAGGTTCTTCTTGTTGTGCAGCCGCCCCGCCGTATCACACAGCAAGATGTCCGCCCTCCTGGCCTTCGCGGCCGCCACCGCGTCAAATACCACCGAAGCCGGGTCAGCTCCCTCCTGGCCGCCGATCATATCCACCTGGGCACGGTTGGCCCATTCCTTCAACTGCTCACCCGCAGCCGCGCGGAAGGTATCCGCAGCCGCCAGAATCACTTTTTTATGCTGCGCATGAAATTTCCCGGCCAACTTTCCGATCGTAGTTGTCTTTCCCACGCCATTGACGCCGATCACAAACACAACGGACTTCCTGTCCTCAAATTCGTAGGCCGTCTCTCCCACATCCATCTGTTCCCGAATACTGTCGATCAGAAGCTGTCTGCATTCCACCGGCTCCTTGATATGTCTTTCTTTTACCTTTGCCCTCAAATCTTCGATGATCTCCTCTGTGGTCCGTACTCCCAGATCTCCCATAATCAAGGTTTCTTCCAGCTCCTCATAAAAATCATCGTCAATCCTGGAAAATCCGTGGAAAATGCTGTCCATTCCGGAAACAATGTTATCTCTTGTCTTCGTCAGCCCCGACACCAGACGCTTAAAAAAACCCTGTTTCTCTTCTCCCATCTCATAAGCCTCCTCTCCGTTTCTTCATGTAAATCATGTCTGATTTTCTATTTATCCAACTTATCCTCCAGAAGATCCACCGACACCAGCGTGGATACCCCTTTCTCCTGCATGGTAATTCCATAGAGCCTGTCCGCGGCAGTCATGGTTCCTCGCCGGTGGGTGATCACGATGAACTGTGTATGCTTCGTCAGCCTGTGGAGATACTGCGCGAAACGCACCACATTGTTGTCGTCCAGCGCCGCCTCGATCTCGTCCAGCAGACAGAAAGGGGACGGTTTCAGATTCTGGATCGCAAACAGCAGGGAGATCGCCGTCAGCGCCTTTTCCCCGCCGGAGAGCTGCATCATATTCTGCAGCTTCTTCCCGGGCGGCTGGGCAATGATCCGGATGCCTGCCTCCAGGATATCCTCATCCTCCATCAGCTCCAGCGTGCCCTTTCCGCCGCCGAACAGCTGCTTGAATACATTGTCAAATTCTGCGCAGATCAATGCGAATTGCTCCTGGAACTGCCTGCGCATGGCCACATCCAGTTCTTCAATGATCTTGATCAGTGTTTCCTCCGCTTCCGCCAGGTCGTCATGCTGGCCTTTGAGAAATTCATAGCGCTCCGAGACCTCTTTGAATTCTTCAATGGCATTGACATTGACATTGCCAAGCTTTTTGATCTCCCCTTTGAGGTTCTGGATCTGCTTCTTCATGTAGTTGAGATCTGTCAGGTTCGGGTTGCGCAGCTCTCTGGCACGGTGCAGGGTCAGCTCGTATTCCTCCCACATATAATTGATATGCTTGTCCGCCGCCTCTTCATAAGATTCCTTCCGGCTGTTCAGGCGGAAACACTCTTTATCCAGCTCCGACATATGCTTCGATAGCTCTTCCCGCTTTCCCAGAAACGTTTTATGCTTCTGATTCAGCTCATCCCGTTTGGCAACCTGGCTTTTAATCTCTTCCTGAAGCTCCGCGAACAATTCCCCGGAATTTTCAATCGTGGCAGCCAGCTCCCGGATCTGCTCTTCTTTCTCCTGAATCTCTCCGGACGCGTTTCCTTTGCTGATATCCACTTCTTTCAGTTCTTCTTCAAATTTTGCTGTCTCTTCTTCTATTCTGCCGATATTTTCCAAAATAAATACATTCTGCTGTTCCAGGCTTGCAAAAGACAGATGGACCTCTTCGGAAGCTTTTAGCTGGATGCTCTCCTGCTCCTTATCGTCCTCCAGCTTCTTCTGCAGCCGATCGATTTTTTCATTCAGCTCCTGTTCCAGATTCTTGGAAGCCTCCAGTTCCAGCCGAATGGACTCTTCGTTGTCCTGGATTTCCTGCAGACGTTCCTGCAGCGTCTCCTGCTCCTTTTGGTACATGCCGCGGCGTTCCGTCAGCTCCTTCTGCTTGCCCTGGACCTGCTCCAGATTCATCTTGACCGTATTTTCCTCGATAGATGCCTGGCTGAGCTGATGCTGTATATTATCGATCTCATTGTAGCACATTCCGCGGCGATGCTTGATCTCATTGACCTCCTGCTCCATCTGGTCCATATCGCGCTTGAGCATGGCAACTGTCTCTTCAAATTCCTGAATCTCACGCCTTCTGCTCAGAAGGTTGCTGGAATTCTTAAAGGCACCTCCGGTCATGGCTCCGCCTGGATTCATCAGATCTCCTTCCAGCGTAACCAAGCGTAACGACTGCCGGTATTTTCTGGCAATGGCAATGCCATGGTCAATATGATCCACCACGATCGTCCTGCCCAGAAGCTGGTCTGCAAGCCCCTGAAAACGCGGCTCCACATGCACCAGTGTATTGGCAAGGCCGATCACTCCCGGCTCCTGCAGTGCATTTTGATCCCGTATGCCGGAATTCCCATGCATGCTGGTCAGCGGAAGAAAGGTAGCACGGCCGAATTTATTTTTCTTGAGGAACTGGATCATCCTTTTTGCCGTTTCCTCCGAATCAGTGACCACATTCTGAATATTCCCCCCTAGAGCGGTCTCGATGGCAATCTCGTATTCCTTTTCTACTTGGATAATATCTGCCACCACCCCCAAAAGCCCCGGCTCTTTATTCCGGTTCGACATGACTTTGCGTATGCTGTTCCCATATCCGTCATACCGCTCGGTAATATTTTTCAGTGACTCCAGGCGGGAGGATTCTCTGTGATACGCAGTCTGCCCCAGCCGCAGCTTTTCCTGCTTCTCATCAAGCTTGGACTGGTACTGTTCGATCTTCTGCTCCGTATCCTGAAGCTGTCCGGAAAATCCTGAGATTTCCGCCCTTACATTTTTGAGCTCTTCCTCATAGGACGCCAGGATCTCATTCTGCTTCTCTCCTTCTGCCCTGGCTTCATACAGCAGTCTGTCCAGCTCTGCCTTGCGGGCCGTAATCTGCTCCTGGGTAGTATCGTAATGCTGGATCTTCGCACGGGTAGAGGCACGGTTATCCAGAATCTCCATGATCTCCTGCTTGCTTGCCTCCACTTCCTCCGTCTGTCCGGCAATCCGGCTCTGGATGACAATCAGTGATTCCTTTGCCTCCTGATCCTTCCTGGTCACCTCCTGAAGCTTCCCGCGGACCTCCTCCTGCTCTTTGGAGAGTTCCCGGAGCTGACCCTGTCTTGCCTCAATCTCGATCCGAATGGTATGGAGACGGTTATCATAATGTTCATCATTCATACGGACGGTATTAATCTGTTCTTTCAGTACATTGATCTGTCCTTCCAGCTGCTGCTTGAGCAGTGTCGTCTCATTGAGCTGGCTCTTGGCCTTCTCAATGGAATAATCAATGGAATCTACCTCTTCTTCGATGGCGTCGTATTCCGCTTTCATCTCCTCATAACGGGTCTTCGCCTCACCGAGTTCATCCTCCGCATTCCGCAGCTGCCCTTCGATCTCCCCAATTTGTTCCTTAATCCTCTCTGTTTCCAGAAGGAACATATTGATATCAAAAGTCTTCAGTTCTTCCTTCTTTTTCAGATATTCCCTCGCCACCTCGGACTGTCTGGAAAGGGGGCCGATCTGCTTCTCCAGCTCGGACAGAATATCATTGACACGAAGCAGGTTCTGGCGTTCCTCCTCCAGCTTTTTCAGGGAAATGTTCTTCCGGCGCTTGAACTTTACGATTCCCGCCGCCTCGTCAAACAGTTCCCGGCGTTCCTCTGGCTTTCCGCTTAAGATCCGGTCGATCTGTCCCTGTCCGATGATGGAATAGCCTTCCTTCCCGATTCCGGTATCATAGAACATCTCATTGATATCCTTCAGACGACATGCTGTTCCGTTGAGCAGGTATTCGCTTTCACCGGAGCGGTATAATTTCCTCGTCACGGTGACTTCCTCATATTCCACCGGAAGCTTATGGTCCGCGTTATTCAGCGTAATCGCCACGGACGCATAGCTGAGCGCCCGTCTGTTTTCCGTTCCGGAAAAAATCACATCCTGCATGGTACCGCCTCGAAGCTGCTTCACACGCTGCTCTCCGAGAACCCACCGGACCGCATCGGCTACATTGCTCTTCCCGCTTCCGTTAGGTCCCACGATGCCGGTGATTCCCTCATGGAAATCAAATCTGATCCTGTTCGCAAAAGATTTGAATCCTTGTACCTCAATGCTTTTTAAATACATCTTTCTCCCCGTCCGTTTTTCAGCTTCAGGATTGCCTGGTAAGCGGCTTCCTGTTCCGCAGATTTTTTCGTGCGTCCTTTTCCTGCGCCGTAGCATTTCTCTCCGATGCATACTTCGACGTAAAATGACTTGTTGTGATCCGGGCCTTCTTCACCCACCAGGTGGTAAGAAATATTCTCTCCGATTTCTGCCTGCACAATCTCCTGCAAAATGGTCTTGCTATCAAAAAAGAGCTTTTTGTGTTCTAAATCCGACAGGATAAATCTGTGGATGAACTCTTTTGCATTAGTAAAACCACCGTCCAGATAGATTGCGCCAATCAATGCTTCCATGGCATCGGATGTGATAGAATCCCTTCCTCTTCCTCCGGTCGCCTCTTCTCCCCTGCCCAGCATCAGATAGGTCTCCAGTTCTATATCACGGGCACAGAATGCCAGGGACGGTTCACACACCATGCTTGCCCTTGTCTTCGTCAGTTCCCCTTCCGATACCTTTGGATTGTCTACAAACAGGAATTCACTGGACACCAGCTCAAGCACCGCGTCTCCAAGGAATTCCAGCCTTTCATTGCACTGGAATCTCGGAAGGTGCTTTTCATTCGTATAGGAGCTGTGCATCATCGCCTGGCGCAGCAGGGAAAAATCCCGGAATTGATACCCGATCCTCTTTTCCAGTTCTTTTAATCTTGCCTTCATCCTTTTCCTTTCTATAGAACAGCGAAAAAGCCCGAAAAGGGCTTTCTCATTGCTTGATGACTACTCTACAACCTTTTTAATCTGATCAACCGCATCCTGCACTGTTACGATCTTGTCTGCCTCTTCATTGTCGATCTCAATGTCAAATGCTTCTTCAAGCTCCGTAATAATCTGAAGAATATCCAGTGAATCCGCCGACAGATCCTCCACGAATTTTGTCTCCGGCTGAACATCGTCCTTCGTGACATTCATAACATCTGCAATAATCTCCTGCAATTTTTCAAATTCCATAATCATCCTTTTCCTTTCTTATCTTTTCAATCTTCCGCCGTTTTCCGAATAGCTTCCTGAATCTTCTCATTGATCTTCTGTTCCTTAAATGTCACACACTGAATAATGGACGTACATACCTCCTTGGAAGTGGAACTCCCGTGCGTCTTTACCACCAGCCCCTTCAGCCCGAGAAGAGGCGCGCCGCCATACTCACTGGCATCAAAATCCTTCAAGGTGGCCTTCAGTGCCGGCTTTACAAGAAGTGCTCCGATCTTACTGCGCAGGGAAGTCATCATGCTGGATTTCATCTTGTGAATCAGCGTGCCGCCCACGCCTTCATACAGCTTCAGAATCACATTCCCCACAAACGCCTCGCATACAACAACATCTACCGCGCCGGAGGGGATATCCCTCGCTTCCACGCTTCCGACAAAATGGATGTCCCTGCATGCTTTCAGGAGCGGAAAGGTCTCTTTCACCAGTGCGTTGCCCTTTTCTTCCTCCGCGCCGATATTCACAATACCGACCGTCGGATTCTTTTTGTCGAGAATACTCTCCATATATATGGATCCCATCTTCGCGAACTGCACCAGATGGGACGGCCTTGCGTCAACATTGGCCCCGCAGTCGATCAGAAGTGACACTCCCTTTGCCGTGGGGATAAGAGGTGCCAGAGGCGCACGCTCCACGCCCTTGATCTTCCCCACCAGGATCTGGCCTCCTGCCAGCACCGCGCCGGAATTACCCGCAGACACAAATGCGTCCGCCTCCCCGCGCTTGACCAGCTTCAAAGCCGCCACGAGTGAAGAGTCCTTCTTGCTGCGGATTGCCGCCACCGGCGGTTCTGCTGTCTCGATCACTTCTTCCGCGTGAATGACGTCAATCTGCTCCCGGGGGTATGTGTATGCGGAAAGCTCCTGTTTGAGAACCTCTTCCCGGCCCGTCAGCAGAACTTTGATATCCTTTCTCTTCCGCACGGCCTCTACCGCGCCTTTTATGATCTCTCCCGGTGCGTTGTCACCGCCCATGGCATCCAGGGCAACCCTTGTCATATCGGACATTTTCATCCCTCCTTGCATTGCTGTTATTCATTCTACTAAACATCCCTGTAAAAATCAAGAAAAAAAGAGTTTCCTTTAGAACTTTTCCTATAGTATCAAAATGGAGGCGAGTTCTAAAGAACCCGCCTCCATTTTGATACGGCTATGGTGATACATACCAGCGCCGCGACGAACACAAACTGTATCCCCAGCCCCTGGAGCACGGTCTGCCTGACTTCCCCCGTCACATCCCCAAACTCCACGAGCAGGTTATTTACCACCTCATACCAGTAGACCGGCAGAAACTGCGCCGCGGTCTTGACCCCCTTATTCATCAGCTCCAGCGGGACAAATACTCCACACAGAAAGCACATTCCCAACGACAGGACGTTGACGACACCGTTCAATGTATTGGCGGCGCCTTTTCCATGCACCAGCAGCCCCACCAGATAAGAGATGGTCAGTGCCACAAACATCATCAGCAGCGTATTCAGAAGGAAATATCCCACTCCGCCCCGCTCCGACAAAATATCCCCGTACCATGCGAAGGCTCCTGCCATACTCACCGCCCACAGGCAAAGTCCCAGCGTAGCTGCTGCCAGAAGTCCCTCCAGGCTCTGCCTGCGTGCCGAGAGGGCACATGCCCGCATCCGTTTCGGCAGATCGCCTTTTTTGAATACCACGAGCACCTTTCCCATCACATAGCAGAGCACCGCCAGGAACAGATAGGGGATATACTGAAAATAAAAGCCATAGTTTGATCTCGTTTCCGATACTCTGCCCGTATCCAAAAGCTCTACCTGAGCGGATTCCAGTTTTTCCAGCGACCGTGCCGTCTCTTCCTGGGTCAATCCTGCCGCATGGCAGGTTCTGGCATTATTCAGATAACTGTTAATCTGCTGGTCTACATAGAATGCCGTATAAGAGCCCGGAATCTTGGTCACCCTAAGCTCCTGTCCCTTTGCGATACAGGTTTCGAAAAAATATTCCGGTATCCACACGATATATTCCACATCCCGGTAGAACAGATCCTCCTGAAGGAGGGCTTTGTCATATACCGCCGTGGTCACCTCATGAAACTGTCCCAGATATTCCTTCAGGCCAAAGGCCAGGCTTCCCCCGTCTTCGTCGACCACCGCGATTTTGATGCTTTCCGCCTGATAGCTGCCTGTCTGACTATTTCCGTTCACCGCCTGGAACATCATGGTGATCCCCGTAAAGATCGCAAGGTACAACAAAATAAACCCTTTATTCTTCCACATGATCTTCATATATCCTTTATAGACTGTCATAGCGTTCCCTCCTGATTAGTAAAAATGAGACCAGCGTCAGAACCACGCACATACAGGTCAAGGTCACAAGGCTCCTGCGGTAGCGAACCGCATCATCATATACGTTAATACAGTATAGCGCGTCCGTGATCACCGCTGCGGGATTGATTCTGTTCACAAGCGGCGCATGCTGTTCCACCGCATATTTCATATCCGCGCTCATCAGGCCTGCCAAAAAGCTTCCGGTCATAGAAATTCCAAGCAGAATCCCGACTTTGATTCCTTCCCCCATCTTTCCGAAGCTCCCCACAAAAATCCCCAGGGAAACGCCGATCATACTCCCGATCAATGAGATCACAAGCATCTGCGTCATCTGCCCCTGAAAATCCATTTTTAATACATACCGCAGGTATGTAAGTAATATCAATACATTCAGATAATGCAGAAGAAAACAGGACAGCATTTCCGTCACAATCAGCTTCATCTTATGGGTCGGAGTCACACACCTGCGTGCCGCCAGCGGTGTCAGGTTCGCCTGGATACTCAGTGAGGCATCCATCCCGATAAATGCTCCGTACATACATGCCATCGCGATCAGGGCGTAAAAGAACTGTGCATTGCCGTTTGTCGTCCTTCCCCCGAGAGATACCTGTTCTACCAGCTCCTCATATTCTCCCATCCGTTCTACCGCGCGTGGCAGTCCTTCCGGATGTTTCTCTGCCACAATCTGAAGGACCTGCTTTCCATTTTCATAACTCTCCAGAAGGGATTGGAGGATGCTTTCCGAAATCCCGCTGCCGCCCACCGTAAGGGAAGGAGTCTCGCCCACAAAATAGATTCCCGACACCTTTTTCTCTTCCAGCGCCGACAGCGCCTCCTGTTCGGACATTTCCTCGATTTCCACAAGATGATTCTCATCCTCCTCCATGGTCTCCAGAAACTCCAGAAACACTGCGTCCGCAGCCGCTTCCTTTACAGCAGCAGTCCGCACGGTCTCAAAGTCCGCCTCTTCCATCGTGCCGAACGCAAAGTAGAATAATGTCCCTAAGATCAGCGGAAACACAAGAGGCCAGAATATTACATTCATGCATTTTACTTTCACGATCAGGTTGTATTTCATTAAATGCAGCATTCCTTTCTCCTCCTCTCAATCCCGCAGTTGTTTTCCGGTGATCTCCAGGAACACATCGTTGAGTGTGGGCAGTTCGGAAAATACTCTGCCGAATATCACTTCCTGCTCCTGGAGATAGTTCAGGATCCGAATCAGGTTATGCTTTGCTTTTGTGCAGCGCACAGTCAGAATCTGCTCTTCATAATCCACCGCAAATACATGGGGAAGCTCCCGAATGGCCTGCAGCTGCTCCTGATTCAGAATGACTGCCTCAATGGTCACGGTTTCTCCGGTCTTGATCATCATTTTCAGTTCCTCTTTTGTCCCCACGGCAATGCTTCTTCCGTGGTCCAGGATCGCGATCCGTGTACAGATCTGCTCTACCTCTTCCATATAATGAGACGTATAGATGACGGTAGAGCCCTGCCGGTTCAACTCCTGGATTCCCTCCAGGATCTTGTTCCTGCTCTGAGGATCTACTGCCACCGTCGGTTCATCCATAATGATCAGCCTGGGTTTATGGGCGATTCCGCAGGCAATATTCAGACGGCGCAGAAGACCGCCGGAGAGCTTCCCCGGACGCACCTTCCGATAATCCTCCAGTCCCACGAATGCAAGTGCCTCTTCCGCCAGTTCCCTTCTGCGCGCCTTTTCCTTTACGTAAAGCCCGCAGAAATAATCGATATTTTCATAGACCGTCAGTTCATCGAACACCGCCACATTCTGAAGCACGATCCCGATCTGCTGCTTCACACGATAATTCTCCGGGGACATCTCTTCCCCGAAAATGCGGATATTTCCCCGGTCATATTTCAGAAGTGCGAGCATACAGCCAATCGCCGTCGTCTTGCCCGAACCGTTCGGCCCCAAAAGTCCGAACACCTCTCCCTCCCGAATCTGCAGGTTCAGGTGGTCCAGCGCCACCAGATCCCCATACCGTTTTACAAGATTATTTATCTCGACCATATTCAAAATCTCTCCTTCCATACCACGTTTCCAAAAATAACTGTACATGACCTCTTGACGTTTGTATCATATCGTTACAGTTCACTGGCCAGCCAGCGAACTGTAACGGATTCAGCCCATTTTAAGTCGCCTTCGGCGAGGGGCTGAATTCTATTCAAGACGCGGCATGCATCCTCCCAGCCAATCAGCGTGGTGATTGGCTGGGGAGTGAACTGTAACATCATATCAAATTATACTTCACTCTCTCCGCACAATGTAGTGTGTATTGTCATTCTTCCATATGACATTTGTAACAAAACTCATTTTTTCTTTGCCTGATTCCATGTTTTGTATTATAATGGGGAGGTAACAGAATGCTTGCCATGTTACAGTTCACGGCCTAACCGGCCGCGAACTGTAACACATTCAGCCCATTGAAAAGTCGCCTTTCGGCGAGGGGCTGGATGCGCGCCCCATCACTGTATTGGCCGGATGCCTTGCAGCGGAGTGCAAGGCACCGTGTGAACAGTAACCTTGCCATCATAAAACAGCTTAAGGAAATGCTATGCACTATTTTCAGGATACCGGATTTTTAATATTATATTGTATGTCTTACATGTTGTATTTACCCGCAGATTCATCCTTCGTTCTGGCTTTTTTGTGTTCCCTGATTGTGAGCTGTGTCTGCTTTTTTTGGGAATCCTCCCTGATTCACCTGGGACTTGGAATCTTATTCCTGTCCGCCTCTTTGTTCTCTCTTCCTTTTTTCTGCTTTTTTCCGGTTCTGTCCTATATTTTCCTGCGGGAGCGCCGTACTCTTCCGCTTGTCGGTCTGGGGCTGCTGTTTTTCTATCACATCCTGTATTCTGTTGACGAAACGCTGCTTCCCTTGTGGCTGGGACTGTCCGGCTTTCTGCTGGCCGTCTTGCTGCAGAGTCATACCGGACAATATGAACGGCTGAATAGGATGTATCAGAAGAGTCAGGATGACAGCCGTGAGAACCATCTCCTGCTGACAGAAAAAAATAAGATCCTTCTGGAGAAGCAAGATTATGAAATCTATACTGCCACACTCCGGGAGCGGAACCGGATTGCCCGGGAGATTCATGACAATGTAGGGCACATCCTTTCTCGTTCTATCCTGCTGCTTGGTGCCGCCAGAGCCTTGAACCAACAGGAAGAGCTGCACCCTGTGCTGGACAATCTGGGCACATCCCTGGATTCTGCCATGGACAGCATCCGCAGCAGCGTACATGATCTGCATGATGACTCCATAGACCTGGAAGAAACGGTCAAAAGCCTTGTTGCCGGATTTACCTTCTGTCCTGCTGTTCTGCATTATGACATGACGCACACTGTTCCCCGGGAAGTAAAATACTGCTTTATTAACATTATAAAGGAAGCGCTTTCCAACGTGATCAAACACAGCAATGCCGAAAAAGTCCGGATCACCCTGCAGGAGCATCCCGCCCTCTATCAATTGTGTGTGGAGGATAACGGTACCCTGACCGCCCCAGACAGCCGCCGACGTGATTCTGCTCCGGAGGGAATCGGACTTGCCAACATGCGCGACCGGATCATGGCATTGAATGGGACAATACAGTTTACCACAGATTTCGGTTTCCGGATCTTTATCACAATTCCAAAGGAGTGTATGAGAGATGAAGCTTGTGATCATAGATGACGACTGCCTGGTTTCAGGCGCATTGAAGACCATTCTGGAGACTGATCCGGATGTATCCGTCTGTGCCTCCGGTACGGACGGGACGGAGGCGGTAAGGTTATATCGGGAGCATCTCCCGGATATCCTCCTGATGGACATCCGGATGAAAAAAGTAAACGGCCTGGAGGCTACCGCTGCGATACGAAAAGAATTTCCTGACGCAAAAATCCTTTTGCTAACCACCTTTTCTGACGATGAATATATTGTAAAAGCATTGCAGCTCGGCGCAAAAGGTTATCTTCTGAAGCAAGATTACGCCAACCTCCTCCCGGCGCTCAAGGCTGTGGCATCCGGCCAGACTGTGTTCGGCTGCGAGATCGTCTCAAAGCTCCCTGGCCTGTTCCGTGAAAAGGAAAGCTTTGACTATGACTCCGCGGATATCAGTGAACGCGAACTGGAGATCATCAAGCTCATCGCAAGCGGTATGAGCAACAAGGAGATTGCGGCGGAATTGTTCCTCAGTGAAGGAACCGTCCGAAATTATCTCAGCAATATACTGGACAAACTGAACCTCCGGGATCGAACGCAGGTCGCCGTATTTTATTATCAACATAGATGAAAGGAGAGTTTTATGAACTCATCAGAAATAACACACATTCACAATGTACCCTTGGAGCCGTTGGACATCATATCCGGCTTTGAAGTCCGTCCGGGATTTTTCGGCACCATGGGTGCCACGCTGATTCCATGCGGTGTCAGCTTTACGACCCAGTCCCACGGGGCAACCTCCTGTGAACTGCTGCTGTTTCACAAGAACGACGATGAGCCCTATGCCGTGCTGAAATTTCCGGAAAATTATAAGATCGGCTGTGTATATTCCATGATCGTATTCTACCTGGATATTACGGACATCGAATATGCCTACCGGCTGGACGGCCCATTCGATGCAAAGCAGGGTCTTCGTTTTGATTCCAAAAGGATTCTTCTGGATCCCTATGCAAAAGCCGTATCCGGACAGAGTAACTGGGGCTCTAATAAAAATTATGAGCGCGGATACCGCGCCCGGGTGGTTCAGAGCAATTTTGACTGGGGAACCGCATACCATGCCAGTATCCCCATGGAAGACCTGATCATCTATGAGACTCATGTCAGAGGCTTCAGCAAGGATTCCTCCTCCAGGGTATCCCATCCCGGTACCTTCAGCGGTATCCGTGAAAAGATTCCTTACCTGAAGGAGCTTGGCGTTAACGCGGTGGAGCTGATGCCGATCTTTGAATTTGACGAAATGCGGGACGGCCGTGTTGTAAATAACGTACAGCTCCTGGACTACTGGGGATATAATCCGGTCTGTTTCTTTGCCCCCAACACCAGCTTTGCCGCTTTTTCGGAGGATAACCATGAGGGACGCGGCCTCAAGCTTTTGATCAAAGCTCTGCATGACAACGGCATGGAGGTCATCCTGGATGTTGTATTCAACCATACTGCCGAAGGAAATGAACTGGGTCCCTGCTTTTCTTTTAAAGGCTTTGACAACAATATCTATTACCTGCTGACCCCGGACGGGCATTATTACAATTTCAGCGGATGCGGAAATACACTGAACTGCAATCATCCGGTAGTTCAGCAGATGATTCTCGACTGCCTCCGTTACTGGGTGACCGAATACAGGGTTGACGGTTTTCGTTTTGACCTGGCCACCATACTGGGACGCAACGAAGACGGCTCACCGATGAACCAGCCGCCGCTTTTGAGAAGCCTGGCTTTTGACTCCATCCTTGGAAATGTAAAATTGATCGCGGAAGCCTGGGATGCCGGCGGTCTGTACCAGGTTGGTTCCTTCCCGTCCTGGAAGCGCTGGGCCGAATGGAACGGACGATATCGTGATGATATGCGCCGATTCCTGAAAGGGGATTCGGGCTATGCGGCAATCGCGGCACAGCGGATCATCGGTTCACCGGATCTCTATGATCCTGTGCACCGCGGGCTCAATGCCTCTATCAATTTCCTGACTTGCCACGACGGCTTTACACTGCATGACCTGTACACCTACAATGAAAAGCACAATGAAGCAAACGGATGGCACAATACGGACGGCACGGACGACAACAACAGTTGGAACTGCGGAGTAGAAGGAGAGACGGATAATCCGGATATCAATGCGCTGCGGATGCGTATGATGAAAAATGCCTGCGCTGTTTTGCTCTGCAGCCGCGGGACTCCCATGTTCCTTTCCGGGGATGAATTCGGAGATACCAGATTCGGGAATAACAACCCTTATTGCCAGGATAATATCATCTCCTGGATGGACTGGACACTGTTGGAGAAAAACCAGGAGCTGTTCCACTTCTTCCAGTATATGATCCGGTTCCGCAAAAACCATCCGGTCATCCGCAAGAATATGGAATCCAGCATGACCGGGTATCCTTATGCAAGTATCCACGGTGTACGTCCAAATGAACCCGATTACAGCACGGATTCCCATGTGATCTGCGTCATGTTCGCAGGATATGATCCTGCAAAAGGAAAAGAAGATCTGGTCTACCTCGCCGTCAATACGTACTGGGAACCAGTCACCATCACACTTCCGCCGCTTCCGAACAGCCTGAGCTGGAAGATCGCGGTCAACACCGGTGACCCGGGGCAAAATTACTTTTCAGAAGAGCAAATGCCCCGCTTCAAGACAAATATTATGATGAAGGAGCGATCCGTGATCATATTTACGGTCTGAGGTCTTGCGGTCACATACAAGAAAAGTGTGCGTCTTGACGCACACGCGCGCCGAAGCGCGGTTGCGATAGCAACCATTTTCCTTATGCGCGTAGTGCGCATCCCCCGGAGGGTTGTTCTTCTATAGGAAAATTCGGAGAAGTTTCCTATAGAAGAACAAAAAAGCCTGCCACTGGCAGGCTTTTCGCTTTTCAATCCTTGAATATGTCCTTGAATTTCTTTTTTGTTTTTGCTTCATCGATCTTCTGATTCAGTGTATTCCCTGCAAGCTGGTCAAATTTACGCAACGCCTCCTTTGCCTCTGCGCTCAATTTGTCCGGAGTCTGAATCACCAGAGTGACATAATGGTCTCCCCTTACGCGGGAATCGCGCAGTGACGGCACTCCTTTTCCCTTCAGGCGTACTTTTGTGTCTGTCTTTGTGCCTGGCTTCACCGTATAGATGACATCTCCGTCCACGGTTGCAACCCGGATATCTCCGCCCAGTGCTGCCTGTGCGAAGGAAATCGGAACCGTAGAGAATATATGCATCTCCTGGCGCTGGAAGATGGGATGCCTGGATACATTTACTTCTACCAGCAGATCCCCTCTCGGACCGCCGTTCAAGCCCGGCTCCCCTTTCTCACGGATACGGACACTCTGCCCATTGTCGATCCCCGCAGGGATCGATACCTGAATCTTCTTTTTACTGGATGTATATCCGGTTCCGGAACAGGAAGGACATTTCTCCTTGATCACCTTGCCGGAACCACCGCAGCTCGGACAAGTCTGAACATTCTGAACGGTCCCGAAAAAGGATTGGGACGTATACACTACCTGCCCTTTACCGCCGCATTTTGAACAGGTCTCCGGAGATGTCCCTGGTTTCGCCCCTGTGCCGTTACATGCCGTACACGAATCTTTCAGGATCAGTTCCAGTTCTTTCTCACAGCCAAAGATTGCTTCTTCAAATGTAATACGGATACTCTTACGGATATTCGCTCCCCTCATAGGGCCATTGCCGGCACGGCCGCCTCTTCTGCCGCCACCGCCGAACAGATCACCGAATATATCTCCAAATATATCACTGAAATCCGCGCTGCTAAAATCAAAACCACCGAAGCCGCCCGCTCCGCCGGCACCTCCTTCGAATGCTGCGTGTCCGAACTGATCATACTGGCGGCGTTTTTCCGGATCACTCAGTACCGCATATGCTTCCGATGCCTCTTTAAACTTCTTTTCTGCTTCGGCGTCTCCCGGATTCATATCGGGATGATATTTTTTCGCCAGAACACGATATGCTTTTTTTATTGCCCCGTCATCAGCATCCTTGCTTACACCAAGCACCTCGTAATAATCTCTTTTTGACTCTGCCATAATAATCTACCTTTCGTCTTTTCCCCACACTATACTATCCAGGGCAGCCATAATATTTCCCGGCTGTCCTGGATGTTCAGGAGCAATTTAAATTTAAACTTCCTTATAATCTCCATCTACTACGTCGTCGCCCTGGAAGCCCTCCGGTGCGGGGCCTGCTTCCGGCATCGGGCCGGCTCCTGCCGCTCCGGCCGCACCCGCCTGTTCATACATCTTGGTGAACAGCTTCTGTGCGCTTTCCATCAGCTTTTCCTTCGCTGCCTTGATCTCCGCAACCTGTGCGTCCGTCGTCTCCTCCGGAGTGGATTTCGCAAGAATATCCTTCAGTGCCTGGCAGTCAGCTTCTACGGCCGCCTTATCGGATGCATCCAGCTTGTCGCCCACTTCCTTGATCGCCTTCTCGGTCTGGAATACCATAGCATCCGCTTCGTTCCTGGTATCAATCGCTTCTTTGCGCTTCTTATCCTGTGCCTCAAATGCAGCCGCTTCTTTTACTGCCTTATCAATATCTTCATCGGACATATTAGAGCCTGCCGTGATAGTAATATGCTGCTCTTTTCCGGTTCCCAGATCTTTTGCAGAAACATTCACGATACCGTTGGCATCAATATCGAAGGTAACCTCGATCTGCGGGATTCCGCGCGGAGCCGGCGGGATTCCGTCGAGACGGAACTGACCCAGAGACTTGTTGTCTCTCGCGAACTGTCTCTCACCCTGTACCACGTTGATATCTACCGCTGTCTGATTATCTGCCGCCGTGGAGAATACCTGGCTCTTCTTTGTCGGAATGGTGGTATTTCTCTCAATCAGCCTTGTCGCAACACCGCCCATGGTCTCGATAGACAGAGACAATGGAGTAACATCCAGAAGAAGGATATCGCCTGCGCCGGCATCGCCTGCCAGCTTGCCGCCCTGTACGGAAGCACCAAGTGCCACACATTCATCCGGATTCAGTGACTTGCTTGGCTCTTTTCCTGTCAGACGCTTTACTTCCTCCTGTACTGCCGGGATACGGGTAGAACCACCTACTAATAATACCTGACCCAGTTCGGAAGCCGTGATTCCTGCGTCAGACAATGCACGCCTTACCGGCTCCGCGGTCTTTTCTACAAGGTCATGTGTCAGTTCGTCGAATTTTGCCCTTGTCAGATTCATATCAAAGTGCTTCGGTCCATCGGACGTAGCTGTAATGAACGGAAGGTTGATGTTAGTAGTTGTAGCGGAGGAAAGCTCCTTCTTTGCCTTTTCAGCCGCTTCTTTCAGTCTCTGCAGCGCCATCTTGTCATTGGACAGATCCACGCCCTCTTTTGACTTGAAATCAGCCAGCATATAATCCGTTACCTTCTGGTCAAAATCATCACCGCCCAGCCTGTTATTGCCTGCTGTGGAAAGAACTTCGATCACACCGTCGCCGATCTCGATAATAGATACGTCGAAGGTACCGCCGCCAAGATCGTATACCATGATCTTCTGCTCTTTTTCGTTATCCAGACCGTATGCAAGTGCCGCCGCCGTAGGCTCGTTGATGATACGCTTTACATCCAGGCCCGCGATCTTTCCCGCGTCCTTTGTAGCCTGACGCTGTGCGTCATTGAAATATGCCGGTACGGTAATAACAGCCTCCGTCACCTTTTCTCCCAGGTATCCTTCCGCGTCTGCTTTCAGCTTCTGAAGGATCATAGCGGAGATCTCCTGCGGAGAATATCTCTTGTCATCGATGGTTACTTTATAATCCGAACCCATCTCTCTCTTAATAGATGAGATGGTCTTGTCAGCATTGGTAACTGCCTGACGCTTCGCAGGCTCGCCTACCAGACGTTCTCCTGTTTTCGTAAATGCCACAACTGACGGTGTTGTCCTCGCACCTTCCGTATTTGCGATAACTGCGGGCTGTCCGCCTTCCATTACGGCAACGCAGCTGTTTGTTGTACCCAAGTCAATACCTATGATTTTTCCCATGATCAATTCCTCCTGTTTTCTGTGAAATAATTGAAAATGCTTAATTTGCTACTTTTACCATGCTGTGCCGCACGACACTGTCACGGTACGTGTATCCCTTCTGGAATTCCTCGGCAATGATATTCTCGCCAAGCTCCTCGTCCTCCACATGCATCACCGCATTGTGAAAATCCGGATTGAATTCCCGGCCCACTGCTTCGATCGGCTTCACGCCAATCTCTTCCAGTGTAGTCATCAACTGCTTATAGACCTTATCCATCCCTTCCAGAACCGGGTTTTTCTTCTCTTCCTCCGGCACTGCTGCCAGACCCCGCTCAAAGTTATCCACAACGGGAAGGATCTTATTTATGATATCTTTCGCGCCAATCTCGTACATCTGTGATTTTTCCTTCTCCGTACGCTTGCGAAAGTTATCAAACTCTGCCATCTGACGTGTAAGACGATCCGTCAGTTCCTCTATCTTTTCATCCTTTTTGTCCTTTTTATTTTTCTTTCCAAAAAGCTTTCTGCCTTTCTTTTCTCCATCCTGTCCTTCTTCTGCGGCTTCTTCCTCCGCCGAATCCTCACAGGCTTCCTCCTCTTCGCCGGCACAGCCATCCTCCGTGGCTTCCCGGATATCCTCCGCAGCTTCCTCCTCTTCGGATGACTCTGCCTGTTCCCTGGCCGCCTGCTCCGCCTTTGCTCTGGCTTCTTCTAAGGCTTCCTTTACCATATCTTCCTTGCTCATCTTCTCTTCCACCAGCTCCACCTTCCTATTCATGTTTTCCTACGGACGGCGCCGCAAATGCGCAGCCCTATACCGAACAGTTACCTGAATCTTTTTTATTGATCGCCTCCAGCTCGCTCTGCAGAGTCTTCAGCGTCTTCATAACATGTTCATAATCCATCCTCTTGGGACCAATGATTCCGATGGTTCCTCTCATCCCATCCCCCATATCGTAGGTCGCCGTAACAACGCTGCAGTCACGCATCGTCCTGACCGGTGCTTCATCACCGATGTAGACCTGGATTCCATGGTTCTCTTCACCGGACAGCGTCTCTGTTACCAGATCAGCCAGCTGCTGCTTTTCTTCAAATGCGTTGAGAATCTCCTGGGCGCTCTCCTTGTCGCTGAGCTCCGGATATTTAAAAATATTGGTCGCCCCGCTCGTGTAGATCTCCATATCATCTTCCACATGAATGATGTCCGCCACCGCATCCAGCACATCACTTATGACATTGCTGTGAATTCCGGCCTGCTCCTTCAGTCTGGCAATCAGCCCGAGATTGATCTCTTCAATAGACATCCCGTTCAATGTGGTATTCAAAAGCATGTTCAGCTTCAGGAGCGTCTCATTGCCAAGCATCTCGCCCACATCAATGATCTTATTCTTGATCACGTTGCCGTTCATCACGATCACCGCGACGATCTGCCTTGCGTCTACCTGTGACAGCTGGATAAACTTCAAGGTGTTCTTCCTGTTCACCGGAGAGGAAATCATGGTCGCGTAATTGGTATTCGCGGCCAGCACCTTCGCCGCCTGCTTGAGTACCTTTTCCACCCGGTCTGTCTTCTCAAGCATCACGCTCTTGAGCTCTTCCAGCTCCTGCTCCTTATCCTGCATCAACATATCCACATATAAACGATACCCCTTGTCTGAGGGAATCCGCCCGGCGGACGTATGAGGCTGGAAGATATAACCCAGATCTTCCAGATCCGCCATCTCATTGCGGATCGTTGCGGAGCTTAACTTCAAATCCGTTGACTTCGAAAGAGTCCTGGAACCGACCGGTTCCCCGGTCTCCAGATAATTCTGGATGATAGCTCTCAGTATGGTATGCTTTCTTTCACTCAATTCTACCCCTGCCATCAAATTCCCCCTTTCTGCCCCGGATCACATTCTGCTGCTTCATAAAAGTAAAGAAAACTTTCTTTTTCCTCTATTAGCACTCCCTTGATTTGAGTGCTAACATCTTACGTATATTAAGATAGCACCTTGATTTCCGTTTGTCAACATACTTTATATATTTTTTATCTTTTTTCTTGCTTTCACATTTCCTGCTTCAATCTCCCTTGCTATTCCCCCGAAAATAGCGTAATATATACAGAGCGCCAGATCAATCGGCCGTAAGTTTAAAATACTATTTTCAGGAAAACCAGGAGGCAATCGTAATATGAAAAAATTATGGGAATTATATGTCACATTCCTTCGGGTGGGCGGACTCACCTTTGGTGGAGGCATGGCAATGCTGCCTATGCTGAAAAAAGAGGTCATCGAAAAAAAAGGCTGGACCAGTGAGGAAGAACTGCTGGACATCTATGCCATCGGCCAGTGTACCCCCGGCATTATCGCGGTCAACACTTCTACCTATATCGGATATCAGCAGGCAGGGATCATCGGCGCCATTTCCGGCACCCTGGGCATGGTCACCCCTTCTCTGATCATCATCACTCTCATTGCTACGATATTAAATCAATTTATCGAGGAACCATTGGTCGTCCATGCTCTGTCGGGAATCCGCGTCGCGGTCTGTGCCATGATGCTCAATACGGTTATCTCCCTTGCAAAAGCCGGAATTAAGGATTATCTGGGTGTCTTTTTATTCCTGGCCGGATTTCTTCTCGCCACATTCTCACCCATTCCCACGATCCTGCTGGTAATCTGCGCGGCTATGATCGGGATTTTCGTAAATATTAGAAAGGAGAAAGCGGACTCATGATCTACCTGACCTTATTTATCGAATTTTTTAAAATCGGACTGTTCTCCATCGGAGGCGGCATGGCAACCGTACCCTTTTTGATGGATCTGGCACAGAAATACCCCTGGTTCACCGCTTCCGAGCTCGCGGATATGATCGCCATCAGTGAAAGCACGCCCGGTCCGATCGGAATCAACATGGCCACTTACGCCGGCTTCCATGCGGCCGGAATCCCGGGAGCCATACTGGCGACTTTAAGCCTGGTTTCTCCTGCTATAATTATCATTGTCATAATCGCAAAATTTATGTCTGATTTCAGTGAAAACAAATATGTCCGCTCTGCTTTTTACGGTATCCGCCCGATGATCGCGTCACTGATCGGATATGCCGTATGGCAGATCGCCGTCATTACCTTCGCAGATCTGTCACAGCCAAAGCCGGTATTTCATTACTCGTCCATGGGAATCTGCCTTGTAATCTTTCTGCTGCTGCAGTGGAAGCCATTAAAAAAGCTCCACCCGATCCTGTGGATCGGCTGCGGAGCCGTACTTGGGATTCTGTTCCGTCTGTGAACGGAATCCCAGGCTTCACCCAAAAGGGTATAGCATTTTCATCACAAGCTCTTTTAGCACATTCTCACATCGCAGTATATCTTCAATGGGAACGGATTCCTGCGGCTTATGGGCCAGTTCCAGATCGCCTGGTCCATAAGACATGCAGTTTTTATTGCCCAGTTTTCCCGCAATCACCGCCGTATCCGTATAGCCGGGAAAAATCCCTGCCGCAGCCGGATTACCGGTCACATTTTTACAGGCATCCTGAAGCTGTCCGTACAGGACTGACGCTCCATCCATCTCTATAAAGGGTCTGTCACCGGTGATCTGATATGTAATCTTCGTCTTTGGAACTGATTTTTCCGCACGTTCAATTGCTCTTTTCACGATTTTTTCTCCCTCCTCACTTGTATAAGGAGGAACGAGCCTCATATCTACGGTTACCGTGCATTGCTCCGATACCACATAGGGCTGAACGCCGCCCCGGATCCTGCCAAATGACACCGTAGCCTCGCCCATCTGCGGATGCCGTGCCAACTCGGCAAACGCTGCCCGGATCCCTGAGATCACTTCTGCCATCGCTGCAATGGCATCCGCCCCCTTCCAGGGCGTGGCCGCATGAGCCGTAATCCCTTCTGCGGAAATCTCAAACCATAGGCGACCTTTATGGGCCGCCTGCACTTCCCGGTTGGTAGGCTCCATATCCAGCACAAGAGAATCCTTTGTGACCCATCCGGAACTTATCACCTGTTCCACCCCGGCCATATCTCCCTCTTCATCCACAGTACCGATCAGCTTCAATGTTCGCTTAGGCACTTTTCCATCCTGCCCATATTCCACAGCGCTTTGAAATGCCGACAAGGCACAGGCAAACCCGGACTTCATGTCACAGGCGCCTCGCCCATACAGCCTTCCTTCCCTGATCTCTCCGGAGAATGGATCCTCTTCCCATCCTTTTCCCGCTGGAACCGTATCCATATGGCAGATAAATACCAGCTCCGGTTCCTCCTCCTTTCCTGGCAGGGTAAGCATCACATTGCGCCTTCCAGGCAGAGCTTCTTCCGTTTGGATTCTTACATGATTATGTTTCAGTTCTTCCGCAAAAGAAAGAAGGAACTGTTCCATTCCTTCTTCACAAGTCCCCGGATTTGTACTGTCGATCCTTACCATCTGCTGTGTCAGCTTCCATGCACTTTGAGCCTCTTCCATATTACTTTCCCTTCTTTCCTTCCCCTGTTTCAAATTGGTAACTACTCAGCACAGCAAACCTCAGACCCGTCTGCTCTGCAGACTATCCGCTGCTGAGAGTGAACTGCGCTGATGCGCAGGCAGGTCATCAATTTTCTACGAAAATTGGTGACCTATAAACTGCTGAAAAACATAATTACTGATATCAATCCCACGGCCTGTCAGCCGCAGCCAATCTCCTTTTATCTCCAGCAGGCCGTTTTCCGCCAGCATTTTTAACTGCTTTTCATATATATCCTCGATCCGGCTACCGAACAATCGCAGGAACTCCGACTTCCTCACGCCGCACGTCATCCGCAGCCCGAGAAACAGGAACTCTTCCATCTCATCCCCGACACTCAGCAATTCCTCTTCTTCACAAATCTTACGTACATCACTGGCTTCTGTCAGGTATCTCCGCAGATCCGAAATATGGCGGAATCTCGTCTTATGAATCAGTGATGAGGCTCCAAGCCCGATTCCCAGATACTCTTTTCTCTGCCAGTAGCCGATATTATGCCTGCATTCATACCCAGGCTTTGCATAATTAGAAATCTCATATCTGGCATATCCATACTCCATTAATATCGATTCCGTCTCCTCGTACATCAGGCGTTCTTCCTCCTCATCCGGCAGAGGAGGATATGGCACGTTCTCCGCCGTGGCCGCCTCCCCATATCTCTCATAAAAAGGAGTTCCCTCTTCAATGATCAGGCTGTACACCGATAGATGCTCCGGCTTTAGTTCTGCCGCCTTCCTTAGTGTCTCTCTCCAGCTTTTTGGAGTCTGCCCCGGAATTGCTGAAATGAGATCTATATTTACATTTTTCATCCCTGCCTGCCGAATCAGCTTCCAAGTCTCAAGAAACTGCCGATAATCATGAATTCGGCCCAATATCCGGAGTTCTTCGTCTCTTACGGATTGCAGGCCGATCGAGACCCGGTTCACTCCGGCCTTTTTCCATGCCAGAATTTTTTCTTCCGTCACGGTTCCTGGATTGGCTTCTAACGTAATCTCCGCCTCCGGGTCTATGCGGAAATGATCCCGCAGCGCAGAAAAAATCCGCCTGACCTGTTCCGGAGACAAGAGCGAGGGAGTTCCCCCGCCTATAAAAACAGTAGATACACGGCAATCCTGATAACGATTTTTATAACCCGTAATCTCCCGAATCAGCGCATCGGTATATTGCCGGCGTAAGGCTTCGTCCGCCGGAGCTGACAGGAAATCACAATAGGCACATTTCCGAACGCAAAATGGAATATGCAGATACAATTCCAGTTCTCTCACCATCTTACTCCCATCTGTTTTTTAGGGTTCTACAAGGAACGGAGTCCTTGTCTCTTTTTTACAGCTCCTAATTCTCATCCAGCTTCAAAACGCTCATAAATGCCTTCTGCGGAATCTCTACATTTCCCACCTGGCGCATCCGCTTTTTTCCTTCCTTCTGCTTCTCCAGAAGCTTTTTCTTCCGGGTGATATCGCCCCCGTAACACTTCGCCAGCACATCCTTGCGCAATGCCTTAACGGTCTCCCGGGCAATGATCTTGCTTCCGATGGCTGCCTGAATCGGAATCTCGAAAAGCTGACGCGGAATCTCAGCTTTTAACTTTTCACACATTTTTCTTCCGCGCTCATATGCGGTTCCGCTGTGGACAATAAAGGAAAGGGCATCTACCTCTTCCCTGTTGATCAGGATATCCAGCTTCACAAGCTCTGACCGCTCATAGCCCAGCAGCTCATAATCAAAGGAGGCATAGCCCCTGGATCTGGATTTCAATGCGTCAAAAAAGTCATATATGATCTCATTGAGAGGGAGATGGTAATGCAGCACGGCACGCTTCTCTTCGATGTATTCCATACTCTGGTAAGCTCCCCTGCGCTCCTGGCACAGATCCATGATGGCTCCGATAAATTCTGAGGTCACCATAATCTCCGCCTTCACCACCGGCTCCTCCATATATTCGATCTCCGCCGGATCCGGCAGATTGGTAGGATTGGTCAAGTCAATGACCTCCCCATTGGTCTTATGCACCTTGTAAATAACGCTGGGCGCCGTTGTAACAAGATCCAGACCGTACTCCCGCTCCAGACGCTCCTGAATGATTTCCAGGTGCAGAAGCCCCAGGAAACCGCAGCGGAATCCAAATCCCAGAGCTACCGATGTTTCCGGCTCAAACTGCAGCGCCGCGTCATTGAGCTGAAGCTTTTCCAGGGCATCCCGGAGATCCGGATATTTTGCCCCGTCCGCAGGGTACATGCCGCAGTAGACCATGGGATTCACCTTCTTATATCCCGGAAGCGGTTCCGCGCAGGGGCGCTGGGCATCCGTCACCGTATCGCCAACCCGGGTATCCTTTACATTTTTCAGGCTGGCCGTGATATATCCGACCATACCGGCACTCAGCTCTTCACAGGGAATGAACTGTCCGGCACCGAAGTAGCCCACCTCTACCACTTCCGCCTTCGCCCCGGTCGCCATCATCAGAATCTGTGTCCCCTTCCGAATCTGCCCTTCCTTGATCCGGCAGAATACAATGACGCCCCGGTAGGAATCGTAGACAGAATCAAAGATCAATGCCTGGAGTGGCGCCTTCGGATCCCCTTCAGGAGCCGGAATCTGCCGAATAATCTCTTCCAGCACATCATCCACATTCACCCCGGTCTTTGCGGAGATCAGCGGAGCATCCTGGGCATCCAGTCCGATCACGTCCTCAATCTCTTCCCTGACCCGCTCCGGCTCCGCACTGGGCAGGTCAATCTTGTTGATCACAGGCAAGACATCCAGATCATGATCCAATGCCAGATAGACATTCGCCAGAGTCTGTGCTTCCACCCCCTGGGCCGCGTCAACCACAAGGATCGCCCCGTCGCAGGCTGCAAGGCTTCGGGAGACCTCGTAGTTAAAATCCACATGTCCCGGCGTGTCAATGAGATTGAAAATATATTCTTCCCCATTCCTTGCCCGATACACTGTCCGTACGGCCTGAGCCTTGATGGTAATGCCGCGCTCCCGCTCCAATTCCATATTGTCCAGTACCTGGGACTGCATCTCCCGGCTGGTCAGAAGTCCGGTCTTCTCAATGATCCGGTCCGCCAGTGTTGATTTTCCATGGTCAATATGGGCAATGATACAAAAATTCCGTATTTTACTCTGTTCTATTCCTGCCACGTTTTTTCCTCCTGACTTTCTATTTCTATAACCGCCCGGCAAATGCGCTATCCTGTGCTGAGCAATTACCTGAATTTCTATACTGAATGCTTCACCAGGAACAGCTCCACCGCCAGATGGTCTGCCAGCTTTCCGGTCTTCACGGACTGCTCCAGCTCCGCGCCTTCCTCTAATACCGCCCTCAGTTCTCCGGTTGGAAAGCGCTTTGCCAGATCCATGTATTTTCCTGCCACAAAGGGATGCAGGCCAGCCTGGGAAGCAATCTCCTTTCTTACATAGCCTGCTTTCAAAAGCCCCTTTACCTGGTGCAGGATCCGGTACTGCCGGATCATCAAAAACAAGATCCGCATTGGCGGCTCCTTTAAGGCCAGAAGTTCATAGTACAGCTCCAGCGCTCTTTGCTGCTTCTTCTGCGACACGGCATCCACCATATCAAAAATATGATTCGAGATCTGGGTCACGCAGACTGCGTCCACATCCTCTTTTGTAATGGCATCCCGTTCGAGCGCGTAGCAGTACAGCTTTTCCAGCTCTTTCGTAATATTTTCCATATCGGTTCCTGTCTTATTCAGAAAATATACGACTGTCTGTTCTGTGATCTGCTTCTTTTCCTTTTTTACAAGCCCTGCTACCCAGCGCTTCAATGTGGCTTCATCCTGAAATCCCAGTTCCACCGCGCGTCCTTTGGCCTTCACTGTCTTATAGAGCTTGCTGCGCTTATCCACTTCACTTTCCACAAAAAGAAAACTGGTTGTTTCCGGAAGCGTCTTCATATAGTCCGCCAATTCTGTCCCGCCGCTTTTGAAAAAACCGGTGTTCTCAAATACGATCAATCTGCGGTCCGCAAAAAAAGGCATGGTCTCCGCCAGATCGATGACCTCCCTCAGGTCTATGCCCTTCCCTTCATAGCAGGCATAATTCATAGTGTCTCCTTCGGGAAGCATCGCACTGGTCAGACGGTTCTTGTATTGCCTCTTCAGATATCCCTCTTCTCCGAACAGAAGATAGATCTGCTTTAATTGTCCTGTTTTTAAATCTTCATTCAAACTTTTCATAGCGTTTCTATTATATAGGAAAACTTTCTATTTTGCAAAGCATTTCCTCACATATGCGGTAATCGCCCGCTCTACAAAGGAATTCAGAGAAACACCCTCACTGGCGGCACAAACAGCTGCCTTTTTATGCAGCGTCGGAGCCACCCGGATATTAAAGCTTCCCTTATAACTCTTTTCCGGCTCCACCTGCGCCTCACGGCAGTCCGCCAGATATTCGTCCAGCATCTGGTGGAAGGAGCTTTCCAGCTCCTCCACGTTCGTTCCCTCAAACAAAATCAGGCTGTTGATCCCAAGCACCTTTCCGTAAAAACAACGATCCTCATCCGAATACTCAATCGAACCATAATACCCCTTATATTCCATACAATTCTTCATCGACGCTTCCTCCTTATCATTCTGACTACTTCCTGCAGTACATACCTTTTTACAATGTCTCCCGGGTGCGGCTTGTGCAGATAAATCTTTTCGCCTGTTTTCTCATTCTGAAACTTCACGGCCGATCCCGATGTCTTTCCTCCCGTAAACTCCTCAAAACCATATGCACTTAATACCTGCTTTAATTCCGCATATGTAAAATCGCTGGGCATACTCAATAATCTTTTTATTGTCTTATCTCTTTTGCTCATATTTTTTCCTTTCTTACATTATATATCACTATTCTCTAAAATGCAACTATAATTTAGTTGCTTTTTTTCGTTACAACAAAATTTCTTTGAAGCAGGGGCTGACTTTAAATATCTCTGAATCCGTATTTCCTTTCCGTCAGTTTTTACCGTCACCGCTCCATAAGTCTGTGTACTATATACTCGGCATCCCATATGTTCCAATCGTTCCAGTGTTTCCTGGTGAGGATGTCCGTATCGATTGTCCCTTCCGGCGGAAATCAGCCCGAACTTTGGTTCTGCTCTATTCAGAAACGCGTCGGTTGAAGAATTTTTTGATCCGTGGTGAGCCACTTTCAAAACGTCACACACTTCTAAAAGTTCACTCTCTGCCAGTGCCTTTTCTCCGGGACCTTCCACATCTCCGGTAAAGAGCATGTCAAATTCCCCATATTTCAGGGCAAGCACCATCGATGACGCGTTTCCCGTCTCTCCGCCATAATCTGCGGCAGGCGCTGCACAGATGAGCCGCATCCCATGCTCCGTGAGCTGATCTCCTTCCCGGATTGTCACCACTTTGGTTCCATAACCTGCTGCCTTCCCGGCGATCTCCAGAAGCGCCTCATCCAGCACATGCTCATCTGGCAGCACCAGAGTCTTGATCCGAATTCCCAGAAGCTGGTTTTCCAGAAGCTCCTGTACCCCATTCGTGTGATCCGCGTCGCCGTGAGAAATGAAAACATAATCCAGCGCACTGACCCCCTGGGATTTCAAAAAAGGCTCGATCCGATATTTCCCCACTTTTGATATGTCCGTACTTCCTCCGTCAACCAGATAATGTCTGCCGGATGCCGACCGGATATACAGTCCGTCCCCCTGGCCTACGTCAAGCATAGTGACCCGAAGCTCTCCCTGCTTTCCATGGCTTCCATAACAAATCATACAAAAGGACACGGTCAGAAAGACCATTGCCAGACGAACCATACCTGTTTTGCAGCGTTTTGTCGGACGCGGAGCCTGTCTTAGCTTACGGCTTCCATTCTTTTCCGGATCATGGCCGCCGTATTTCATTCCCAGAAAACAACCGCCGAACAGCAATATATAATAAACTGCCATCCAGATTTTCCCGGGCTGTCCTGTCACGATCCGGGCAAAGGGCAGCTCCATGGACAGGCTGCAGGTTTTTTCGTATACCCACAAAATCCCCTTGCATACCTGGAGGATTCCCCCTCCGCCCCATTGCCACAGCACAGCCGCTGCCGAGCCGGCAATGCCCGCGCCAAGTACGATTGACATCAGTGGAATCACCAGCACATTCAGCAGCAAAGAATACAAGGGAAATTCAAAGTAATAATATAACATAACCGGGAGCAGCATCAGATGAATGGATAAGCCTGCACAGAAAGGCCCTGGCACCGCATGAGACTCCTCCAGTACCGGATATACCAGCACCATCCCCAGGATCGCTCCAAATGACAGCAAAAATCCTGCATCCATCAGATACAGCGGCTGCCACAGCACAATGACTGCTGCCGCCACTGACAGGCTGGTAGGCATATCATAGGTTCTCCCGGACATATCCGCCCCGATCCGCACCAGAAACATGACCAGCGCACGCAGGCTGGATACGCCGCATCCAATCATCAGCGTATAAAGCAGCAAAAACAAGATCCCGGCGATTCCCGCGGTCCAAAATGAGAACCCCGATCTGCGCATTAGTTTATAAAATCCGGTTCCGATGAAGGACATATGAAGTCCCGAGATGGCCAATATATGACCGATGCCACTTTTTTGATACAGTTCCTTCAATTCCCCGTCCAGTTCGCTTTTATCTCCCAACAGGATTGCCGCCATGCTGTTCCCATAGTATTCACCCAGACAGGATATCAGCAGTTCCTTCCATCGGCAGCGAAATACGGTCAGCCCTTCTCTGATACGCCTGACCTCCGGGTTCACGATTTCCGCGCTTTTTGCCCACACACTGGCGTGGATTCCCTGCTTTTGATAGTACAATTTCTGATCAAAATTCCCCGGATTGGAAGCTTCCTGAAAAAAACGGACTTCTCCGGTCAGGTAAATCCTATTGCCGACAGCGATTCCCTGATTCTGTTGATCTTCTTCCTTTGCTTTGTTTTGAGTTACTTGTGATTCTTCACGTTTGATATAAACAAGAATTTTAGATTCTTTTATGATCTGATCTTCCATGCGGACTTGATTGTCCGTCAGATAATATACCTGGTATTTTGGCTTCTCTTCCCTGCGGGACACTGTTCCCGCAAGGCTTATGATCCTGCCCTCCTCTGCGGTAAGCTCCAGGGGCGAAGGTTTCAGATCCTTTGCCATCCGAAACCCGCCCACAAGAACCGCCTGGAGCCCGATCAGCAAAACCGCGGCCAGGCAGAGTGGTCTTTTTATCATTCTCCCTCCCTCTGATTTTTTATTCTGCTTCCTCCTCCCAGGTCAGATCCCGGGCAAGAGGCTGTGACAGATCGACTGTCTCCTGATACGCTGCATTCTTTTCCCCATTGACCATGATCTGTACGTTTCCTGCGCTGGTTCCTTCCAACAGAGAATCCACAAGGGAATAGATCACGATCTCCGGACGCACATCGTAAACACTGGTCAGAAATTCCGAATCAAAATTGACATAACAGGTTCCGTCCTTGACTGTCACGCTCAAAAGCGCGGCGGAAGGATTCAGAGTCGGAAAGGCCCCGCTTTTCTTAGGACCTGCCATCAGCTTCTCCACGATCAGCTTTTCTTTGGAAATATTGCTGTTGTATCTTACCTCCATCTGCTGCCTGACCAGCTTGTCGCCGGATTCATTTGCAAAGAACAGCGTCAATGCCGTCTGCTCATAAGAGCTGGGCGAAGAGCCGGTACTCTCTACAAAGTCATCCCGGTTCATCACTCCCAGGACATTCCCGGACGCATTTGTAAGCGTCTTCTCGTCCACGGTCATCCATACCCCGTTGATTCCGTCCAGACGCACCAGTGACTGTACTACCGCCGCACGCACCAGCTTCTCCTGAATATCGGAAAGCTCAAAATAGCCTTCATTAAAATCAATGTAAGCAATATCATGATCCACTTTCAGAGAATTCACCTCCACATCCTCAGGGATGGACGGCATATATTGAATGTCATCCGACGGGCTTGCCATCATTTTTAAGACTATTTCAGCCTCCTGGACAGGTGTTTCTCCGGAAATCTCACAGGACACTTTCAATAATCCCGTTCCGTCGCCATTCAGACAGTATACAAAGTCCTCTCCTTCCTCCACTTTCAGCTTCGACCTTCCTGCACAAGACGGAAGCACACAGAGCAGACAGAACGCGGCCCCTATGGACACCCTTTTTTTTATTCTGCTTTTCATCCTTTTCTCCATTATATCACCTGCGCGGACACAAAGATCATCGGAACCCTGACCGTAAACGTGGTTCCTTCCCCCGGGCTGCTGTATACCTTGATCGACCCACGGTGCAGAATCACCGCGTTTCTCGCGATTGAAAGGCCAAGTCCGGTGCCGCCGATCTCCCTGGAATGTGACTTGTCGACGCGGTAAAAACGTTCAAAGATATGGTCCTGATCCTCTTTTGGAATCCCGATTCCGGAGTCCGCGACCTTCACATAAAAGAACTTGTGATCCGCATTCAGAGACACATGCACCCATCCGCTTTCGTTGTTATACTTAATCGCATTTTCCACCAGGTTAGACACCGCAAGCGTCATCTTAACCTCGTCGATCTCCGCCGTCACAGGGCGGAAGCTTTCCAGTACCACCTCCACGTTCTTTTTTTCCGCAATAGGCTTTAACCTTTTCAGAATCAGCTCCAGCAATTGATTGAGATTGACCTGCGTGATATTCAGATCCGGCGCGGTCTTGCCCATTTTCACCAGAGTCAGCAGATCATTGATGATATCATTTTCCCGGTCAATTTCTTTTGCGATATCCTGCATAAATTCCTGATACAGTTCTACGGGAGCCTGCTCCTGGAGCAGCAGAGAGTCCGCCAGCACTTTCATGGAAGCCAGCGGCGTCTTGAGCTCATGGGAGACATTGGACACAAATTCCTCCCTGGACGCATCCACGGTCTTGAGCCTCCCCAGTAATTTGTTAAAAGCCTCGGAAATCTGCCGGGTCTCCCGGTACGTATTCACATGCAGTTCTTCATCCTCAACACCTTCGGAAATATTTTCGATCTCATTCGTAATCTTCCGCAAGGGCTGTACGATCCGGTAGGAGACGAACACGGAGAACGCCAGCGTCAGCACAATGATGATCCATAAGATCACCCTGCCTTTTGTATAAAAGATCCGGAGACTGTCCTCAATGGTATCCGTAGACACACTGGCGAGCATCACACCCGCGATCTCATCTGACCCCACCTCCATGATCGGAGAGGTCACTTCTATATACCGGTTTTTTTTGTCATAAAAATTGGTGCTTTCTCCCTCCATACAGCGGATCACATTTTCAGAGACGATGGTCTTGCCTTCGTCCAGGGCATAAGTATCCTTGATCACGGTCAGCTCTTTGTTGACGATCATGACCCGCCCATTATAAATATTTGTCAGCTGCGTCAGGCTGGCATTGATGACATCGGATGAGTTATCCATCAGATAGTTGTAACTGTTCAGCTGGTCACACAGAATTGTACATTGATTCTGTATCTCCGCAGTACGAAGAGATACCGCCCTGGACTCATACGCCTTAATGACCCCCATATAAACGCCGATCCCCGGCAGTATCCCCACACACAAAATAATCAATATGATACGAAAATACAGACTTCTTATGATTGTATCTCTGATATGAAAATAAAATTTAACCTTTGAAATAATAACCAACTCCCCACTTCGTATGCACATACTGCGGTTCGCTTGGATTTATCTCAATCTTTTCCCGTAGCCTTCTGATATGTACGTCCACGGTTCTGGCACCTCCGGGATAATCTGCTCCCCATACGATGTTCAGCAGATTCTCCCTGCTGTATACCTTATTGGGATTCGTGGCAAGAAGCTCCAGTGCGTCAAATTCCTTCGCCGTCAGGTTGATCTCCCGTTCTCCGATAAATACCCTTCTGCTCTCGCAGTCAATCTTCATATTTCCTTTTACAAGTATCGTGCTCTGCGGAGCCTCCTCCTTACGCGCGGTCCTGCGCATGATCGCCTTAATCCGGGCTTTCACCTCCAGAATGTTAAAGGGCTTGGTGATATAATCATCAGCGCCATATTCCAGTCCCAGTATCTTGTCCATATCCTCGCTCTTTGCCGTAAGCATCACCACCGGCATGTCAGAAAACTCCCGGATCTGCTGGCAGACCTGAAATCCGTCCAGCTTTGGCAGCATCACGTCCAGAATCACCAAGTCATACTCACACTTTCTTGCGTAGGCAAGCGCCTCTTCCCCGTCATACGCACAATCCACTATCATCCCGTCCTGTTCCAGGCTGAAGCGGATCCCTTTTACAATTAACTTTTCATCATCCACAACTAAGATTTTCTTCTCGCCCATATGACTCTTCCCTTTAATTTACTGTAATATCGTCTTTCAATTTATTGTATACCCCTTCTTTGATTCCCTCCACCTGCATCAGCTCCTCAATACTTCCGAAGGGTCCGTTGGACTCCCGGTAAGCCAGGATGCTCCCGGCCCTTGTATCTCCGATTCCGTTCAGCGTCTTCAGCTCTTCCTTTGAAGCCGTGTTGATATTTACCTTTCCGTCGGCATTCCTGCCGTCCGCTCCTGCCGCAGCTTCTGCTCCTGTCCCGCCTGCAGTTTCCATACCGCCCGTACTTCCTCCGGCTATACCGGACTGCAGATATGCGTCCATTCCCTGACGGACCTCTTCATCCGTGGGAATATAAAGGCGCTCTCCGTCAGACACGGTCTGCGCCTGGTTGATGCTTTCCTCCGCTGCGTCTTCCCTGACACCGCCCGCACACGCGATGGCCTCATAGATCCTTGCGCCGGCTTTCAGTTCATAGACTCCGGGTGTCCTCACGGCTCCGCATACATAGACAAAGATCTGCTGTGTAACGCCATTACCCGTCTGTTCGGTTCCTGCCGTATCGGGTTCCTGTGAATTGCTGCTTTCATTCTTATACTTGTTACTGTCTCCGGTCTTCTCCGTGCTGCCGAAGGTCTCGGCAAAACGGGAATCGTCCTGCACTACGTCCCCCGCTTCCCTATCACTCCGACTCTGCTCCAGCCTCAGTATGTCCGGATCATCCTGATTCCTGCGCCCGCACCCGGCGCACCAGATACATACCATACTTAAAAATAATAATCCTGCTGTTCTCTGTAATCTTTTTTTCATCTTCATCATCCTCACAGAGAAAACCAGTGCAAACCCCTTTACACCAGACATATATATTGTAGCGAATTCAAACGCAAATTACAATAGGTAAAAAATAATTTCTTACCTTTCCCACTGGAAGAGAGCAATGCCGATGAGCGCCAGGAGCAGTCCGCCGGCCTTTGTCCACTCCCAGGAAACTTTTTCCATGCCGAAGAGGCCGAAAAGTTCAATCAGATAAGCTACGACCAATTGTGCTACAACAATCAGGAGTGCTGATTTTGCCGGGCCTAAGGCAGCTACGCTTTTGATGACTGTCCAGGTAATTCCGGCGCCGATCGCGCCGCCTAAGAGCATGTAGCGAGGTTCTACACGGGTGATGGCAGAGATATCGTCTCGGCCCATGACCAGCCACATCACAAAGCATACGGCGAATGCGCTGAGCTGAACCCATGCATTGGATACCCACATTCCGGCCGTCCTGGTCACCTGGGTATTGAAGACCCCCTGCACACTCATCAATGCACCGGATAAAAGCGCAATTAAAAAACCAATCATTTTATACCTACCTCCCACTTCGATAAAAGATAGTATGTTCTTATGACTGGTTTTTTATTCCTCGATCAGGACAATGCTTTTTCTAATTTTTGAATCATTTCATCAACGTGTTTTTCTTCTATGATCAGGGGCGGAAGGAGACGGATGACACCGCCTTCCGCCGAGAGGATCAGAAGTCCTTCTTCCAGCGCACGTTGGTTGACCTCCGCAAACGACTTTGTGACGGCAAGCCCCTGCATCAGACCTTTCCCGCGGCATTCCAGGATGCAGTCTGTTCTTGCGGCCAGCTCATCCAGGCGTGCTCTCAGGTAGGGTGCCACTTTATTTACGTGCTCCACGATCTGATCCTTTTCGAAAATCTCCAGCACCGTGCGGACTGCCATGCAGGCAAGGGGGTTTCCGCCGTAGGTCGTGCCGTGATCTCCGGGCTTCAGGGAATTCTCCGCCACATTTTCTGTCATGGCAAATGCTCCCACCGGAATTCCGTTTCCGATGGCCTTGGCCATGGTCATGATATCCGGGCGCACGCCATAGCCCTGCCATGCGAACATAGAGCCGGTACGTCCCATACCGCACTGTACCTCATCGCAGATCATCAGGATCTCATTTTCATCGCAGAGCTTCCGGATGCCTTCCATAAATTCCTGAGTGGCCGGATGGATCCCGCCCTCTCCCTGCAGTGGCTCCAGAATGATACCGCAGGTTTTTTCACTGATCAGGGCTTTTACGCTGTCCAGATCGTTATAATCCGCAAAATGCACGCCTGGGAACAGGGGCTCAAAGGGTTCCCGGTATTCCTGGTGGCCGGTGACGGATACGGCTCCCACAGTCCTTCCGTGGAAGGAATGATTCATGGCGATAAATTCGTATTTTCCGGATTTCTTCGTCCAGGCGTATTTTCGGGCCGTCTTCAGAGCACCCTCAACGGCCTCCGCACCGCTGTTCGTAAAAAATACCCGATCCATGCCGGATGCGGACGCGAGCATGCGCGCCGCCACCCCGCAATTCTCATGATAGTACAGATTAGAAATGTGACACAGCCTGTCAAGCTGTTCCTTCAGAGCAGCATTCAATTCCGCATTGTGATAGCCGAGTCCGTTTACCCCGATTCCGGCCGCAAAATCGAGATATTGCTTTCCCTCCGTGTCGTACAGATAGACTCCCTCTCCATGGTCGAGAGCCACCGGAAAACGGTTATAAATATGCAGAAGCTTTTCTTCTCCATTGCGGATCTTTTCATTCACCATTGTAATACCTGCTTTCTTTTTCATTTAAGATTGCCGTGCCGATTCCTTTGTTCGTAAAGATTTCCAGAAGGAGACAGTGCGGGATTCTTCCGTCCAGGATATGCACCCGGGAAACATCATTTTCAATGGCATCGATACAGTTCTGAAGCTTCGGCAGCATGCCGCCTCCAATATAACCGTCCATGATCAGCTCCCTTGCTTCCTCAACCCACAGCTCCGATATCAGCGTTTTTGGATCCTCCGGGTCCTTGTATACACCCTCGATATCCGTCAGGAATGCCAGCTTTTCCGCTTTCACCGCGCGGGCGATCGCGCAGGCGGCATCATCCGCGTTGATATTGTAAGTCTGATAAGACTCATCCATTCCCACCGGGCAGACAATGGGCAAGAAATCTTTTTCCAGCAGATCGAACAGGATATCTGCGTTCACCTCCTTGATATCTCCCACAAAACCAATGTCCTGTCCGTCCGAATATTTCTTATCCACTCTCAGGAGCCCGCCGTCCTTGCCGCTGATACCGATGGCGCGTACTCCCAGCTCCTCTACGAGCTGCACCAGACCTTTATTGACCTTTCCCAGTACCATCTCCGCCACTTCCATGGTATCCTCGTCGGTCACCCGCAGGCCGTTGACAAATTTCGGCTCCATGCCGACCTTTCCGACCCATCTGCTGATCTCTTTGCCGCCGCCGTGAACGATGATCGGCTTAAACCCAACCAACTTCAAAAGCGTCACGTCCTGGATGACCTGTTTTTTCAGTTCTTCGTCAATCATCGCGCTTCCGCCGTATTTCACGACAATGATCTTCCGGTTGAACCGCTGGATATAAGGCAGGGCCTCGATCAGCACCTGCGCCTTATCCAGATATTGCTGCATATTCTCATTCATGTTCCATACCTCTTTCTATCTCGTATCTGCTCAATACCCTCGCAGTAGCCCGGCCTGCCGTCAGCTCCTGTAATCCGCGTTGATGTCTATATATCCATGGGTCAGATCGCATCCCCAGGCAGCTGCCTGCTCTGTCCCCTGTTTGATATCGGCAATCGCCGTCACCTCCGCCTGGGACAAGATTTCCGTGGCCTTCTCCTCACTGTATTCAATGGCCGCCCCATCCCGGACAAGCTGAAGCCGTCCGGCCTGACTTTCCAGATACAGGTCTACCTTTTCCGGGTCAAATTCCGCCCCGGAATATCCCATAGCGCAGAGGATCCTTCCCCAGTTGGCATCATGGCCTGCCACCGCCGCCTTAGTCAGATTGGAGCAGACAATGGATTTCGCCAGGAGCTTTGCCTGCTCTTTCGTGGCTGCCCCTGTGATCTTCGCCTCGAACAGAGCAGTGGCACCCTCGCCGTCCCCCGCCATTTTTTTTGCAAGCGTCTCATTTACATAATGCAATGCCGCGGCGAACTGGTCGTACTCCAACGTCCCGCAGCGTATCTTCTCGTTTTTCGCCATGCCGTTGGCAAGAAGCAGCAGTGTGTCGTTGGTAGAAGTATCTCCGTCAACGGAAATCATATTAAACGTATCTTTCACGTCCTCGCTCAGTGCTTTTCTCAAAGCCTTCTTTGAGATAACGGCATCCGTGGTGACAAATGCAAGCATGGTACACATATTCGGGTGAATCATACCGGAGCCCTTTGCCATGCCGCCGATGGTCACCGTTTTCCCTCCGATCTCGATCCTGACCGCCGCTTCCTTTTCCACGGTGTCCGTAGTCATGATCGCCCGCGCCGCCTGATTTCCATGCTCCGAATCATCCCCCAGATTCAGCGCCAGCTGTTCGATCCCTGATTTCAGTCTTTCCATCGGAATCTGCATCCCGATCACACCCGTGGAACCGATCAGCACACCTTCCCTGCCGATGCCCAGCACCTCTGCCGCTTTCGATGCCGTTGCCTGGCAGATGAGATCCCCCTCTTTCCCGGTACATGCATTGGCAATACCGGAATTGACAATTACCGCCTGGGATTTTACGCCGCTCTCCACTACCTTCCTGTCCCACTTCACCGGCGCTGCCTTTACAATATTTGTAGTAAATGTGCCTGCCGTCTTACAGGGCTTTTCACTGTAGATCAGCGCCATGTCCGTACGATCCGCATATTTGATATGCGCTGCCGCTGCCGCTGCCTGAAATCCCTTTGCCGCGGTCACGCCGCCTTTGATTATTTCCATATCCCTTCTCCTCTCTTTTATCACTGCCGGTTGAATGCCGTGATATTTTCCGCATTCAATACAAAATCATAATAATTCAGATCCAGCCGCTCTGTCCATCCGATCGTATTCCAGAACGCATTTCCGATATCATTTTGAGTAAACGCGATCAGAGATACCTTGCTGATCTGTTCCGCCTTTAATGCCTCCATGGCATGCACCACCATCGCTTTTCCGATGCCCCGTCTCCGGTAATCCTCGTGCACGCAGACATGATACACACATCCCCCCCTTCCGTCAAGGCCGCACAGAATACTGCCGACGATCTTACCGTCCTCCACTGCCACAACGCTGGTTCTCGGATTCCGCTTCAAAAAGAGCTACCCTCCGATCCTGGAATCATCAATGCTGCGGATTCCGAACCCCTTGATCGTCATCCACAGCGCGTATACTCCCTCATAGTCTTCTATCGTCATTGTACGAATCATATCATTCCTCCATAAAAAAGTGTGCGTCCTCCCCCGGAGTCTTTTATTCTATAGGAAAATTCAGAGAAGTAAAACCGATCACGGAAATACCGGCACAAGCTCCAAACCTTCGGATTCCCGAAGCCCGAACATCAGATTCATATTCTGTACCGCCTGGCCCGCAGCGCCCTTCACCAGATTGTCAATGGCACCCATCATAATGATCCTTCCGGTCCGTGGATCAATCTTGAAGCCGATATCTACATAATTGCTGCCTTCCACCCATCTCGTTTCCGGGCATACGCCTTCGTCCAGCACCCGGATAAATGTTTCTTCTCCATAATATCTGTCATAGATCGCTTTCACTTCTTCCGGACTGGTCTCCCGCTTTAATTTCGCATACTCCGTGACCAGGATCCCGCGGTTCATGGGAACCAAGTGGGGCGTAAAACTGAGCACCACCTTTTCGCCGGCCGCATATCCAAGCTGCTCTTCGATCTCCGGCGTATGTCTGTGGTTTGCCACACCATAAGCCTTGATGCTTTCATTCACCTCACAGAAAAGATTTGGAACCTTAGCCCCTCTTCCCGCACCTGATACTCCGGATTTCGCGTCGATAATCAGGGTGTCCATATCGATCATCCCCTCCTTGGCCAGAGGATACGCTGTCAGGATCGAACAGGTCGTATAGCATCCGGGATTGGCCACCAGGCGTGCCTTCTTCACGTCCTCCCGGTTGATCTCGCAGAGGCCATACACCGCCTCCTGTATAAACTGAGGACTCTTATGCTCGATTCCATACCACTGTTCATACACCGCCACGTCCTTGATACGGAAATCCGCGCTCAGGTCAATGATCTTTACCTTAGACAGAATATCCTCATTAACAAGTGACGCACATAAACCCTGGGGCGTGGCCGTAAAGATCACATCCACCTGATCCGCCAGTTCCTCCATATTATCATCCATACAGACCGCATCTACGATCCGGAACATATTTCTGTAAACATCCGCATACTTCTTATCTATATAACTTCTGGAGCCATACCACACGATTTTTGCCTCCCTGTGGGACGCGAGGATTCTGACCAGCTCGCCTCCCGCGTATCCGGTCGCTCCTATGATTCCTGCTTTAATCATTCACAACACATCCTTTCTCACGATGTTTTTGCGTCCCTAAGGCGTACTTTCATGCTAATGCGAAACACTTGGCCTTTTGGCGCTTGTATCATCATATACCTGTTCTTATACAAAGTAAAGTTTTTTTTCATGTTTTCCCCTGACTCCACGATGGAACGTTACAGGCCACACCTTGACCAGGCGTGACCTGTAACTCAAGCCGCATTTTGAATTGCCTACGGCAATGGGCGGCCT
>VSNK01000090.1 GCA_009774255.1 Faecalicatena sp.
ATATAAAAATGCTAAAAATATTTATAAAAGCATAAGAAATTGAGAAAAATGAATAAATCGGTTTAATTTCTCCAAAAGAGATTTCTCTGGAAGAGATGCAGCACATTATGGGCTCCCGGTAAAGTTCAAAAAAGGGGCTTATAAAAGATAATCCACATAAAAGAAGGAGAAGAAGTTATGAAAAGAAGGATTATTGCAACATTATTGACGTTATCCATGGTAGCAGGAACCGTTGTCGGCTGCGGCGGTAAATCTGGTTCTGACAGCAGCGGCAACGGAGCCACGGGCAGCGGCAGCGGGGACATTACTCTGAATTTTGCCGGTTGGGAAGCGTCGGAGTTGGAAACAAAAGCAATTAAGGATGGTATTGCCAAATTTGAAGAGGAGAATCCGGGCATTAAAATCAAATATACGGCAACACCTTATGATGACCATGTGGCAAAGCTTTCCTCAGCAGCCGCGGGCGGTGCTCTGCCGGATGTCATGTTTGTTCCGGCTTCCTCTTATCGGGAACTGGTAGCGAAAGGGACACTGCTTGAAATAACCGATAAGTTTGATGAGGATATGCCGTTTGATGATTTTACCCAGTCGGCACAGGACGTGATGGACATTGACGGAAAGATGTATGGAGTGACGGCCTGCACGGTATCGCCGGTTATTTATTATAATAAAGATATTTTTGATGATGCCGGTGTGGAATATCCAAGTATGGATTATGAAAATGCTTGGACTCCGGAAGAACTGATGGAAACGGCTAAAAAACTGACAAGTGATGATGTCTACGGCCTGTATAATTTGGACGACGCAAATTCATTGAACGCCTCCATATTAAGCAATGGCGGAAACCGTTTTAGTGAGGATCAGACGAAAAGTACGGTAAATGACCCTAAAGTTAAGGAAGTATTCGAGACGATCAAAGGTTTTATGGATGAAGGAGTCATGCCGGATTCATCCATCCTTGATTCCACAGGTATGACTGCCACACAATTATTCCAGACTGGAAAAGTAGCGATGCTCATGGATGGTACCTGGGGAATGCAGCAGCTGGCGACTACGGACGTCAATTGGGGAGTAGCTCCGCTGCCGAATTTTGGTACGCCTCTGACACATGGTGCGGCTCATCTGCACGGCATCTCCTCGACATGCAAGTATCCTGAAGAGGCATGGACGTTTTTAAAATTCCTCTCCGGATATGAATATCAAGGAGAGCTTTGTTCCCAGGGGCTGTGGCTTCCGAACCGCCATTCCATGTATACGGAAGAAGGCCTGAAAGAGTGGTATTCGGAAGATGTATATCCGGAAGGCTTCAGCGAGATGCTGGGATACTTTGAGAATGCGGTAGTTGATCCTGCTGCGATTGAGAAAACGTTCCAATGCACGGATATTTTCAATGAAGAAAAAGATATGTATTATAAAAGCGGACAGGATATCGATCTGACTCTGGAAAATATTGATTCCCGAATTGACAAGGCAATTGAGGATGCATTGAAATAATACGATCTTGGAAAAGGAGGTGTGCGGTTCTTGCAAAAACAAAAGATTTCAAAACTGAAAGATGACGGTAAATGGGCTTTCATATTGCTGGCTCCCAATATCATTGGCTTCTTAATGTTCATGCTAATACCGGTAATCATGACATTTGTGCTGAGTTTTACCAGATATGATATCATTACAGCCCCTGAATTTACAGGGCTAGAAAATTATATAGAATTGTTTAAGGATCCGATTATTCGCCAAACGACAAAAAATACGGTTTTATACAGCCTGATGGTAGTACCGATTGGAATGTGCCTGTCTTTATTGCTTGCGGTATTGTTGGATCAGAAGATAGGATTAAAACGTTTTTTCAGGGCCGCATACTTTATCCCGGCGATCACCTCAATGGTTGTTGTTGCGATTGTCTGGCAGTGGATATATAATCCGGAATTCGGAATATTGAATTGGGTGTTATCCTTTTTCGGGATAGAAGGGAAACGTTGGCTGCTGGATGCAAAAACGGCTTTGCCGGCGCTTGCGGTAGTAGGAATCTGGAAAAACGCAGGGTATAATATGATCATCTTCCTGTCAGGGCTGCAGGGAATTTCAAATACATATTATGAAGCGGCCATGCTTGACGGCGCGACAAAGTGGCAGCAGTTCCGCTCAATCACCTTGCCGCTTCTTATGCCCACGACGTTCTTTGTATTTGTTACTTCTGTAATTTCATCGTTCCAGGTCTTCGACCAGGTTATGTTAATGACTAATGGAGGGCCGGGGCGCGCTACATCCGTATTGGCCCATTATCTCTATCAGAATGCATTTAAGTATTTTAAGATGGGATATGCATGTGCAATTGCCGTATTGTTGTTCGCGATCATTATGGCGCTTACGGTCATCAACATGAGGATGGAAAAGAAAATGAGAGATATTTTCTAAGGAGGAGCAATGAAAAAGAAGTTAAAAAAGAAGTTAAGTATGAAAAAGATTCTGGTTTATATCCTGCTGTTCATAGGCGCGCTGATTATGCTGGTGCCTTTTATCTGGATGGTATCAACATCTTTTAAGAACACACAGGAAGTGTTTACATTCCCACCGCAATTATTCGGCGAAAGAATCGTATGGGAAAATTATACACAGATATCTGACCGTTTTGACTACGTAAAATATTTTACAAACAGTGTAATCGTATCGGCATGGGTTGTGTTCTTTCAGGTACTTACATCAGCATCAGCCGGTTATGTTTTTGCAAAAATGAATTTCAAAGGGCGGGACAAGATATTTTTACTGTATTTGTCCACAATGATGGTGCCGGTATATGTTACGATCATAACCAATTATATTCAGATGTCGAAGTATGGACTGGTCAATACACTATGGTCACTGATGCTCCCGGCCTCGGTTTCGGCTTTTGGAACGTTCCTGATGCGTCAGTTTTTCCTGACAGTGCCGACGGAATTGATAGAGGCGGCAAAAATGGATGGCTGTAATCCGCTGCTTATATTTTTTAAGATTTGCCTTCCGATGGCGAAATCAACGATAGCGACCCTGGCGATTTTCTGCTTCATGGGTACATGGAACGATTATTTTACTCCGCTGATCTATTTGAATGATTCGGAAAAATTCACCATTCCGCTAGGTTTGGCCAATATGCAGGGATTGTATTCTACAAACTGGCCGGTATTGATGGCAGCATCTGTGATTTCCGTATTACCGGTACTGATTGCTTTCCTGTTTGCACAGGACGCGTTTGTCAAAGGAGTCATGATGTCAGGCCTTAAGGATTAGAAAAAAGGACAGAGAAATACAGCAAAGGCTGTATATTTTAAGGAAATATTTTTGAAAGGTAAAGTTGCAATGAATAAAAATGATTTTACGAAACCCTTGTCGTTGAGACAAATAAGTATAACGGATTCGTTTTGGAAAGCGGAAATGGAAATCGTGCGCCATGAGGTTCTTCCTTATCAGTGGGCTGCTCTGAACGATGGGGTTGAAGGGGCGGCGCCCAGTTACTGTATGCATAATTTTAAAGTCGCGGCAAAACAAAACGAACAGAAGCGTGAGGGCGGCAATAAATCAGAGCGGACGGAGGCGTCTTACCGGGGGTTTGAAGTCTGGCCGGAAGACCCAGAAAATCCAAAAGATGAGTTTTACGGGATGGCCTTTCAGGACAGTGATTTTTACAAATGGGTTGAGGCGGTCGCATTTTCGCTGACCCAGTATCCCGATTCGGAAATGGAGAGAAAGGCTGATGAGGCAATTGATATTGTCTGTGCTGCCCAGGAAGAGAATGGATACTTGGATACGTATTATATTCTGAATGGGATGGACAAAGTCTTTACGAACTTAAAAGACTTTCATGAGTTATATTGTCTGGGGCATTTGATAGAAGGGGCGGTTGCCTACTATCAGGCTACAGGGAAAGATAAGCTTTTAAAATGTGCCCGCAGATATGCGGATTTCGCAGCAGAGAAATTCGGGCCGGAAGAAGGCAAGTGCAAAGGTTATCCGGGACATGAAATTGCAGAAATGGCTTTGGCCGGCCTTTATGAAGAGACAGGAGAAGAGAAGTACCTTAAGTTAGCCAAATTCTTTGTTGATGCAAGAGGAACATATCCTTATTATTTCGATCAGGAAGCTCACGAACAGGTAGAATCAGAAAAAGAAGATGAATTACGTTATAAGTACAACCAGGCTCATCTGCCTGTCAGAGAGCAGGACGAAGCGGTAGGCCATGCGGTAAGGGCAGTTTATCTGTATTCCGGTATGACCGATGTGGCACGTATTACGGGAGACGAAGGACTATATCATGCCTGTGAAACCCTATGGAATAATGTAGTCAATCAAAAAATGTATATCACAGGTTCCGTTGGCAGCCTGCAGGACGGAGAAGCATTCTCTTTCAATTATGATCTTCCGAACGACCTGGCTTATGCCGAAACCTGCGCCGCAATAGGATTGGTTTTCTGGGCTAGAAGGATGCTGCAGATCAAACCGGACAGCCAATATGCAGACGTGATGGAACGGGCTCTTTACAACGGTATTTTAAGCGGCATGGATTTGGACGGGAAAGCGTTCTTTTATGTAAATCCATTGGAAGTGCTGCCGGAAGCCTGCCATAAGGACAGCCGCAAATTCCATGTAAAACCGGTACGCCAGAAATGGTTCGGCTGTGCCTGCTGTCCCCCGAATCTGGCGCGGCTGCTTAGCTCTATCGGGCGTTATGCATACGGTGAAAATGAGGATACTTTGTTCTGCCACCTTTATATAGGCGGAGATATCGTAAAGCAGGTGGGCGGAAAGGATATTTCAGTAAAGATCGAGTCAGATATGCCCTGGGACGGAAAAATAAAGATAACGGTTCAGGGGAGAGCGATCCCATTCACGCTGGCATTGAGGATTCCGGAATGGAGTGTTGGGTTTACAGCCCCGGAGATTGCCGGTGCAGCGGCCGAGATCCGGTCAGGGTATCTCTATCTTACGAAAATCTGGGACGGAGAAGAGAGTTTTGAAGTGGAATTCCCGATGGAAGCCAGACAGTTTATGGCGGATGCCAATATTCGTGAAGACATAGGAAAAACGGCAATCATGCGGGGTCCGATCGTATATTGCCTGGAAGAGGTGGATAATGGGAACGATTTACATATGATTACCATTCCGTCTGATGCGAAAATAACCGCCGAGCCATTTAAAATCAAAGGTTTGGATGTGATATCTCTTAAAGTCGAAGGCTTCAGGCAGAGAAAGCCGGAATTAAAAACACCCTACAGCCTGCGGAAAACATTAGAAAAAGACGCGCAGCAATTACGGATGGTTCCATATTTTACATGGGCAAACCGCGGTGAAAATGAGATGACCGTCTGGGTAAGGGAAGATTAGTTTGAAGCAGCTGTCAATGAATTTATAATGACAATCAAAGAAACATGAGGAGCTGTCTGATAAAATGTCGGGCAGCCTCCTGTTCATGTGGCGGCTATGTTTAGAAGGAGGATATTAAAATGAGAAATTCAAAAATGAATCATGCACCTATGGGATGGAACAGCTATGACTATTACGATACTACGGTAAATGAAGCAAACGTAAAAGCAAATGCTGATTTTATGGCAGAAAATCTGAAACAGTTTGGATGGGAATATATCATCGTGGATATTGAGTGGTATTCCAAAGATGCGGGTACAATGCGCAAAAACTATCAGTACATTCCGTTCGGTGATATTGAAATGGATGAATATGGAAGGCTGCAGCCGGACCCGGCCCGTTTTCCGTCCTCGTCAGGAGGAAAGGGATTCGGACCGCTTGCAGAATATGTGCACAGCCTCGGATTAAAATTTGGCATCCATATCATGCGCGGCATTCCGAGAGAAGCGGCTCACAGGCATTTGCCAGTCAAAGGCTGCGGGGAGTCTGCGAATGAAATTGCGGATCCGTCTTCGATATGCGGATGGAATCCGGATATGTACGGAGTCCGCAAAAGCGTATGCGGCGCACAAGAGTATTATGATTCTATCATTGGAATGTATGCGGACTGGGGAGTAGATTTTATTAAATGTGATGATATCTGCAATACGAACCTTTACAGAGAAAATCAATATTCGGCGGCTCATGAAGTGGAGATGCTTGCAAAGGCAATCGAAAAAACGGGACGGGATATTGTGCTTTCTTTATCGCCGGGGCCAGCCCTGATTGAAAAGGCATGGCACTATGAGAAATATGCGAATATGTGGAGGGTCACGGATGATTTTTGGGATGAATGGGATTTATTAAAAGCGATGTTTTACCGCTGCGAATTGTGGCAGAACCATGTGGCAGAAGGATCATATCCGGACTGTGATATGCTTCCGCTTGGAAGGATAGGTAAGGGATTTGATGAGGGACGATACACCAGATTCACTAAGGAAGAGCAAAAGACGATGGTGACACTTTGGTGTATGTTTGGCTCGCCGCTCATGGTAGGCGCTGAGCTGACACAATTGGATGAGTGGACACGTTCTTTGCTGATGAAAGAAGACATTTTAAAGATGGTATCGAATGATTATACAGGCAGGCAGGTGGAACGTGATGAGAAACATGCAGTCTGGAGTTCCTTTAACAAACAAACAGGTGAAAGACATGCGGCGTATTTTAATTTGCAGGACGAAGAACAGACAATCTGCCTTGACTGGAACCAGATCAAACAGTTTCCGATTGAAGACAATCAGCCTGTGACGGAGCTTTGGGAAAATAAAGATTATGAGGCAGACGGAAGTGTGCTTAGTGTGAAGGTTGCGCCTCATGGTGTGAAATTATTTGTTTGTAAGTAGCTGGAAATTACTGGAGGATACAAAATGCTAATCAAGATAACGGATAAAAAAGGAGCGTCTATTCCAAAAGAATTTATCGGTTTGTTTTATAGAAGATATTAATTATGCCATTGATGGCGGCTTATACGCAGAAATGTTGGAAAACAGATCTTTCGAGAGTCTTAATGTATATGGCGGAGAAAATCAGGACTATACGGTAGAGTATGACGGACTCTATGCATGGAAACCCTATAAAGATGATAAAAATATAAATTTAAAAACGGTGCAGGGAAGCCCGGTGCATGAGAATACCCCCATTATCTCCGTGTGAGATCCGCAATAAAAGATGCGGGATTTGTGAATAAGGCATACGATGGCCTGACAATAAGCAGGGAGAGGTATTATAAAGTATCCTTTTATGCAAGACCTGTCATATATGAGGGTAATCTTCGAGTTGCAATAGTACAAGGGGAAAAAATCATAACAGAACAGAATATTTCTGTGAAAGAAGGGCATTGCTGGAATCAATATCAACTGGAGCTGCATGTGGATCAGGAAGTATCCGGCGGGGATCGAGCGTTGCGGGCAAAAATGGGACATGAGTCTCCCTTTCATTTGGAGATGATCGGTGTGGGAGAGTATGCGGCGCATCCGTATGGATGGATGCCGATGAACTGCCCGGATCGTACCGGAATACGATTACATTACGCAGGCGGCAGCAGAAGGAATGCCTGGAAACAGTGGATGCGCGGGAGACCGAAAGCGGAACGGTCATTCATGCCACAGTGGAACCGTTGAGACCACTCATCCTTACCGCTCCATGGCTTGACGGTTATGATACGGTCTGCAGGCAGGCCAAGACTTTAAACAGTCTGGATTATTTTTTAGAGACGTTTCCGGCACCGGATTTTGTAGAAATTGTAGGAAGTGGCGGAGGGGATACCGTCACTTATCGGATATACAATGACGGTTCGATGTATGAGCGTTAAAGCGGGGTGGATAATATCCATATTGAAAATATGAACTTTTTATTCACTGCCAGATAATGATTGAAAAATCTGAATGAATGCTTAAAAGTGTTCTTTTCGAACCTAAACAGGACACTTCCTAAACTCATGTAATTCCATGGTTTGTCCTTAGATTGCAAGGAATCTCAAACCTAATCTTAAAAAATGCTAAAAAATAACATCCCCTTTCTTATAGTTTCCATTAAATCCTGATATTTTCCTGATTTAGGAAACCTTGCGAATCATAATAACATCCCTGAACTATATTTGAATTTTTGTTTCATGTAGTTTGAAAAGATTGTAGTAATGCGTATCATTTCGATAATATCCTTTTCGTCAAAAAAATGCTATGCAATCAAACAACTTCTTGCATAGCATTTTTTATTTTTCCATTTACCTGGCATTTGTCATAATTTTGTGAGTGTTACCTTATGGCTCCCTATCTTTTGGAGAGGGCGGTTACTTTTTTGTGTTTTCCATGTAAACATTTGTAAAAATACATAGAACCTGGCACTCCCTCTCATAAGAATAATGTTCCGGGATTTTCTATGTATGGGCCGGTATATTTGGCCGGGAGATTCAGAGGGCAGTTGATTTGTTTTGACGGAACTGCCGGGGTGGCTTTCCAACCAATCGTTTGAATACGGTGATAAAATAGTTATAATCGTCAAACCCGCATGCAGCCGCAATCTCGCTGATCCGCAGTTCCGGATGTTCGGTCAGAAGCATTTTTGCCTTTTCAATCCGTAGATTCCGGATATGTTCTGCAATTCCGATTCCATAATTCTGCTCTGCAATCTCATAGAGCAGGGTTCTTCCAATCTGAAACTGTTCGCAGATCGTGCGGACACTGATATTCTCCGTATAATGCATGGTAATATAATCGTCAATCTGTACCGGGAGCTCTTGCTGGTGAAGTGAAGTGGTAAACTAAAACTGGACACGGGGGTGCAAAAACTAGACACGATGATATAATCTATATACAAATGAAATATCATTCGTGGACAAGTGTCACCATTCAGTGAACAGGAGGTTTGCCAATGAAGTACACCAGGGAACAACGCCTGGACATCGCCAGGCGCGTATACGATGGGGAACTGACCGTGGAGGAAGCGGCAGTCAAGTATGAACTCAACCCATCCAGTGTGAAAGGCTATCTTCGCCTTTACCGTGCCGAAACGGGACTTCCGCCCAGGACGCACAGGAAGAAAACCGGAAACGTCACACAGCCTGCCCGGGAGCCGAAGGATTCCAGTCTCAAAGAATATGAATCCATGTCAAAAGAAGAACTCATCGACGCCCTCGTCATGGCACGGATAAACGAAGCCCGCTTAAAAAAAGGCTACTCAGTGAAAGGAAGTGGTGTGGAGAAGGAGTATCTTCCTATCGACAGCGGGAATACCAGGTGATATTGGAGCTCTCAGGCGACTTTCCAGTCAAGCTTCTCTGTGAGAAGATGGGAATACAGAGGAGCAGTTTCTACAATTGGAAGCATACCCTCTCCCATCCGGCAGAGCGTACGAAAGCATTACTCAGCAACCTGGCGCTGTTCGAGGAATACCATCTTCGTTATCCTTCTCATGGATACAGATGGCTGAATGCCAAAATCCGTCTGGATACAGGCACTGTCATGTCGGATCCTTACGCACACAAATGCTGCAAGACGCTCGGGGTGAAGAGCGAGGCGAAACACTATAAGTACAAGAAGCCCGGAAACCCGTTCAAGATCTATCCGAACCTGCTCATGACCGAGATGCAGATTGACAGGCCTTTGCAGTGCATTGTCAGTGACATGACAGCTTTCTATGTGAAGAGTATTTACTATGAGCTTACGCTGTACATGGATCTCTGGAACAACGAGATCCTCGCCCATGCCCTCTCATCCAGGCGGGGCGACCGGATGATATACCTGAGCGGCCTGGATGACCTGATTGCATTAAAGAAACAATATCCGCAGTATGAGATGATCCTGCACAGCGACCAGGGCGCAGTCTATGCATCCAAAGCATTCAACGAGCTGCTGCCGATGTACTGCATTACCCGGTCAATGTCAAGAACCGGGACACCAACGGACAACGCGGCGATGGAATCCATCAACGGATGGATCAAAGCAGAAATCTTCCTGGATTTTCATGTTACCGGGGAAAGCCCCGTTGAACAGGAAGTGGAGGCATACATCACGTTTTTCAATACTGCACGTCCCGCATATTCGTTGAATTACCTTACGCCGCAACAGTACAAGGAGGCCTATGCGTCGAAAGACTTTCTCACAGGCGGCAGTGCCGGGAGTTGATGCCTGAGGGCATGGACCCTTCCTTGTTTGGCTTAGGTGTCAGATATCAGGTATGGAGTGATTGTCAAGCCCGAAGCCGCGCAGCGGTGCGCAAGCAGGCTTTACAATCACGGAATAGCTGATACACTCTGCCCGGCCAAACAAGGAATGATTCAAAGTGAAATAGGTATATACCTATCTGAAAGGAGACAGAAATGGAATGGATGGAACAGGTCGAGGCCCGAACCCGGTCACAGGCAAAATATGACAAAGCACACACAAAAGGCATCTATCTAAAACTCAATCTCTGCACAGACAAAGACATCATATGGTGGACATGGAACCAGCAGTCTGTACAGGGAAGCATAAAAAGGCTCATTCGGGAGGAACTACAGAAGAAAGGGCAGACACCTCCGGCATGGATGTAGCGTGTTTGTATCATTAATTGTCTGGAAACCAGAAAATTTTGTGAAAAAATTTAAATTTCGTGTCCAGTTTTTGTTGACAAGTGCACAAATGCAAGAAACCAAATATCACAACAGAGGATATCATTGAAATAGTAAAGGATATCCATATTCTCCAGTATAGATGATTCTTCTGTGTCTGCATCTTCCAGTTCTTCCGGCCTGATGACTGGCTCCCCGTCAAACAAAACTGCATTGAACAGGTCTGCAAACTGCTCGTTATTGCGCCAGTAATTTTTCAGTACCGTATCTGGTTTTAATTTCTGTATTTTATTCGACATCTTGTGATCCTTTCTTGTTTAGTATACTATATGAGTTACGGTGTTTCAAGGTTTTCCAGAGTATTGATTTTTTAATCTGATTTTGCTCAGAATACCGCCTTCCTTTCAAAAAATAATGGTAATGGCTCCCTTTATTATCCCTCTTCCTTTTTGGTAGACAGGACAGATTGTCCTGTCTGACGCAACATAATATGATCTCATTTTTCTGGTTGTGCGTTTGAAATGATACATTGAAAATACAGACGAAACTTCTTTAAAAATGTTTCTGAAATGTGGATTCTGATTTTTGTCAATAATCTGTAGTACGCCGAAAGCATCCAGGCATCAAGGGACAATATCAAGATCAGCAAGAGATCTACGGTTCACGGAGTGGAATATGTGCTGCTTGGAAATGAATTCCAGCAGCATATCCACTATGCTACACCGATGCGTGTCATGAGATATGATTATGGTACATACAAAAAACAGTATGACAGCAACTCAAAAAAATATAAGACATCAGACGGAATGAATGAAGATGAATATCTGTCGGGAATGAAAAAAACAGACAGGTTCATACCTGTTATCACGGTAGTAATCTACTATGGTGATAAGGTCTGGGACGGAGCAACAACGCTTCATGGGATGCTGGATATCCCGGAAAAAATCGTCAGACATGTAAATGATTACAAGATACTTTTAGTAGAAGCAAGACGGAATGATTTAGTGCTGCATAATATGAACAACGTGGATTTATTTAACCTGCTGGAGATCATTCTGGATAAAAGGATGCCTAAGAATGAAGCAAAGAAAAAGGCGATACAATATGGCGAGGAACATCAGGTAGATAAATCGGTGGTTATGACTGTCGCAGGCGCAACGAATAGTAAGATTGATTATAATGCTTTTGAAAAAGGAGAGGTGACTATGTGTACTTTATTTGATGAAATTGCAAAAGAGAATGAAATAAAAGGCAAGGCATTAGGAATGATTGAAACAGGGCTTGATTTTGAACTTTCTGAAAACGATATTCTGGTAAGGCTGCAGAGAAAACTGGATATCACTTTACAGCAGGCGCAGGAATATCTGAATCTGTTTAAAAAGCAGACTGTATAATTATTAAACAGACTGGCGGTATGATTTGCCAATCTGTCAGATTCTATTACCGCTCTGCTTTAAGCAGATAAGAAAAAGGACTGGATAACCACAGTCCTTTTTTAGTTGGCATGACATCTTTTTTGGATAAAGGTGGTCACGGACTGCCTGGGAATTTTCCACGTTCGTCCAATACGAAAAGCAGGAATCTATCCATTGCTTAACAGCCTGTAAGCAGTATTCTTTCCGACTGCAAGCATTTCGCAAAGCTCTTCTACAGTTATTAAGTTCTGGTATAATTCTTCATACATTATTGAACCCTCCTTCGGATTAAGGATTTATTTGATGTTAAGTTCCGAAAAAAACTATGAATAAAAGAATTACAGAAATCTACAATACCATGATACAGCGTACAAAGTTTACAGATGAAATCAGCAGGGAAATGGAAAAGAAACTCAAAAAATTACTAAAAAAAGAGGAAAGCCAGATGGAACCGTTGGAATATGAGCAATACCGGAACAAGCTGTTTCAAGCAGCTTCGATTGCAGAAGAAGCAGGATTTGTGAAAGGATTCCGGTATGCTGTATTATTGATGGCAGAATGCTTTGTGCCGGATGATATGGCCGTAAAACAATGATGGTTATTGAAAAGATGGCAGAAGTTATACTTATTATATTTAAATAAGCTGGGACTCGTTGAGAAGCAGTTGATTTTATCATTTATATCGCATATAATGAAGAAAAGGAAGCGGGGGAGTGCCAACGATAGAGACAAATTTAGCGCAGACAGTCAATGCGACAAATGACTCTGGTTCTGCATATGATACAAATGTAAAATATCTGCTTTCGGACAAGCAGATATTGGCGCGTATTTTGAAGTATACAATAGAAGAGTTCCAGGAGATGGATATTGAAGATATTATGGGCTGTATCGGCGACGATATCGAAATAGGAACAAGACCAGTTGATGCAGGGCTTTCCAATCTTGGACGTGTAAGAGAAACAGTAACAGAGGATAACATTCCCGGAGAGGGAATCATCTATTATGATATCCGTTTCACAGCATACATTGAGGAAGCTGAGATAAAAATTCTGGTAAACCTTGAAGCACAGCGGTCATCAGACCATAGCAGGTTAGGATATCGTTTGGAGAACAGGATCATATTCTATCTCGCAAGGATGATCTCAGCACAGAAGCAGACAGAATTTTTTCACAGTGATTTTGATAATCTGAAAAAAGTTCGGAGTATTTGGATTTGTATGGATAATGATGAGACAGAAGATTCCATTGAAGAAATTGGATTAGATAGAAAAACGGTTTTCGGGAATAAGAAAAATCAATACCATACAGATCTGATGAAAGGCATTATTATTAATATTCGGAATGGAGACAACGATAATCCCAGCGATGGTAAAAAGAAATCTCAAAACATATTGATATCTATGTTGGAAGAATTGCTATCTGAGAAAGATGCTGTAGAAAAGAAACGTATATTGTCAGATGAATATGGAATGATAATGACCGCTGAATTAGAAGGGAGAATCCAGATTATGTGTAATTTATCAGAGAATATTATAGAACGGGAAAGAATTGATGCCATCAAGAGAATGATTAAAGCGAATGCATCCAAAGAGCAGATAATTTCTTTTGGTTATACGGAAGCGGAATATAAAAAAGCAGAGAGTGCATTATATGCTAATGTTTAAGCGCAGATGCCGGTATTATAATAGGGATAGACTTAAAGGAATCCAGTAAAATCCGCGATTAAACTAACCATTCCATTCTCTGCTGATGGATTCGAAGTCTGCTGACATTCCTTAAATAGTGGATTAAGTGCTGTTTTTCAGAGAAGTAGATTGTTTACTCTACTTCTCTTTTTTAGCCTTTAAATAGGGAATCAGGACAGTTAAAATATCAGCCAGAGCGTCCCTGCTCTCCTTCGGCAGGTTATTAGTAAGCATGAATAACTGATCTTCACGAGAATGGCTGTCTTTTGAGTAAGGCATGGAATTTCCCCAGAAAAGGAAATCTATGGACTGATGTAATGGACAGCTTTTCTAATGTCTGTATGGACATGGCTTTAGAGCCCCGTTCTATCTCATAGATATAGTGTGGTGAAACGTTAATGAGCTCTGCCAACTGCTCCTGAGTCAATCTGGCTTCATGCCGGGCAGATTTGATTCTTGTTCCAACTTCGTTTAAATTCATATAGCCCCCTTGTTTCCTGCTGTTCAGAATGTTTTTCTTACTTGTTACAAAATATATCTTTTATTCATGCAGGGACACTATCTATTCGCTATAAAAAGTAAAAAACATGTTACTAATAGATATATTAAGTAGTATAATTATCAGGAAATATGATTTTTAAACGCCATTAGATTTGAGAAGATATATGGAAAGGGGATTTTTATGGAGTAAAAGTATGTATTATTGGGGTGCCGAATAGTTTTGAGGACTCGCTTGATTTTGAACGCCGCCTGCTCTATATCAACCGGACCGTTGTCAAAGTTAAAACACAATATACGAAGAACCGGACAAAAACGCCGGGCAGCAATGGTGTATTCCATCTCACACAGGAACTGGAAGATTTTTTTAAGGCGTGCTGGAAAAGGAAAATAAGGAATTTTTTGGGAACACGTATTCACAGAATCCTGAGTTGTTCGTCTGGGAGGATGGCCACACGATTGCGCCGGATTACGTGTACCATCACTTTAAAAAGCTCGTAAAGGAATTTGGCAGGCCGGATATCACGTTCCATGCGCTCAGGCATTCCACAGCATCCCTGCTGGCATCCAGAGGATGGCATCCGAAAGACATACAGGAGTGGCTGCGCCATGCTGACTTTTATACGACCATGAACATATACACGCATTTGGATCAGGATAGGCTTGTGGAACGGTCCGAGCGGCTGACGGGCATACTGAAGAACCGGATGGCATAGGTGTTAGAACAAGTGTTAGAATGGCAGTGAAAAGGAGCAGTTTTTGTGGAAGAGTCGAAAAAATAAAGAACAAAAAAAGACCGAAAACCTGCTGTTTACAGGAATTCCGGCCTTACAACCCAAAATCGGAGTGACAGGATTCGAACCTGCGGCCTCTACGTCCCGAAGAATTAAAGGCGTTAGGCGTTAGAGGTTCGCATTGTTTCTTTAAGTGCTTTAAACCCCGTTAACTCCATATTTTTCAAAGATTATCTATTTCAAAACAGATAGCTTCTATAATTATTTTGTAATTAGATATTTAGTACCATTTTTAGTATAACACACGTGGTAGCTATTAGCCTATACAATATATATCATCGAATATCTACAAATTTGAGCCGACAGCAGGTCGGCTTTTGTAAGTTGAGGAGGCATTTATGGATAATCAAACTTATCAATTAGAACTGAAACAAATCGTGGAATTTCCACGCTGCAGAATTTACAGAGATTTCATACGGTCACTCGTCACTAACAAGAGCATCCGGACAAACGGAGGCTCTTTTCTTTTTTATTACATAGTTTTGTGCTCCTACGCAAATTACAGGTCATCCTACCGACGTACAGAGACTATGACGTATCTTGTCGGACCAGGGGAATGGATCTGCACTTTGACAGACCTGCGTAAGTGGTTTCGATGCCGTTTTCAGCATCAGGCAGTTTCAATTCTGGACTATCTGCAAAAACAGAACTACATTACCTATTCATTCCTGGAGAATAGGAAGATTGTGAAATTTAAGATAACAGACTGGCCGAAAGATAATACTGTATTGGAGTATAATTTTCCCTGCAAGAAGGACGATGGCTTTTTCTTTTTTCCGATAGCCAAGGTTCATGAACTCATCAGCATGGGCAAGTGTTCGGAGATGGACATGCTTTTGGATATGTGGATTCATGCTATCTATAATGATCCATCCGTGCAAGGCTCCTATTCCGGCCCAGTTGTATATTACCGCAACCACACCGGCAACCCGGTGACCAGCTTTCAGACATTGGGCGACCGCTGGAACCATTCCAAGACAACCATATCACGTACCTTAAAGAAATTTGAGGAATTGAATCTCATTACATTGGTTTCATTTGCCGGGAAGCATGGCAGCATGATCTATCTGAATGATTATCTGTCAGTCATGTTCGATATCAGCGATGTGATGATCGACAAGGAGGAGATTGCTATGACTATGCAGCTGCCAATCCATGTACCAGAAAACAAGGGCGAACCCTGCGTTTCAGAAGCTGTGAAAGAAGATCAGATCAGCGTTCCAGAAAATGATCCATGCGTTCCGAAATCGCACATGCAGTTTATCATCCAAAAAGTCGCTGAAATGCTGAAATCACAAGGGATTCCGTGCTGCGAGTGTCCCAAAACCCGCTATATATTATCTCCTTTATCACCTGACTGCAGGGATTTAGTAAATATATATACTCTAAGTATTATCTGCCCTTACGGAAATGCAGCCTATCGGTTTGAACTAACAGTCAAGCCTGAAGAGAAGGACTGCCTGGAGCGAAATCCAATCCTTAAAGAGCATGAGGATATTGTGGAAAAAATTCTGAAAGAGGATGAAGTAGGATGAAGGATACAGGCAGGAATGGTTTAAAATCGGAGGATACAGGGAGGACTGATGTGAAATCGGAGGATGCAGGGATGGATGGAAGAAAATCGGTAAATGCGGAGAGGGTTGGTGCAAAATCCGTAGATACGGGAAGGGACAGCACAAAATTGGAAGATACAGAGAGGAATGATGTGAAATTGAGAGATAACGAAATGAATGGCGTTGGTATGAGAGCGAAGGTGGGGAATGTCCAGAAAGGAACCACAAAAGGAAAAAATGCAAAGAGGAAGTGTGCCTGGGATAAATCAGAATATCTGAATCCGGCGGAGGATCCACGCTTTCACGATACCTATAAGTTCCTCCACAGATACCGTGATGCTTCCTATAGTCTGAAGGTGGTTGTTCACCAGATGGAGACACAGTTCCGAATGAACTATGGGACAAGTGTGGATGAATTCCTTGATTCTATCTATGCTGCAGGAGCTGCCCTGTCCGGAGATGATATCGAAGAGCGGGCAAAGAGCATCGAGCGGAGTAATCGGATGCTGAAATTGTTGGATTCTTCTGTAGACTTACTCAGAAACAACCATAAGTACGGAGAACAGTATTACTGGATTCTCTACTATACATTCCTGTCTCCCCAGGAGCTGAATGGAATAAACGAAATTATAGAGGCACTGAGAACCCATATTTCGAATATCTCCTATCGTACCTATTACCGAAAACGCCATGCTGCCATTGAAGCGCTGAGTACGATCCTGTGGGGATTTACAGCAAAGGAAAGCATTGAGATGTTAAATAAATTTTTCCCGGAAGATTAAAATGATCGACATTTCATAGGTGGATACTCCATAATGAATATAAAAAACTAAGGAGTATCCATTTTTATGAACAGATTAGAGACTTTAATTGCAAGCTACATGAAAAACTGCAAATCCATTAAAAAACTGGATAAGAAAACCCTAAAGGCTTATCGTATTGATCTGGCGCAATTCCAGAGATTTATGCTTACGTACCCTGATTTTGAAGATAAGACAGCTATAAACGAGTATATCTCATCTTTGCACAACCAGTATAAGCCGAGGACTACAAAAAGAAAGATTGCCACTCTAAAAGCTTTCTTTCATCATTTGGTTTATGAAGAGATTATCGCCATAAATCCGTTTGACAAAATCAATGTGAAATTTCGGGAACCACAAATACTGCCACGCACCATTCCAGAAGCCACGATTGCTGATTTTATCTCCACAATGTATAAACAAAAGTCCCTTGCAGAGACCACATATCAATACAATACCATACTTCGTGATATCACTATCATTGAACTGCTCTTTGCTACAGGAGTGAGAATCTCAGAACTGTGTGCTTTAAAATTACAGCAAGTGGATCTGGTATCCTACAAAATAATCATTTACGGAAAAGGCTCTAAAGAACGCCTGATCCAGATCGGCAATGATGACGTTAAAAAAGTGGTGGCTGAATATTATGCTGCCTTCCAGATAGATATTGTCTCCACGGGATGGTTTTTTATCAATCGACTTCATCAGCGGTATTCAGAGCAATCTGTACGGGCTATGATTGTAAAATATTTAAAACTGGCAATGATCGATATGCATATCACCCCACATATGTTCCGCCATTCATTCGCCACTTTACTGCTGGAAGCCGATGTTGACATTCGATATATACAAAAAATGCTTGGTCACAGCTCAATCAAAACGACTGAGATTTATACAAGTGTATCTATGGCAAAGCAGAACAATATCCTGACGACTAAACATCCGAGGAACTTTATGAATTTAGAAGAATGCTAAAATTAGCCATAGAAAAAAGCTAAGTTTTTCTGAATTATCTGTAAATCAGATTGGCTTAGCTTTTTCTATAAGCATATTTCTTATGGTTTTTAATCTATCATCGGGTTAATTCCCCGCCGCTTGCGGCGGGGTGGTTCATTCAGCTATATCAACGAAGGATAATTGAATATTATCCTCTGTTTGAAGATAATTATGTATTATCCAATATCTAAATGGTACTGGATAATAC
>VSNK01000091.1:0-5080 GCA_009774255.1 Faecalicatena sp.
GTTCCGGTGTTTATGAATATGAATATGCTACGGAGACAAGTCTGAAAAAGGTGCGGTTTTCCATGGACAGCAATCTGGGGGAACTGGTCGCGGAGCCTTTGGCAAGGGTTATGTTCGAGCAGATGGCGCCGGGATTTCTGGAAAATCCGATGATCGAATTTGCCTGCTCCATGACGCTCTCGGAGCTTCTGAGTTCCGCGCCGGAGGCAAGGCCGATGTATGAGGCGGTCATCCATGCACTGAATACGCAGGAGAAGTAGGGAATTATAAAGGACTGAGACATAAAGAGCTGCCTGCCGAAATCCTGCCAAAACAGCAGATAAACAGGCAATCGCATCTGTGCCGCAGTTCCTGATTATGGACAGGAGGGACAGCGAATGGAAAAATTAATGGTAGATGGAATGAAATTTAGAAATGAATCCGGCCATGAGGTCATTTTACAGGGGATTAATTTTGTCTGCAAGGAAAAAGACAAAGGATATCTCTGGCCGGAGCATAAAAAATTATTTTCATGGTTTGCGCAGAGCGGGTTTAACCTCATCCGCCTGGGAATCTTCTGGGACGGCGTGGAACCTAAGCCCGGCATCTATGACGATGCATATCTGGGCAAGATCGGCCGTGTGATCGAAGACGCGGAGAAAGAAAATCTGTATGTGCTGGTGGAAATGCATCAGGATCTGTGGTCAGTCCTGTATGCGGACGGCGCGCCGGAATGGGCGACTCTGACAGACGGGGCAGAGCACCCGTCGGACTGCGCCATGTGGTTTGACGCATATTTGAAGAGCGACGCCATCATCAACGCGGCAGACCATTTTTGGAAAAATGACCCTGCCGGGGACGGGATCGGGCTGATGGATCATTACGCCGCAATGTGGAAGCATATCGTAAAGGTTCTGGACGGACATGCGAACATCCTCTCATACGAACCGATGAACGAGGCGTTCATGGGGAGCCTGGCCCGGAATACCTTTGGCATGGCGGGGATGAAGACAAAGGAAAAATACCCGGAGTTTGACTTTGCGTCTATGCAGGGAATCACCCCGGAGAGTCAGGCATACATGGGGAGCATTGTCAGCGAAGCGTTTATGGAATTTGACAAACATACGCTGATGCCGTTCTACCAGAAGATGAGTGACGCGATCCGCACAGAGAGCGGGCGCGCGCTGGCAACAGGCGGGAATATTTACTGCAGCGCAAACTTTACTTCGGGGATAGGGCGTGTAAAGGGTCAGGACGGAAACCCTGAACCACAGCAGATCTACGCGCCTCACGGATATGATTCCGTAGTGGACAGCGATAATTATGAAAATTTCAGCCAGGAAAATGTGGCGGCCCTGTTTGCAGATAAACGTACCACCCAGGAACGCCTTCAGATGCCGGTGATCGTCGGGGAATGGGGAGCATTTCCAAGCAAAGATTTTTCCAACCGGCTGATCGATCAGATGAATGAGATCCTGGAAAGCTATTTATGGAGTTCCGCATATTGGCAGTATCTGCCGGGAATGGAAGAGGATAAAAATTATTCTGCATTGAAGAGGGCCTATCCTGCCGAGACAGACGGAGTGCTCAAAAGCTATCATTATGACAGGCAGAAAAAGCAGTTCCAGGTTTCCTGGACCGGAAAGGAAGTGATCTGTTATCTTCCGTTTATGGATTATCAGTTTATCGGAAACGGCGTCCTGAAAACAGAGACGGTGAAAAAACAGCAGGATTCTGTTTATGTAAAGATTACATCTGAGCAGGCCGGAGAGATGTCCGTGGTGATCAGAAATAAATAAATTTTAAATGTAAATAAAGTGCAGTATCCCGAAAGAGACTGCACTTTTTCAAAGTATGAAAGTAAGCTTTCAAGGTCGTTTGTGCCGGAAATCGGCATGGGCACAAGAATGAATGTGTGTAACTACTCAGAACAGGATAGCGCATTTACTGCGCTATCCGTACGAAAGCGTATGAGCTGCAAGAGCAATCCCCATTGCCGTAGGCAATTTCCATGGGATTGCAGCGTATCTGCGAGGATACTGAGCAGATACGAATGTTTCAAAATTATGGAGGAGATTACGATGAAATTCGGATATTTTGATGATGAGCGCAGGGAATATGTGATCACGACCCCGAAGACGCCGCTCCCGTGGATTAATTATCTTGGCAGCAATGATTTTTTCAGTCTTGTTTCCAATACCTGCGGCGGCTATTCTTTTTACCGGGATGCCAAACTCCTGCGCCTGACGCGCTACCGCTACAACAATGTCCCGGCGGACAATAACGGGAAATATTTTTATATCAGAGAGGGCGGCGCTATATGGAATCCAGGCTGGCAGCCCACGAAGACGGAACTGGATTCTTATGAGTGCCGCCATGGAATGGGCTACAGCAGATTCTCTTCCGCGAAAAACGGGGTGGAGGCTTCGCTGCTGACCTTCGTTCCGATTGGGGATACGTGCGAGATCAGCAGGCTGACCGTCAAAAATTGTACGCACCGGGCAAAATATCTGCAGTTATTTTCTTACGTAGAATGGTGCCTCTGGAATGCGGATGACGATATGAAGAATTTTCAGAGGAATTTAAGCACCGGTGAGGTCGAAGTCAAAGGTTCGGCTATCTATCATAAGACGGAGTACAGGGAACGGAGGAATCATTTCGCAGTATACGGAGTCAATACGCCCATTGATGGATTTGACACGGACCGGGACGCGTTTTTGGGGGAATACCGCGGGGCGGATGCCCCTCTGGCGGTGGAGTCAGGGACATGCACGAATTCTGTGGCAAGCGGCTGGTCGCCCATTGCGTCCCATCAGATCAATCTTACCTTACTGCCGGGAGAAGAGAAAACCTATATTTTTAATCTTGCGTATATCGAAAACCCGGAATCCGAGAAGTGGGAAACGCCGGGCATTGTGAATAAAGCGCGTGCGGAAAAGCTTCTGGAAAAATACGGAAATGAGGCGGCAGCAGAAAAGGCATTTTCAGAATTAAACCGTTATTGGGATCGGCTGCTTTCCAGATTCCATGTGGAAACGGCGGATGATAAGGTGAACCGGATGGTCAATATCTGGCATCAGTATCAGTGCATGGTGACGTTTAACATGTCGCGTTCCGCATCCTACTATGAATCCGGCATCGGGCGCGGGATGGGATTCCGGGATTCCTGCCAGGATCTGCTCGGGTTTGTCCATCTGATACCGGAGCGGGCCAGGGAACGGATTCTGGATATAGCTTCTACCCAGTTCCCGGACGGGAGCGCGTACCATCAGTATCAGCCTTTGACGAAGAAAGGAAATTCAGATATTGGCAGCGGCTTTAATGACGATCCCTTATGGCTGATCGCAGGAACAAGTGCCTATGTGCGCGAGACCGGGGACTCTTCAATCCTCTCGGAAATGGTGCCTTTTGACAATTGTGAGGATACGAAAGTCCCGCTTATGGAACATCTGAGACGTTCCTTTGAATTCACGGTGAGCCACAAAGGACCCCACGGGCTTCCGCTGATCGGACGGGCGGACTGGAATGACTGCCTGAACCTGAACTGCTTTTCCGAACACCCGGGAGAACCTTTTCAGACTTTCGGGCCAAGTGAAGGGCCGACGGCAGAGTCGATATTCATTGCAGGGATGTTCGTAAAATATGGAAACGAGTATGCAGACCTGTGCGGCCTGATGGGTATGGGGGAAGAAGCAGAACGAGCCCGCAGGGAAACAGAAAAAATGAGGGAGGCAGTCCTGGAACACGGATGGGACGGAAAATGGTTCTTAAGGGCCTATGACGCGCATGGAGGCAAGGTTGGCTCAGACGAGTGCGAGGAGGGGAAGATTTACATAGAGCCCCAGGGATTCTGTACGATGGCAGGGATCGGTGTAAAGGAAGGGCTTGCCGAAACGGCCCTTGATTCTGTGAAATCGCGCCTGGACACCAGATACGGCGTGATGATCCTTGCGCCGTCCTATACCAGATATCACCTGGAACTTGGCGAGGTCAGTTCTTATCCGCCCGGATATAAAGAAAACGGGGGCATATTCTGCCATAATAATCCCTGGATCTCCATTGCGGAGACCGTGCTCGGGCGTGGGAACCGCGCGTTTGAAGTGTATTCCAGAACCTGCCCTGCTTATGTGGAAGCATTCAGCGAAGTCCACCGGACAGAGCCCTATGTATATTCCCAGATGGTGGCAGGCGCAGATGCCAGACGCTTTGGGGAAGCAAAGAACAGCTGGCTGACAGGAACAGCCGCGTGGACGTTTGTCAATATTTCACAGTATATCCTCGGGATTTATCCGACCCTTTGCGGCCTTGAGGTCAACCCCTGCGTGCCGGAAGGTTTCGGAGAGTTTACAGTCACCAGGGAGTGCCGGGGGGCAGTGTACCATATTACGGTCAGCAATCCGGATAACGTCCAGAAAGGAGTCAGGAAAGTCTTTGTGGACGGGAAACCGGTGGATGGATGTGTGATTCCGTATGAGGAGGGAAAGAAAGCATATAATGTGGAAGTCATTATGGGTTAGGAAACTGAAAATAATAAGAACATAGAGTCAGGATACACCGTAGAGAATGTTCCGCGCTTGCTAATGGGCCGAAGTGGACAGGTTCTATATTTCCATATCGGAGGGGGAGACCTGGCTTTACAGAAATACGGAGAGAACCGGCTACGCATAGAGGTCGCCACAACGCTCGGGAGGGAAATGGCAAAGTACCCGAATGCTTTTGGGCAGATACAGGAATCCGCGGCAAGGTCAGGAATTACAGATGAAGCCGATACGAAAATGAGAGTAAGTGAACAATATAACAGCATAGATGAAGGTTAATTATGAACAATTTCTGTTTGTATGAAAAACGGGGGATTTTGAGTACAAAGGAATAACAGTATTTGCAGTTATATCAAATTAAACCAAAAGAATATGTGTATTTCAAAAGTGGCGCAGCCAAAAACAGGTATGCACCACTTTTTTTGTTGCAAATAAATACTGAACAGCCAGAGGATCATACATTACATATCTGGAAGCCTCGTTCTCCGCCACACTCCAGTTTGATTTCAGAAAAATCAGATTGGAGGTAGGGAGAATCATTGCGGGCATTGGAAATATTTACT
>VSNK01000091.1:5090-18282 GCA_009774255.1 Faecalicatena sp.
GTTTTATTTGCGGCAGGGATTTATCCGGCGCGTCCGGCAAACAGTTTGGGACAAAGGGATTTTGAGTGCCTTACCACGGTAATCCTGGAGCGGCTTTCTTATTTTATCGAGGTGAATAAAATGTCGCCGGAGGAGTATCTGGAAACAAAGGGGCAGGATTATCGCAATATGCCGTTCCTTAAAGTTTATGCTCAAACCTGAATCCGTGAAATAACTGAAAACAGGTAAAAATATTTTTGATTTCTTCAAAAAAATCCAGTTCCATATTCAAAAAAGTCCTATTTTCTATAGGATTGAGGAATGGTATAATAAAAAATAATCAATATTCTTCATGCATTGCAGATAAGATCCTGAAAGGCGGATCAGTAAGAAATCATAATCTCAGAGTTGGGGGTGGAGAATTTGAAGCTTCGTTTGAAAATACTGGCAATGTGTCTGGGATGTACGCTATTTGCATTGATTCTGCAGACTCTGCTTTTCCAAAGGACTTCCTCAGAGATCATCTATAACTGGTCAAAGGAGGAGAGCGTTAATTCCCTGCAGAATATGCAGAATGAGATCTATGCATTTCTGAAAAAAATGGAAAGCAACCTGATAGAAGTATACAATGAGCAGGAACTGATCAAGGCTTTGAAAGAGGAGCAGACGATCGGTAGCTTGCGGGCCGGATTTTATCGGAAGGCATATGAGATCGGGACCACGGATTTTGACACCTCTGACGGCGTGGTTTCCTTATATCTGTACACGCCGGATCATGAGATCATAAGCACATACCGGCGGGCAATGACGCCGAAGCACAATTACCCTTCGGACCTGTATGAAGAGGCTGATGCCTGCAATGTAAGGAAAATTCAGGAGTTTGTGGAGTCTGGGCGTACAGGCATGCTTGTTTCCAGTTATTATAATGAATACAGGAGTACGGATATCCTGCATCTGGTGCTGAAACTGTTTGACAACCGCAATTATAATAAAGTCATCGGATATGTGGTCTGTGATGTGGACAGCAAGGCTGTCCGTTCCATCATGGAAAAATACAGTACGGACAGGGCTATGTATATCTGGCTACAGCCAGTGAATGATCGTGCGGCCCTGTCGATCGGGGTACTGAATCCGGACGAAGAGGATATTTATAGGGAGATCACCGGACAGATACAATTAGGGAACGAGGATGGGGAAGATGCGCGCAGTGCGGCAAACCAGGAGTTTTTTGAAGTCAGTCAGAATAAATACGGCCTGACAGCCTATTCCCTGATGCCGCAGGAACTTCTGCAGGAGAACCAGAAAGTTCTGACCGCCAATGTAATACTGATCGGTGTCATTATGGTTGGTGCAGCGACAGTGCTGACATTTATTCTGTCACGTAACCTGACAAGGCCGCTGGATGAGTTGATGCGCACTATGGAAAAGATTAAAAACGGGGATACTTCTGTGCGAGTGAATACCCGGGGACGGAAAATGCGCCGTGGAGTTTTTGGCGTATCAGGGCGCTTTCGGGAATTTCTATTTAGGGAACCGCCGTCTCAGGTCCCGCTATCACAGGAACTGCCGTCTCAGGTCCCGCTATTACAGGAACTGCCGTCTCTTGGTGGTTTGGACGAGATTGGCATGTTGGGTCAGAATTTTAATGAAATGCTGGATCGGATAGAAGAACTGGCAGAAAAGGAAAAGAAAACCACCTACCTTTTGGGACAGGCAAAATACAATGCGCTGCAGGCGCAGATTAACCCGCATTTTTTGTATAATACACTGGAAACGATGAGCAGCATTGCGCAGATCAGGGAGTGCCCGGAGGTAAGTAGGCTGAGCATGTCCCTGTCCAATATTTTTCGGTACAGCCTGAACATGAAAGATCACTTTTCCACGGTGTCCAAAGAAATTATGCACCTGAAAAATTATTGTTATGTGATGGAAGTGCGCATGCAGGATGGGATACGGTATATTTACGAGGTGGAAGAAGAGGCGCTGTTAAAAAAAATTCCACGCCTCTCACTACAGCCTTTGGTAGAAAATGCCTTGAACCATGGACTTCGGAATAAACGTGGGGGCAAAGAAGTCAGGATTTCTGCAAAGCATGAAGGGGAACTGATGCGCCTGTGCATTGCCGACAACGGGGTGGGGATGGACGCTCGGAGTATGAATGAGAAGCTCAAAGAAAATGACATACGGTATGTAGAGCAGGGGAAGTCCATTGGACTGTATAATATCAATGCGCGGCTGAAAATGCTTTACGGAATTGATTATGGCCTTCGGATTGAAAGCGCGCCGAATCAGGGAACCAAAGTGTATATGGAGATTCCGTGGCACGAAGGCTGAAAGGAGCTATTTGGAGGAAAATGGAAAAGAAACGGTATAAGATTTTAATTGCAGATGACGAGTATTGGACAAGAGAGAAGCTGCGCCATATGATTGATTGGGAGGAATATGGCCTGGACTGCCTGGAACCGGCGCAGAACGGCGAGGAAGTATTAGAGCGGATTGAGGCGGAAAAGCCGGACATTCTGATCACGGACATCAACATGCCCTATGTCAACGGGGTGGAACTTCTGGAGACGATAAAAAAGGACTATCCGGGCATTGTGGCTTTCGTTGTCAGCGGATATGATGACTTTGAGTATGTGAAAGGGACATTCATGTCCGGTGCAGTGAATTATCTGGTAAAGCCGGTGGCAAAGATTGATATGGTCAATGCAATCGTGAAAGCATTGGAAATCATCGGCGAACGTGAAAATGAGAAGCAGGAGCATTTAAAGGCGGCTTCCCTGATTCAGGATCGGGAATACAGCCAATTGATCGAACGGGAGGAATCCGCCTATGCTCCCGGCATTGCCATGGACAGCGGTATTTACCTTATGCTGGTCAAGATCCACAATTACAACGAACTGGTCAGGCAGAGCCGGTATGACATGAACCTGTTTTCTTTTAATGTAAAAAGAGAGATCAGGCGCCTGTCCGGCCAGGAAAATATCCTTGTCTTCAACCATGTGTTCCGCTCTAATGAATTTATCATCCTTTCCGATATGGGAAATCAGGGGATGGTGAAGCTGGCTGAAAAGATTAAGATTCATTTTGCAAAAAAATCGGATGTATGCCTGACTTTTGTTATAAATTCCCATTCCTGTTCTATAGAAAGTGTGCGTATGGCCTATGTGGAAGCAGTGGCTCTTTTCATGACGCGGACTTTCTGTAAAAGGAATGAAGTGCTGTTGACCGGAAACCGGGAGAGCGAGAAGCAGGAAAAATACATGAATAAGCGGTTTACGGCAGTTCATGAAAACCGGATGAAGAATTTCCTGCAGTCAGGCCAGTTCAAAAATGTACGGAAAGTGATATTTGACGAGGTGGGGCTGTGCAAATGTGAAGGGCAGAAATGGGGTTATCTGGAAGTAAGGCAGACCGTAAGACAGGTGACGAATGTACTGGAAGATTATATGCTTCAGGCGGAGGGCCGGAAAAACCACAGGGATATCCTGGAGATCGACAGCCTGACAGAAGCAGCGGACAAATCGGTAGAGTCGCTGGATGAAAAGGCGGTGTGCAGCGCAGTGGAGGATATGATCGAATATCTGGAGCCGGAATACGCGGAGGTTCCCACGGACACCATGAAAGGGGTGGTTCGGCAGGCAGTGGCGTATATTGACGAGAATTTTTTTGAAGAACTGACCCTGGACTTTTTTGCAAAAAAATATAATGTGGAGGGTTCCTATTTTTCGAGGATGTTCCGCCAGGAGATCGGGGAGAACTTTGTCCTGTATCTGACCAGGAGGAGGCTTGAAAAGGCAAAGGAATATATCCGGACGGATGAGGCGAATCTGACGGAGATTGCGTTCATGGTGGGCTATGCGGATTATTCTTATTTTAACCGCGTGTTTAAGAAAAATGTGGGGATCAGCCCAAGGGAATACCGGAATCAAAATTTGTCAAAATAATGGGGACTGCTGCGCAGATTGGCTGCAAAATAGCAGAAATTGTCCGCGCAGATTGATTACAAAATACCGGAAGGAGGGGTGGATTTGAAAAAAATATCAATCGTGTTGCCGATTTTTTTGATGCTGTTTTTTGGAGGATGCGCGAACTGGATGGAAATGCAAGGGGAGAAAGAGGAAACAAAAGAAACAGAGAAAACTGTCCTGACCGTTCTGGCGGGACAGTCCACCTCGGATGCGGGGATTGAGGATATGATCGACGAATGGATGGAGAAGGAATATCCGGACGTGGAACTGGAATGGGAATGCGTGGACTGGGGAAACCGGTTTGATTCCCAGATGCGGGGGCGCCTGGCAGCAGGCGATATGCCGGACATTATCATCGGAAAAGCGCAGGATGTGAAGTCCTATGCAAAGACAGGGCAGCTCGGCGTGATTTCCGAGGAATGCGGCGGCAGGATTAAGGAGAGCGCGCTGGAGTCGGTCACACAGGACGGAAAGCTGTATGGCATTCCGTATAATTTCTGGTATCAGGGCGTGATCTACAATAAAAATATTTTTAAAAGCCTGGGGCTTGCGCCGCCGGATACGATGGAAGAACTGGAGCAGATCACTGTCAAACTCAGAAATGCAGGGATTGTTCCGTTTGCGGCACATTTTCAGGAGAGCTGGAATGTGGCAAATATGACGATGCAGTATATGATGAATGATATTTTTAAGGAAGAGCCGAAATGGGGCGACCAGTTCCGCGCGGGGAAGACAAGTTTTACAGGGAACGGCACGGTGGAGGCGTGCATGAAAAATAATGAGAAGATATTGGAGTCCTCGTGGCCGGACGCCCTGCAGTTAGACCAGTTTGAAAGTGACAGCAGGTTTACACAGGGGGAAGCGGCCATGTATCTGACCGGGTCGTGGTCCATGCAGTTCGCGAACCAGTATGGAAAGGAAATCCGGTTCGGGATCTTCCCATTCCCCAACCAAAAGGGGGATGCGGCCCTCATCCGGGAGACGAACATGACATTTATGAAAAGTGCCCGTACGGAGCATGAGGAACTGATCGATGATCTGCTGTACAGTCTGTTAAATGACGAGAAGCTTGCGCAGGAAATCTTTGATTTTACCCAGTCAGACTCTGCGATCAAAGGGATCGAACCGGCGAGCCCGGGCAGGATACAGGAAGATATCGACGCATATGTCGAGAAAGGAAGGTTCATAGACGCGGCCCAGGGAAATGCGCAGCTTGTCTGGAATTTCCAGAATGACTCGGCGGCGGAGCAGCTTTCGTGGCTGAAAAAAGAGAAAAGCCTTGAAGAGGTGCTGCGTTTCATGGACGAAAACAGAGAGAAGAGCGCATATGGGGAATGAAATTGAAAAAGAGAGGATTTTCCATGCGTATGCAGAATGAGCCCGCAGATTGGGGATTTTGTGAGGGCAGTTACGGAATAAGAGAAAGAAGGGAAAAAGAATGGGTGGAATGTTTGATGTGGACAGCCCTGTTATGAATGTGCTGAATAAGATTATGAATCTGATGATCCTGAACCTGTGCTTTGTGGCAGGCTGCATCCCGGTCGTCACTGCCGGGGCGGCCATGACCGCCCTGTACAGCGTGAACCTGAAAATGGTCAGAAATGAAGAAGCGTATATCTTTTCTTCCTACTGGCGGGCATTTAAAGAGAATTTCAGGCAGAGTACGGTGTGCTGGCTGCTTCTGGTCTGTGCAGGAGGGATTCTGGGTGCGGATATGTGGGCGGTGCGGAACCTTCCAGAAGGCCCGGGGAAGTTTCTGGGAGGAACTACCCTGGTATTTCTGGTCATTTACTGCGTGCTCATGCTGTATATATTTCCCTATATGGCAAGATTTCAGGACCGTCTGGGAACCTGCGTGAAAAATGCATTTCTGATCGGAGGGAGCAATCCGGGCTGCACGGTCACAACGGCGCTGATCACGGCGGCATTTGCCGCGCTGAGCGTTTCCAGTATCGAAGTGCTGCTGCGCGCCATATTTCTTTGGCTTATCATAGGATTTTCACTGCTGTCTTATATCCATTCTTTCTTTTTTAGAAAAGTGTTTGACAAATATATAGATACAAGCCGCTGAGTTTTCAGCGGCCTTTGCATTTCAAAAATATACAAGTCGTTTTTCCAATATTGTCCTAGTGGACGGCCGCAAAAAAATACTATAATCAAACCAACAAAAATAAAGGAGGAACACAACATGAAAAAGAAAAAAGTGATCAGCATGCTGTTGGTGGCTGCAATGGCAGCGTCTTTAGCGGCAGGATGCGGCGGCCAGGGAGGAAACACAGACGGCGGCAGCAGTGAAAGCGAGGCAGGCGGGGAAGAAAGTGAGGGCAGCCAGTCCTCAGACGGCGAGCCGGTCACCCTTACGGTGCTTGCCGGACAGTCCACCACGGACGCGGGGATCGAGGATATGATCGACGAGGCTCTTGCGGAGAAATACCCGAATATCACACTGGAGTGGGAATGCGTGGACTGGGGAAATGATTTCCAGCCGAAGATGCAGCAGTATCTACAGTCAGGGCTTCCGGACATCATGATCGGGAAAGCTCAGGACGTGGCGACCTATGCGCCCCAGGGAGTGCTCGGCGAGATCGACAGCGAATATCTGGACCGTGGGCTTGACGCGGCAAGGGAAAACGTAACCATCGACGGCAAGACCTACGGCATGGTCTATAATGCGCTTTATCAGGGCGTTTACTACAACAAGACGATGTTTGAGGAAAATAACTGGGAAGTGCCGAAGACGCAGGATGACCTGCAGAAGATCATTGACGACTGCAAGTCTAAGGGGATCACTCCGTTTGCGAGCCACATGGTAGACACCTGGTCCATCGGAAATGTGACCATGCAGTTTATGATGAATGATGTATTCAACAACGACGCGGAGTGGGGCGACAAATTCCGCGCAGGGGAAACCTCTTTCTCAGACAGCAAGGAAGTGCAGACAGCATATGAGTACAACAAGCTGATCTACGATAATACATATCCGGAGACATTTTCTACGGAACAGACAGACTGCGACGCGAAAATGGTACAGGGCGAGGCTGCAATGAAGGTGTCCGGTTCCTGGTCCATCCAGAATTTCCTGGATATTGATGAGGAATTCGAATTCGGAATCTTCCCGTTCCCGAACCAGACCGGGGATTCCAAGCTGATCTTCGAACCAAACATTACGGTCATGACAAGCAAGGATACCAAACATCAGGAAGAGGTAAACCAGGTGCTCGACCTGCTTACAAGCGACAAAGATCTGGCCGTGGAAATCCTGAATTATACGAAGACTGCTTCCATGCTCAAGGACGTGACTCCGACGTTTACCAATCCGAGTCAGGAAGATATTGACGAGTACGCATCTGCTGGAGAGATCGTGGACGTGACTCTGGGCAACAACCAGTTGGTATGGGGTGGCTTCCAGGAGGAAAATGCAAAAGATATCGCGGCATGGCTCCAGGGCGATATCAGCTTTGAGGAGTGCTTAAAGGCATCTGACGACAGGGTGGATACAAGCTCGGCTAACTGATATCCGGCAAATAAACCGATTTCAGATTGTATGCAGGCATTCTGCAGGATTGCAGCCGCCATACAGTCGAAATCGTTTTCAAAATGATTTATACAGAAAGGGAGGAGGAAGCTCCTTCCTTTTTGTCAGAGGGATGTAAAATGCTTTCCGGCCTCCTGCAGCCGAATAGAGGCGGAGAAGCGTGACCTTATTATGAGGAGGAAATTACATATGAAGCAAAATAAACAAAATGCCATGGAGCGGAAGCTTTTCTGGCAGTATTTTGTCCTGGTCCTGCCAGGATTTGTGATTTTTACGATTGGACTGATTATTCCGATGTTTCTGGCTTTTCGGTATTCCCTGACAAGCTGGGACGGGATGTCTGTGGAAAAAGAATTTGTAGGGATTCAGAATTATATCAACCTGTTCCATGATAAAAATTTCCTGGATGCACTGTGGTTTACGATCAAATTTACCATCGGAAATACCATTATCCAGAATGTGGTGGCTCTGCTGTTTGCGGTCGCTCTGGACAGCGGGATCAAAGGACAGAAGATCTACAGGACGATTCTTTTTATCCCCTGTCTGATCAGCGCGGTCATCGTCGGTTTCGTGTGGCTGAAAATGTTCTCCAATGTGCTGCCGGAATTCAATGAAATGCTTGGCACGAATATCAATTTCCTGCTGTTCGGAAAAAAGGAGACAGTGCTGACCGGTCTTTTGATCGCCAACAACTGGCAGTGGATCGGATACTGGATGCTGATCTATCTTGCAGGGCTCCAGTCCGTGCCGGCGGAGCTTTATGAGGCCGCAAAGGTGGACGGCGCAAACGCGGTGAAGCGGTTTTTCAACGTGACCATCCCCATGCTTGCCCCCGCCATCACCATCTGCGTGGTTGGAATCACGACAGGCTCCCTGAAAGTGTACGATTTGCTTGTAACCTCCACCAAGGGAGGTCCGGGAAGGGCGTCTACCTCTTTGATCTATGAGACGTATACAACAGCCATCAACGGGCGGCAGTACGGATATGGCTCGGCGATGTCGATCATACTGGTATTCATGCTGCTTCTGGTAGCTCTGATCCAGGTGAAAGGACTGAAAAAACGGGAGGTGCAGGCGTAATGTTTAAGAAAAAAGAAAAGGATATGGATAAAACCGCTCCACAGCGCTATACGAAACAGACATTGATCGTGCAGATTATTATGACGGCTGCGGCTTTGTTTTTCATCGCGCCTATCTTTATGATCCTCAATTATTCCTTTAAAGGGAAAAAGGAGCTGTATTTAAGCAGCCCGCTCGCGCTGCCGGAGAGCCTGAATTTTGACAACTACGCGGCGGCATTCAAAAAGCTGGACCTGGCGACCACATTTACCAATACGCTGCTCTATACGGCGGTCAGTGTGTTGATACTGGCGGTTCTGTGCGGCACGACGGCATGGGCGATCGCCAGGTGCTCCCACAAGTTTTTCAAATTCTGCTACATTTATTTTATCGTAGGGATCCTGATCCCGTATCAGGCGCTGTTCCTTCCTATCTATATCATTGGGTTCAACCTGCACCTGACCAATACCCGGTTCGGGATCATCTTTATGTATGTGGCGACGGGAGTTTCGTTCGGAGTCTTTTTGATGAACAGCTTTATGTCCACGGTGCCTCTGGAACTGGAGGAAGCTGCAAGGATTGACGGATGTTCGGTCATAAGGACGTACATATCGGTTGTAATGCCGATCTTAAAACCGGCCATGGCGACGCTGGTGATCATGCAGTCCTTCCAGATCTGGAATGATTACCTGCTGGCCAGCCTTTATGTGAGCAAAAAGCAGCTCAAGACGCTGACCGTGGCGATCCAGTCCCTGTTCTCTGCCCAGAGCAGCGACTATACAACGGCCATGGCTGCGATCGTGATCTCGGTGCTGCCGATCGCGGTTCTGTTTTTGAGCCTGCAGAAGTATTTTATCAAAGGTATGACTGTGGGGGCCGTGAAGGGTTAAAGATTTATGGAAATCACTTGTGCATTTTATCTGATGCACAAGTGATTTTTCAACGAATCAACTTGCGTGCATTGTGCTTCGCGCCGTTGCCGCACACTTTTCTTGCAATATCCTGAAAAACAGCTTTGCCGGATAATAAAGATTTTGAATTAAGGAGGACGGATGCATGGCTGCAGAAATTTTAAATGAATATATATTTGGAGATATGCGGGTCAGATATCTGACGGACAGGGAAGAAGGGCAGACTGGGCTGATGATCTTGCCTGCGGATATGCCGCTTCCGGAACAGATGTCCATAAACGGGAAATTGGAGTCCCTCGTCCAGTTAAAACTCACCGGGGATATCTATGACGAAGCCTATGCGATGGGCAATTCCATGAGGAACGGGGAAACGGTGCGCAGGCTCCGTTATGTAAGTCAGGATCATATAGAAATACAGGGAGTCCATACCGTGGATACGGTTTTGCGGGATGATCGTGGATATCAGGTGACGCACCACCTGAAATGGAAAGAGGGTACGCCCTATGTCCGTATTTCCTGCACGTTTAAAAACCAGAGCAAGGATGATTGTACTTTGGAAATGATGGAGAGCTTTTCTCTGGGAAATCTGTCTCCCTACATGGAAGGAGACGGTGCGGAATGTCTAAAACTCCACCGTCTCCGGAGCGTGTGGAGCGCGGAGGGCAGGCATGAGTCAATCGCAATTGAAGATTTACAGTTGGAGCCTGCATGGGATCCCCATGCCGTGCGGTGTGAAAGGTTTGGGCAGGCAGGATCCATGCCGGTCAACAAATTTTTCCCCTTTGCAGTGGTGGAGGATCGGAAAAATCATGTGTTCTGGGGTGTCCAGATCGCACATCACGCATCCTGGCAGATGGAAGTGTACCGGAAGGACGACGGCCTTGGTTTAAGCGGCGGCCTTGCGGACCGGGAACTGGGGCACTGGATGAAACGGATCGAAGCCGGAGGGCAGTTCCACACACCGGAGGCGATCCTCACCGCAGCCCATACGGAATCCTTTGACATTGTGACCGGGCGGCTTGTGCAGGCTGCGCTGGAAGGAATGGAGCATGTGCCGGAAACAGAACTGGATCTGCCCATTATTTTTAATGAATACTGCACCACCTGGGGAGAACCCTCCCATGAGAATATCCTGAATATCCTGGAGAGCATCAAGGGGAAGGGGTTCCGGTATTTTGTCATTGACTGCGGCTGGTACAGGGAACAGGGAGTTCCGTGGGACGTCAGTATGGGCGATTATGAAGTGTCAAAAGAATTATTCCCGGAGGGGCTGGAAAGCACCGTGCAGGCCATCAAAGACGCAGGGATGATTCCGGGAATCTGGTTTGAGATTGAGACTGTGGGAAATGCCGCGCGGGCCTATCAGATGGAGGAGCATCTGCTCCACAAGGACGGGAAGCCTCTCACCAGTTATTTCCGGCGATTCTGGGATATGAAAGATCCGTGGGTCAGGGATCATCTGACGGATAAGGTGATTGGGACTTTGAAAAAATACGGCTTCGGCTATATGAAGATTGATTATAATGAGACCATCGGTATCGGGTGCGACGGCGCGGAATCCCCCGGCGAAGGGCTGAGGCAGAATATGGAAGCCTCGCTTAGTTTCATGGAAAAGGTGAAGCAGGAGGTGCCGGGGATTGTGCTGGAAAACTGCTCGTCCGGCGGACACCGATTAGAGCCGGGGCTGATGTCCCGCACGAGCATGGCGTCCTTTTCCGATGCCCATGAGTGTGAGGAAATTCCAATCATTGCCGCCAATCTGCACAGGGTCATCCATCCACGCCAGAGCCAGATTTGGGCGGTGATCCGTAAGAGCGACTCTGTAAAACGGATTGTTTATTCTGTTGCAAATACATTTCTGGGAAGGATGTGCATTTCGGGCGATGTCACGGAGCTTTCCGGGAGCCAGTGGGAGTTTATAGAGGCCGGAATGGAATTTTACCGGGAGATCGTGCCGATCATAAAAGAAGGGCAGTCCTACCGGTACGGGCCGGGGGTCAGAAGCACAAGACATCCGCAGGGATGGCAGGCCCTGCTACGTATCGGGAAAAACGGCGGGGCTTATGCAGTCATCCATACATTTGCCGGGGAACTGCCGGAATCGATTGAACTGGAACTGCCGGAGGGGTGCCCGGAAGAGATTGCCTGTGTATACTCTGATATTCAGGTTGAAATTCACATCCAGGACGGGAGATTGCGGTATTGCCCGAAAGAAAATTTTCGGGCAGCGGCGGTGGAATTGGTGTAAATGAATCACCACACTACAAACATAGGGGACTCCTGCCATAAAGAAGATATGGGACATACCATGCGGTAAGCATAGCCGCACAAATATTATTAAAAAAAGGCTGGAGAATGGAATGGTCATTTTCCAGCCTTTTTATACTATAAGAAATTTCTGCGAATTTTCCTAATAAAAACCCTCCGGGGGAGATGCGCACAGTTGGAACTCTTTTCCTGTGATGTGCTCATGGTTTCAGGCGGATCCGCGGGGTACATGTGAACAAGGCAAAAGTACACTTGGCTTTTCGGGAGACTTTCCGGAAAGTATACTATGGATCATTTTAGCGGTCTCCAAACCAATCTGGCGCAGTGGTAAAGCAATTGTGGTGAGGGTCGGCGAAAAATATGAAGCATAAACCAGATCATCAAAACCATGTAATGCAATATCCTCAGGTATACGCAACCCTGCATCTTTAATTGCGTTCAAGGCTCCGACAGCCATTTTGTCACTCATCGCAAATATGGCTGTAGGTCTGGATTTTAGTTCCAGTAATTCTTTACATTTCTGATATCCATCTTCATAATGCCAATTGCCGGTTTTTATATATTCCGGACGAAATGCAATATCATGCTCCAATAATACTTTCTGATATGCAAGCATCCGTTTATGTGTCGGAACAGAATCAATAGGGCCGCTGATCAAAGCGATTCGTGTATGCTTTTTTTGGATCAGGTAATTCATCGCAAGAAGCGCGCCATAATAGTCATCATAGTTAACACAAAAATCATTATTTTTTGTATAGGCATAGGAATAAACTACCGGGATGGACAGTTTTGGCAATATATCGCTGACATCGCGCGGGTGCGTGCCGATATAAATCAATCCGCAAATTCTTGATGAAAGAAGGGTATTCAGGTTTTTTTGCAGGATTTCTTTAAACATATCCGTGTTTTCATAGGATTTATATTGTTTGATCCCTCTGCTGTTCATCTGTTCTTCGACGCCTAAATCGCATAAACTAATAGTATAAGCATTATTTTCGCAATAAGAACAAATGCCTTTGAGAATATCGCTTGTAAAAACCACGCCGATTTCTTCGGCTATTACGCCGATAATTTTACTATTATTTGATTTTAGTATTTTTGCGTTGGTATTGGGAATAAAATTCAGTTCCTGAATGGCTGCTTTTACTTTTTCTGCTGTTTTCGGCGCAACTTTATTGCTGTTATTTAAAACGTTTGAAACGGTAGCGGCAGATACTCCGGCACGTTCGGCAACATCGTAAATCGTATACATGGCATCCCTCTCTCTTAATTTGCCTTTTTACTACAAGCAATCATGAATTAAATGGATTTATGATAATTGTATATTTGAATAAGAAAGTTGTCAACAGATTAATTTTCGTGAAAAACAAAATGAAAAACATCTCCTCGTTTTGATTGAAATTTAATCGGTTCAAAACATGGCAATATCGAAAATGTTGATAAATAAGTGCTAAAATAAGCATAATACA
>VSNK01000092.1 GCA_009774255.1 Faecalicatena sp.
GATATATTAGTATAAGTAATAAGAACCTTTGGGCATAGTGTACACATCTTCTTTTTTTGCAAAATGATAAAATTGAATATAGAAATATAACAATACAAAAGGGAAAGGAGCAAAGAAATAATGAAAAAGATTTTTTTGACAGGTGCTACTGGGTGTATGGGCGGCGCAGCTGTTAGAAGATTCATGGAAATGGAGAATAACGGAGACTTCGAATTGAGGATTCTGGCACGCGATTCCGAAAAGAATCATAAGCAGTTGGAGCAGTATGCAGACAGAATTAAAGTTTTTTGGGGAGATCTTACTGATGATGCGCTTCTTAAAGAATGCGTAAAAGATGTAGATGTCATCTTGCATTCCGGAGTATTTATCTCTCCGAAATGTGATGATCATCCGCAGGAAGCATTTAATGTCAATTATGGTTCTACTTTGAGCATGATTAATGCGATTAAGGAATTGGGGCAACAGGATACAACACATTTTCTGTATGTAGGTTCCTGTGCAATGACGGGTGATCGTATGCCGCCGATTCACTGGTCGCGAGTAGGAGATCCGCTCAAGCCGTCCATTTACGACTATTACGCTGTCACCAAAATTAAAGCTGAGTACGCTGTACTTGAATCTGGGCTTAAGTATTTTGCGTCTGTACGCTTGGGGGCAATGCTTCCTACTAAATCGGAAGATACAAGTGATCCAATTATAACTCATCAGCCAATTAACGGGGTTCTTGAATGGACGGATCAAGAAGATGCAGGTAATCTTCTGCGTAATATTGCAATGTATGCGCCCGAGGAATTCTGGGGCAAAGTATATAATATCTCCAGTGGTGCGGACTGGCGTTTGACAAATGCTTCACTATTGGCAGATATAGGCGGAGATTTAAGAGATATGTATCAGCCGGAATGGATTGCTTTGCATAATTTCCACGGAACCTGGTATCTGGATGCGGACAAGCTGAACGATATCGTACCTTTCCGCACCAGAAGCTATCAGACAATGCTGGAAGAATGGAAATCAGACAACATGAGAAATATACAGGCCATCATGGATGCCATGGCGGAAAATCCGGATATGAAATTCCCTACACCGGAAGAAACAAAGGCCACAAATTATAAAACAATAACTTCAAGCCCAAGAGGCACTATGTATGGAATTTTAAATAACGATGACACCCGCATCAAAGTCTGGTATGGATCCAAAGAAAAATATGAGGCAATTCCACGCGACTGGGATGATGTAGTTATTACCCGTCCTTTGGATATCCCTCCGAAGAAAATGATGAAACTCGGATTCGACGAAACAAAACCTGTGGAAGAACTGGATATTCGGGATATGAAAGAAGCTGCAGCTTTCCGCGGCGGTGAATGTCTGTCGGAAACAATGACCAAAGGTGATATGTATACTCCGCTTCGTTGGAAATCTGCCGATGGATATGAATTTGAAGCCCGCCCTTACACGATTCTGTTTGCCGGACACTGGAGCCCGGATGATCTGCGCCGCGAATGGAGATATGGCCACATTGCAAAGGTGAATCCATTCTTCAATCAGGTATGGGGTATTTTGCATGAGGGCGAGGATGATGATTATACTGTCGAAATGATTGACGACGGTTCAGAAGTTGAAAAGAAATATGGTGTAAAATTCTAATGAAAAACGGAGGGGAAAAATGAATCTATTTGATGAAGTAAGTTTTGGCGGAGTTACTCTTAAAAACCGGATTGCCGTAGCGCCGATGGGCGTTGTCCATGATATGGACGGCGGCGTCTCGCAGCAGCAGGCAGATTATCTTATAGAGCGGGCAAAAGGCGGCTTCGGATTGATCTATCCCGCGGCAATGACTGTTACGGATAAATGGGAAAGTCCTGTTTATTCCGGTGCAACGCTTACATCGGTATCTCATATGTTGAGACTCAAAAATATGGTGGATGAAATACATAGATACGGAGCAAAAGTAGCCATACAGATCACCCCGGGATACGGACGTGTCCATGCCGGCCCTCCCGGAGTTACCAATCACGTTTCCGCCAGTGACAACACCGTGTTTGCCTATCCAGATCATAAGTGCCACGCGCTTACCGTCGATGAGATCAAGGAGATCATGCAGGATACAACTGTGGCTGCCGGATATGCGGTTGCGGCGGGCGTGGATATCATAGAGATCCATTCCTATGGCGCATATCTTATCGATCAGTTCTTCTCGAAGATGTGGAATCGGCGCACCGATGAATACGGCGGAAGTTTTGAGAACCGTATGCGGTTCTTCCGGGAATTTGTGGAAGCAGTCCGGTTGGGGACAGGCCCTGATTTCCCACTGGCTGTGAAGTATACTCCTGTTCACACAATCCCAGGCGGACGGACCTTTGAAGATGAAGGAATCCAGATCGCGAAGATTCTTGATGATATGGGCTTTATCTATATGCATCTGGACGTAGGATGCTACGAGGTCTGGAACAAAGCGATCCCAAGTTCCTATGATGAGGAAGGCAGCCAGCTCTTTGCCGCAAAACGTCTGCGTGAGGAAGGGATCAAAACACCTTTCCTTGTACAGGGCAAGCTGAATAATCCAGCTCTGGCAAAAGAGGTTATTGAATCCGGCACAGCAGAACTCATCGCCCTGGGACATCAGTCCATTGCGGATGCTTACTGGCCACGCAAGGTCAAAGAAGGACGCTATCAGGACATTAATTACTGTATCTGTTGTAATGAATGCGTATTTTCGGGCAATTGCAGCATCAATCCGGTCGTATTCCATGAGCGCGAATATGCTTTTAAGAAGCCGGAAAAGAAACGCAAAATCCTGATTGTCGGAGGCGGGCCGGGCGGCATGTATACCGCGGCCTTAGCCGCGCACCAGGAACATGACGTTACCCTGTGGGAAAAGAACCTGCAGCTTGGCGGTCTTGCAAACGCGGCAGCCGGACCTGACTTTAAGTTTGATATCAGGCGTTATATTGACCATCTGATCGCAAATGTATACCAGTCCGGTGTAAAAGTTCAGTTTGTTGAAGCTACACCGGAAAAGATTGATGATTTCGGTGCGGATGTCGTAATTATCGCAGCTGGAGCAAAAGCTATGATTCCGCCGATAACCGGCATAAATAAGAAAAATGTCGTTACAGCATACCAGCTTCTTGCAGAAAATGCACCTGTTGGCAAGAATGTGGTCGTTCTGGGCGGCGGGCATGTTGGATGTGAGGCGGCTCTGGATCTTTATAACCAGGGAAGAAATGTCACGGTTATTGAAGCGCTTGACAGCATCCTGGCTGCTCCGATGCCCAGGAATACTTATCAGGCCCTTACCAAAGTCATCAAGGAATCCAGTATTACATGCCTTACCGGTACGAAACTGACGGAAGTAACGGATACAGGAGTAAAATTCTCCGGTCCAGACGGCGACAGAGAGATTGCGTGCGACCATGTTGTTGTGGCAGTCGGCTACAAGCCAGACCATTCCCTTAAGGAACAGCTTAAGGGGAAACCTTATAAAGTATTATCCATTGGCGATTACAATGCGGCACGCGACGTCTTGCATGCGGTTGAAGAAGGATTCCATGCCATCCGCCTGTTAGATGATCTCGCCGAAATTTAAAATCAAGAAAGATACTGGGGTCAAAAATATAAAATATGCAATTAAGGAGGAACGTGAAAATGAAGGGAGTTAATCTCGGAAACTGGCTGGTGTTGGAAAAATGGATGGATCCGGAAATGTTTGCCGGTTCTGAGGCAGAGGATGAAACATATTTTTGTAAAGGACTGCCGGAGGAAGAAAAACAACGGAGATATAAAAAACACAGAGACAGCTATATTACGGAACAGGATTTTCAGTATATTGCAGAGGCCGGATTTGATACGGTACGTATACCGGTTCCATATTTTTTATTTGAGGATTTTGAACCGTTTATCCATTGTTATGAGTACCTGGACCGGGCGTTTGAGTGGGCAGAAAAATATGGTTTAAAAATCCTGGTCGATCTGCATACGGTTCCCGGCGGACAGAATGGAACAGATAACAGCGGACTGTGCGGAATCTGCACATGGTCTACGAAAAAAGAGTATTTGGATATAACGTTGGATGTATTGGAAAAGATTGCAGAGCGTTATGGAAAAAAAGAGGTTTTGTGGGGAGTTGAGGCGCTCAATGAGCCAATGTGTTCCGATACACCGCTCAGTGAATATATGAATATTCAGATGCTTGGCAAGGTTTATCATCCTGAAGATCCGGAGATGGCAAAAGATAATACAAATTATCCGCTTTCTTATCTGCGAGATTTTTACCGGAGTGCATATGACCGCATGAGAAAATATCTGCCGGCAGAAAAAGTAATTGTGTTCTCAGATGCCTTCTATCTGGAAGGGTGGGAAGAGTTCTTTAAAGAAAAGCAGTTTGAGAATATTGTACTTGATACACATCAGTATCTGACGATGGTGGAATACGGATTCGGAGAGGACCGTCCGATTGAGAAGTATGAAAATTATCTGGAGGGTCTGGAGAAACTTCTTACGGATACCGCGGCAAAGGTTCCGACTATTGTTGGGGAGTGGAGCCTTGGCAACAGCATGACCGGATACGAAAAAGCCGGTGAAGATGAAAAGGCGGAGGCTCTCCACAGATTGTATATGGTATACCGGAAAGCGGTGGATGTCTGTGACGGATGGTTTTACTGGAACTATAAACTTTTGGCATCGGAACCGGAAAAACAGGTTTGGGATATGCGCACATGTCTGGAGAATAAATGGATAACGATCGATTAACAAAAAAATGAGGAGACTTACAATGGAAAAAAGAAAGATAGCATCTGAGGAACCGGGTTCCTTTACGGGCGGGAAACAAATTATATGGTCATTGCGCACATTTTCATCCATGGCATGTGCGATGGTAATTGGTTATATCACATTTTACGGAACAAATATGTTAGAGATACCTCCGGCCACGGTTGGTATGCTGATCATGCTGAGCAAAATTATTGATGCGGTCAGCGACCTTGCGGGAGGCGTACTTGTTGACAGAACGAATACCCGATGGGGAAAAGCGAGACCATATGAAATATCGATCATCGGTATCTGGGTTGGAACAATTTTGATGTATGCCTGTCCGGATTTGGGGATGACGGGAAAATGTATCTGGCTGTTTATATGGTATACTCTTTTGAATGATGTTTTTTTTACCTTGCTCAATGCAGCAGAGCCGGTATACATGATGCGTGCAATACCCAACCGTCAGGATATGGAAAAAACAGCATCTTTAAACGGTATTTTTACCATTATCGGCGCAATGGCTGTATCTGTTGTATATCCAATCTTAATGGCATCAATGGGTTCCACAAAAGCAGGCTGGACAAAAATGGCGCTGATCACAGCTCTTCCAATGATGGCAATCGGTCTTTTGCGTATGCTGCTGATTCCTGAAGTAAAAGATGTACAGACAGAAAAAAAACAAAAAGAGAAAATATCGGTACAGGATATTATAAAAGCGCTTACCAGCAACCGGTATATTTATCTTCATATGCTGATCATACTTGTAGTGAATATGTTGAGCAATTTTTCCAGCGCAACAACATATTACTTTACATACATTGTAGGGGATCAGGCAATGATGAGCGTAGCCAGTTTGCCTGGAATGATCACGCCGTTTCTGCTCCTGATTTTTCCAATGTTTTTGAAAAAGCATACGATTGTTAAAGTATCAAAAATTTGTGTTGTAATTGGTATCGTGGGATGTGTGATCAAACAATTTGCAGGTGCTAATATGCCGATGATTATTCTGGGAGGATTTATTTTTGGTATTGGCACACTGCCTATGACAGCTTTCTTTGTTGTATTGCTGGCAGATATCGTAGATTATAATGAATATAAAACAGGGCAGCGTGTAGAAGGAATCTATGCATCTCTGGCAAGCTTTGGACAAAAGATTGGTATTGCGCTCGCTTCCGCAATCAGTGGCTTTTTGCTTCAGGCATCTGGTTTTATCAGCAGCAATACGGCAACACAGCCGGACAGCGCTTTATCAATGATTAGAGCCATGTTTGGTATTGTGCCGGCAATTATGATGGCATTAATTTTGTTTGCGCTTTTCTTTTATAATCTTGAACCGAAAATGCCAGAGGTACGGGAGAAACTGGCACAGATCAGGGGAAAAGTCAGTCAGGCTTAAAGAGGATATTTTAAATGGTGAAAAATACTATATAAAGGAGAAGGTTTACAATGAACAAATATCACTGTCTTTTTAAAGAAAGCAATTTACGCGGGAAACATGTAAAGAATCGAATTGTTATGTCCCCAATGGAGACGAATCTCATGAATCCGGATGGTTCTATTTCTGATGCTGGTCTTGTATACTATCTGGAACGTGCAAAAGGCGGGGCGGGAATCATTATTCCGGGAGGTGTAGTTGTAGACTTTCCGGTTGGGAATCCCACTTTAGTTGCGGAATCAATTCAGGACAGACTGCATGTTCCTGGGATGGCAGCACTGGCAAGGGGTGTACATTCTTATGGTGCATTATTGATTCCTCAGCTTATGCATGCAGGAGCACAGGCACAGGATGATACTGCCCGCGGTTTAAATCCGGTCTGTCCGAGTGCGGATGCTCCAATTGAACATCTCCCAATCAAATATTATCACAGTAATGATAAAGAAAAGCTTCATACATTGACAGTTATTCTTGGCGGAGGTGACGTTGGCTGTGAAACAGGAGTCTATCTTGCAAAAGAAAAAAAATGCCATGTACAGGTATTTGAAATGACATCTATGTTTGCTAATGGATCCGGAACGATAGCCGAATTGATTTTACAAATGCAGGAAAATAATGTGAACGTTAACCTGAACGCAAAAGTGGTAGAAATCTCAGCAGACTACATAGAATATACCCAGAACGAGGAATCAAAGAGATTTGACTGTGATTATGTAGTTGCAGCACTTGGTCAGAAGCCATACGGTTTGGATTTAATTGAAGAAATTAAGTCAGCGGGCTATGAAACGATTGTTGTTGGTGATGCGTCCGGCAGCGCCAAAATTGGGGGAGCGGTACTTGGTGGCTATAATGCTGCGCATAGTATGAATTAAGCAGTCTATTTATCCGGTCTATTTTATTACCTAACCCGGACAAGCCGGAATCAAAATTTTGCCAAAATGCGCAAGATTTCGTTGTTAAGCGCCTAATCGGCAATTGTGTTTCTTTTTTAATAATTATTCTTTGCGCGATAAAAAGACCTTTTGTATATCTCGGAAAACCGTAAAGAACTTACAATCAGGAATTTCTTTACGGTTTTTTACTTAGTCAAGTTTTTTATTCTATAGGAAATTTGTTTTTGAGCAGATAGCGGAAGCTCTCTACAAATCCAAGCTTTTCGGTCTCTGCTACATCCTTCTTTACGGTTTCTTTGGCGTTGTCTTCCCGGATACGTTCTTTTGTCCCGAATACACACAGAAGATGCGCGATCTGCCCAAGTATTCCGTATACCAGGATGGTCAGCGTCCATGCCTTTGCGTCTCCGCCGAAGATCCCGACCAGCTTCAGGCAGGTACTTGTGACGATCAGTCCGCTTGTGGTGGAGAATACCATCAGGAAGATTCCAAGCACGCCACGCTCCATAGAATTTCTTGTGATCTTTACCATCAAAGTGTTATAAGAAACCGCAACCGCCGTATAGAAAATAGAATTACGTACATTGTAGGAAATAAATACGAACACATATTTCAGCATATCGGTTGCATTCTGCGGCACCATAAATACGATGACTCCGCTGATCGCGAATGGAATACTGCTTTTCAGCAGCCAGGACCTTGCTTTGTCAAGCTTTGTTTCTTTCTTCATTTGCATGAATCAATCATAAAAAAATTCCCGCCGCTTTACAATGACTTGCCATAATCAGATAAATCGACTTTTTATAATATATACTCATGGCCGATGAAATCTGCCGTGAGTATCGCGCCAGCCGCAGCCGCGAAGCGGCATAATTCCTCGTGCGGCTATGCGCATCAAATTGACTTTTAAGGATATCTATGTATAATGAATGAACATATAAATTGAGGAATGAAAATCTATTTTTTCGCGTAGCATGTAATTCCATTTGCTGCGCAGATTGTTTACAAAAGGAGGCCGCACATGAATTATGACCTGATTATTGAGGATTTGGAAAAATGGAATGTGGACGAGGCTTTTTTCCGCGACTTTTATCATGCGGTGGAAAATGGGGAACCCACGGAGGAACTGTTAAAAAGGGAAGAGGTCCTGGACTCGGATAAGGAAATGGCGCTCAACAACGACTGCATTGAAACGCATTTAACGGAGAACCGTTTTTTTGAGGAAGGCCGCAACGTTGTGCTGGTCAAGCATCCGCGTTATTTTCCGTTCTTTACGCACCACCATGTATTTTTTGAGATCATTTATGTTCTGTCCGGCCATATGCAGGAGATTACAGATGACCGGACCGTCGATCTCTATGAAGGCGACCTGTGCCTGATCGCGCCGAATGTGTCACACGGCCTGAAGGTGTTTGACGACAGCGTGATCCTCAATGTCCTCATACGTTACAGTACGTTTATGGATATTTTTCTCAATACCATCCGTGACAAATCACAGATATCACTGTTCTTTATGGGAAATCTTTATGAAAAGGAAAAAATCCGCTATCTGCTTTACCACACCGGCGGGGATGAGATCATCCGGAACTACATTCTGGACATGTATATGGAACAGACCCATATGGACGCGTATTCCGACCGTATCATCTGCAGCCTGCTGACCATTTTTTTTACACAATTGACCAGGAGGCACGGAAGGACCGTTGTGATGCCTGACCGCGCCGGAAATCAATCCGAATACAGCGATGAGATTTTAAACTACATTATGAACCATTATGACTCTGTCACGCTGAACAGCCTTGCGGAGCATCTGCATTTTTCAGTTCCGTACTGCTCGAAGCTGGTGAAGGCTGATTTTGGGGTTTCCTTTTCCGAACTGATCACGCAGATCCGTCTGGAGCAGGGGGAAAACCTTCTCAGCCACACGCAGATGAGCGTAGCTGATATCAGTGAAAGACTGGGGTACAAGAATCCGGAAACCTTTATCCGCGCGTTTTACCGCAATTATAAACGGACTCCCAATCAGTACCGGAAATCCCTGTGAATGTTTGGGAAAGGTTCAGATACAGCCGGATTTGCTGCCTGGCTCGCTGCATCGTAAGAATAACGTTACTGTTCACACGGTGTCGTGCACTTGCTGCACGGCATCCGGCCAATACAGTGATGGGGCGGGCATCCGGCTCCTCGCCGTCAGGCGACTTCTCAATGAGCCGGATGCCGTTACTGTGAGCACCCGGTCAGGGTGTGAACAGTAACAGAATAATAAAAGTCAATTACACTGATTTTCTGGAGTCATTGAAACTCCCTTCTGTTTTTCCTATAATGAGGTCACATACAGAAAGGGATGAGACAGATGAAAAACAAAAAAACATTGACATTTATGAATTATGCTGCAATACTCTCTATTTTCTTTTTCTCCGGCGGCGGAACCTTTATGAATGCCGCAGTGCAGACCATGATCGAGGCATGGCCGCAGCTTTCCGTGACCTCGGTGCGGATGGTGACCTCGCTGCCCTGCCTGGTATCGCTGCCTGTGGCAATCCTGACGGGGAGGCTGGCCGGAAAAAGGATCAGCTATCGGTTCTGCGCCATTTTGGGGACCGCCCTGATGCTTGTGGGAGGCGCGGCTCCCTATTTCTTTCATCGGAGCTGGACATTGATCTTAGTGTTCCGGACGTTGCTGGGAATCGGCGTAGGTTTTACGGGAATGCGGAACGCGCTGATCCTGGGCAGCGTGCCGGAGGATAAAAAGTCCGCCATGATCGGATACGGCTCCAGCGCCATGAATGCCTGCGCCATGCTGGCCGGGCTTGTGGTGGGGATCCTTGCCGGGATTAGCTGGAAGGCTCCGTTTCTGTTCAATCTGCTTGCGGCGGCGGCGCTCCTGTTGGTGACCTTTTATCTGAAAGAACCGGAGAAGGACCATACGGCGGAGATCAATATGGCAGAAGGAAACGAAACGGAAATCAAAGAGACAGAGAACAGCGGGGCAACGGTCAAAACGGCAGAAAAACCCGGTAAGAATCCGGAGGGCTGGAAGATCCTGGTCTACATCGTACTCCAGTTTGTCCTCACTACAGCATTGTACCCGGTGCTGTCCGGTATGTCCACCTATATGGCGGCGCGAAATATCGGTTCGTCCTTCACGGCCGGGATCTCGACTTTCGTATACGGCCTGTTCGGAGTGCTGATCAACCTGATCCTGAACCGGCTGATCCAAACCTTCCGGCAGTACATGCTGCCTGTCATGTGCCTCTGCTTTTCCGCCGGGATGGCGCTGGTGCTCTTCGTCCCCGCGCTTCCCGCGGTACTGGCAGGGATGGCGCTGGTGCTCTTCGTCCCCGCGCTTCCCGCGGTACTGGCAGGGGTGGCGCTGGTGCTCTTCGTCCCCGCGCTTCCCGCGGTACTGGCAGGGGTGGCGCTGATCAGCTCCGGGTTCAACACGCTGATGTCCCTGTTCCAGGTATACAACGGAAAAGTCAGTACCCCGGCCCAGGTGGGGCTCACTTCTACGATCATTATTGCCGTACTGAATCTGGGAAATTTCGCGTCCGTTTATTATATCAACGCATGCCATATGATCTTTTCCAGGGCGAGCGACATTGAAAGCACATATTTTGGAAGCATGCTTCTATATGCTGCCGTAGCTGTCCTTGCGCTGATTGTAAAACCAGCGCCGAAGGACGAATATAAAAGGCAGTGACAGTATTTATGATAGAGCCACGTTGAAAGATGAATATAAAAGGCAGTGACAGCATTTGCCATAAAGCCCGTGCCGAAAGACGAAGACAAAAAAACAGTGATAACATTTACCATAAAAAACAGGAAAAGGAGAATGAAACCATGTACAAATTAGACCAACTTTACCTTACCGATCTAACCGTGGAGCATCTGTCCGCTCCCCTTGGAATCGATGTCAAAGAACCGCGGTTCGCGTGGAAGCTGCACAGTGACCGGAACGATACGGTACAGAGCACCTGCCGCATCCGGCTCTATGACGGGAACTGGCTTGCCGGGGACAGCGGCATTGTACAGAGCGACCAGAGCATCGAAGTGACGGTCCCCGGCTTTGCCGCCGAGCCGATGACCTGCTATTGCGTCAATGTCACAGTGACCGACAACTATGGACGGACTGCCGCCCTGGACGGCCATTTCGAGACCGGGCGCATGAGGATCCCGTTTGCGGGAAGCTGGGCGGAGCCGGTACAGGAGCCGACCCCGAGCTCCATGAACCGCGAGGTGAATACGGAAAATGCCAAAGACGCCGCAAATGTGGAGATCAGCTATACGGACGGCAAACGGGATTTCAGCGAATTTCGCCCGGCACAGTATATCCGGATTCCGTTTACGGCAAAGGCCGGCGTAAAGAAGGCACGCATTTATGCCACCGCCCACGGATTATACCAGCTGCATGTAAACGGCGTCCGACCGGATGACCGTGAGTTTGCCCCGGAAAATACGGCTTACGGACGGATCTTACTGTACCAGACCTATGATGTCACCCACCTTCTGCGGGAGGGGAAAAATGTCATCTGCACCACCCTGGCGGACGGCTGGTGGGTGGGGCGCGTGGGCACCACCGGGGACTGCTGCCAGTACGGGGACACCACCGCCCTTCTTCTGGACGCGGAGATCGAATATACGGACGGTACGAAGGAAGTGGTCACCGCGGATCAGGGCGTATCCTCCGTTGGCCCGATCCGGTTCTCTGACCTTTTTGTAGGGGAAAAGTATGACGCGTCTATGGAAAATTCCGGCTGGACACTTCCGGAATTTGACGACAGCGGCTGGATCCCTGTGGAAAAGAAGGATTATGACAAATCCGCCTTGGTTGGACAGTTCCATGCCCCTGTCCGCCCGGTTGCCATATTCCATCCCATCAAGATCTTCACCGCGCCGAATGGGGACACGATCATCGACGCGGGGCAGAACCTTGCCGGGGTGACGGAGTTTACCGTGACGGCGCCTGCCGGGGTGATCATTACCCTGGAGCACTTCGAAGTCCTGGACGAGGAGGGGAATTACTTTAACAGCATTTTAAATAACAACAAGGAACAGACGGATATCTACATCACCAGAGAGGGGACACAGACGTACCGTCCATCCTTTACATACCATGGATTCCGCTATGTCCGGATCACAGGATGGCCCGGCCCGATCTCGACGGAGGACTTCCGTATCTTTGCATTTGCAAGTGAAATGGAAGACCTGGGGACGTTCCATTGCTCGGACGAACGGCTGAACCAGCTCCAGAACAATATCTGGTGGAGCCAGACCGCCAATACGATTTCCATCCCGACGGACTGCCCCCAGCGTGAAAAAGCGGGCTGGACAGGGGATATCATGGCCTATGCCCCAACTCTGTGCTTTAACCGTGGAGCAAATGCGTTTTTAAGCTCCTGGATGGACAATGTACGAGCGGAGCAGTTAAAAGACGGGGCGATCCCGATGATCGTGCCTTATCTGAAAGCCTATGCCACCTTCCTCCGGGATAATCTCGGCACAGACACAAGCTGCGGATGGGGGGACGCGGTGATCATGGTTCCCTACAGTGTCTACCAGGCATACGGCGACCGGAGAATCTTGGAGGACAATTACGACGCCATGGTCCGCTGGATGGATTATATCGACACCCGTGCGAAGAACAGCCACCCGAAGGAGTATAAGACCTGGGACGAGGAGCATAAAAGAAGGAGCCGCTACCTCTGGAACACGGATTTCCATTTTGGAGACTGGCTGATCCCAAGCATGGTACTGGGAAATTCTGACGCCTATGCTATGAACAATACCGCCTATGCGACCATGGGGATCGTGGCTCCCGCTTATTACGCGTTCAGCGCAAAAAATATGAGTGAAATCTGCAGGATTCTGGGTAAAGAAGAAGAGGCTGCGCATTATGCGGACCTTTATGAAAAAATCCGGGATGCGTTTATCACGGAATATGTGCATGAGGACGGCACGCTGGACGCGGATTTCCAGGGGATCTACGTGATCGCTCTGAAGATGGGGCTCGTCACGGAGGACGTGCGTCCGAAGATGATGGATCATCTGGTACAGTTGATCGAAAACAACCGCAACTGCCTGGATACCGGGTTCTTGAGCATCCTGTTCCTGATGGACGTGCTCTGCGAGAACGGACGGCAGGACATCGCCTACCGCCTGCTGTTCCAGACCGCCTGCCCAAGCTGGCTCTATGAAGTCAACGCCGGAGCTACCACCCTGTGGGAGAGCTGGGGCGCCATCGGGGAGGACGGGGCTGTCAGCACTTACAGCTACAATCATTACGCGTTCGGCTGTGTCGGGGAATGGATGTACCGCCATCTGGGCGGCCTGAACGCCGTCGAACCGGGGTACAAAAAGCTCCGGATCGCGCCCCATTTCGACAGCGGCCTGACTTCCGTGGAGGTCAGCGAGGAGACCCCCTACGGAAAAGTGTCCGTGAACTGGCAGATGGCCGGCAAGTCTGTGATGGTACGGGCAGAGATTCCTGCGAATACCAGCGCGGTGATCGAACTCCCGGGGATGGAACCGGTGACGGTGGGAAGCGGAAGCTATCATTATCTTGTGACAATATAAGAAGAAGGAGCTGATCCGGGCAAATCAACAGCAGTTTCGATAAAGCGGCAGCGGCTGCTATAGGATATAAACTCATCCCATCATTTGCTGTAATTGTAACAGATATTTTTCAGCAGCTTTTGTAAATACCTGATACTTTTTCCACACGATATGCATGTCTGCGTCAATCTTTTTGACAAGCGGACGCAGACATAGATTGCTGTTTCCTGTGACATTTATGATTTTGTCAAAACATATGGCATAGCCTATCCCTTCCTCTACCATGAGGGAGCCATTGAAAAGAAGGTTGTAAGAGGCTGCAATATTTAGTTTTTCCTGGCTGCATCCAAGGATGGTGGGAAGGGAGGCATCATGAAGGATCTGCCTGGATACGATCAGTGGTTTGTCCCACAGATCCTCTGAAGCAATCGCTTCCTTTTCGGCAAGAGGAGAATCGCGCCGCATCAGAACACCAAAGCTGTCTTGAAAGGGTACTTTCAGGCATTCGTATTTTGATGTATCAATCTCTCCGAACAGAAGGCCGAAATCGACCAGGCCGCGATCAAGATCTTCTGTCACCGAAACCTTGTCGCCGCTGACAATATGAAAATGAACCAGCGGATAATCCTTCCGGACGGCCTGTGCCGCCCTTGCCAGAAAGCGGACCCCGTCTGTTTCACCGGCTCCGACGGTTATGTTACCGGAAACGGATTCATCTGAGAGGGTAATCTCATCCCAGGTCTTTTTTACCAGTTCCATGATCTCTTCCGCCCGTTTACGAAGGATCATACCTTCTTCTGTTAATGTGATCTTCCGGTTGCTTCGGATAAATAGCTGTTTTCCCAATTCTTCTTCCATATCTTTTAATTGTCTGGACAGAGTAGGCTGAGAAAGATGCAGTGACTCTGCTGCACCGGAAATGCTCTGCTCTCTTGTGACTGCCAGAAAATATTGTAAAACACGCAACTCCATAAAACGAACCTCCTTTATTTCAGCATTATACCCAAGGGCATCCCATTATGGCCATTCGGCCGCTCCATGGTATAGTATAATATAAATCTTCTATGCCTGTAAAGCATAAATAAGAATTCAATATAAGTATTTGTTATCAAATGGTATGTATTATATAATAATACTGCGTGATAACTCAGGGCAGATCCTGAGTACGAAAGGAGACATCAGGAATGAGAAAAACAGGTTCAGCGCTTATGGCAGCACTGCTTTTAGCCATATGGACGGCGGGATGCGGGCAGGCGCAGGCCGATCCGGCACAGGACACAGAAGGTGACAATCCGCAGGAAGAAATCGTAACAGATACTTCCGATGTGATCCGCCTGGATTCTGAAATTATCGAATTAGAAAATGGGTTCGAGGCAGTAAAATTTGAGGGAAATGATGGCTTTGAGGAGTTTTTGTCACAAGGCGGCGCTGCTTCGGATTCAGAAGTCGTTCGTTTTCTCACGGAAAATCTGATTGCCGGAACAGAATTAGATTTTATGGGGGAGTTTTTTGGATGCAGTACCATAGCAGTCAGCAGTCCGGGCGGAGAGAGGCTCTTTGGACGGAATTTTGACTGGAACAACTGTGAGGCAATGGTGGTGTCTTCTTATCCTGAGAACGGGTATGCTTCCATCTCCACGGTCAATATGGATTTTATAAGACAGGGAGCCGGAAACGGCGTGGCAGGAATGGCTTTGAATTTGGATTCAATCCGTACTTTGGCGGCATTGTATGCCCCGTTGGACGGCATGAATGAGGTCGGCCTTGCTGTATCCGTCAACATGATACAGGATGGGGCTGTGATTGCACAGGATTCGGAAAAACCGGATATTACAACGACAACTGCCATCCGGCTGCTCTTGAATCAGGCGGCGGATGTGGAGGAAGCCCTAGAACTGCTTAGCCGGTATGATATGCATGCATCCATGGGGATGATGGTACATTTTGCGCTGGCAGACAAAAATGGCAGGAGCGTGGCAGTTGAGTATGTGGATAACGAAATGATCATAACAGAAACCCCTGTGGTTACGAATTTTTATTTTGCAGAAGGAGAAAAGAATGGCGTCGGCACGGCACAGTCCCATGAAAGATATGATATTTTGATGCAGGCATTAGAGGAACAGGGGACTATGGATATGCAGGGGCTCCGGGATACATTAAGCAGGGTAAGCAAGGGGAATTTCGGTGAGTTTGAATCTACGGAATGGAGCATTGCCTTTAATCTGGACACGGGAACGGCCCACTATTACCATAGGGAGAATTACGGGAACAGATACACATTCGCGTTAGGAACTGCCGCGAAATAATATGTATGGAGCATCGGGAGGAACAGGCGTATGAAAAAGGGATTGCTAAAGGGAAAAGGCATCTGTAAATCATTTTCCAGTGATGTGGATGCCGCATTTGTTTTAGACCATGTGGATATTGAGATTTTTGAGGGGGATTTTACGGTCATCATGGGGACGTCCGGGGCGGGAAAATCCACGCTTCTTTATGCATTGAGCGGAATGGACAGCATGACTGACGGCGAGGTTATCTTTCAGGGAAAGAAGATCAGTGATCTGTCGGAAAATGAGATGGCGCGGCTTCGGGCAGAGGAATTTGGCTTTGTTTTTCAGCAGACGCATCTGGTGAGCAATCTGACGCTGCTTGAGAATGTGGCTGTGGCAGGGTATGCCTGCAGGACAAAGTCTGCCAGGGATATCAGGGAAAGAGCCATGCAGCTTCTTTTACAGATGCATGTGGATGGGGCCAAAAACCGGCTTCCGCACCAGGTATCCGGCGGTGAGGCACAGAGGGCGGCGATCGCGAGGGCGGTGATCAACCACCCTGGCCTCATCTTTGCGGACGAACCCACAGGGGCGCTGAACAAAGCAAACAGCACAGAGGTGCTGGATCTGATGACAGAATTAAACAGGAATGGGCAGAGCATTCTGATGGTGACCCATGATATCCGTTCGGCAGTCCGCGGAAACAGGATCCTGTATCTGGAGGATGGGAAAATACTTGATGAGCTGGAATTAAACGGATACCGGGAAGACGACGCAAAAGTGCGGGAGACAGCAGTGAGTGACTGGCTTTCTTCCCTGCGGTGGTAAAAAGGATGGTGACGGCGGTATGTCTATCAGAATATTATTAAAAGCAAATCTGAAGCGGCACCGGGGCGGGCTTTTCGGCATCTTTCTTCTGACGCTTCTGGCGGCCGCCGCACTTGGGACAGTGCTGACAGTATGGTTAAATTCGGGTGCTTATATAAAAAGTGAAATAAAGCGGGCAGGATTTGGTGAATTGACAGCATGGGTTTCAGGAGTTCCGGATACGGAAAGGCTTGCGGAAGATATGGGAGAATTGTCAGAGATTGACCGTGTGGAAACACAAAGCCTTATATTTTCCAATTATGAGGTAAACGGACAGGAGTCCGACAGCGAGGGGCAGCTGATCACCTTTGACCCGCAGGACGGCCGTTATCGTTTTTTCCTGGATGATTTTTCCGGGTATCGCGGGGAAGCGCCGGAAATCCTGCCCGGCGAGGTCTATGTATCTCCATCTATGGTTTCCATGTTCGATGTGCACATAGGAGAACAGATCGTTTTCCCTGTGGCGAGGGCCGGGAAGAATGTTTCGTTTACAGTGAAAGGTTTTTATGAAGACCCGTTCATGGGCAGTACCATGATCGGTATGAAGGGATTCCTGATCTGTGAGGCGGACAGGGACGGAATATTGGATATCCTTAAGGATGCCGGTATTGACGCATTGGCGCGGGATGGCGCTATGCTCCATATTTTTCCTGCTTCGGCACACAGGACGGTTTCTGGGTTAAACAGTATCATAAATGAAAATACACAGCTTCCCGCATTTGCGGAATTTGTCCACAGCAGGGACGCGATCGCAGGGTTCATGCTGATCCTGCAGAACGCGTTTGGCGGCCTTCTGCTCGCATTTGCCGCAGTCTTACTGTTTGTCGTTATGGCAGTGCTGGGGCATAGTATCGGAAGTGCGGTTGAATCGGATTATGTAAATATGGGGATTTTGAAGACCGTAGGATATACTTCCGCTGATCTACAGAAAATACAGCTTTTACAGTATCTTGTGGGGCTCATAAGCGGGATGGTGTGCGGGCTGCTTTTGAGTATCCCTTTCAGCGGCCTTGTCAGCAGCGCGACACTGACGACGACAGGCATTTTAATGCCTGTTGGCCTGCCGCTTGCCTGGATTCTGTTCTCTTTTGTGATGATCCTGCTCCTGCTTACAGGATTTATTGTCTGCCGTACAGGGAAAATACGTAAGATTACCCCTATGAAGGCAATCCGGGGTGAAACGGAAGGGGCGGGGGGCCGGGCCGGAAA
>VSNK01000093.1 GCA_009774255.1 Faecalicatena sp.
CCGTCGGTTAGCAGACGCACAGCTGACACGAATATCGAGCACTATTACTTCAAGATTAATGCAATGATGTACTAGAATTTGCAGTTACTGTTTTGCGCCTCTGTTTTCTTTCTCGTCAGCTTCTCTTTCTAAAATTTCGTCTAAATCATCTTTTACTTCTTTACCAGAAATTTCTTCGTATGCTTCTTTTACGCCATTTTTTACCGCCCACTTAATGATGAAATATAATGCTATCAAAACAATGATTGCAGTTCCTCCGCTTATGCCCAATTCTTCCCACATAATTTATTCCTCCAATTAATAACAACATCATTTTTTCCAATCCCGATTTTACGCTTCCTACAACTTCTCTATAAACACGAAGTCTAATTGCTTTTCTTCTCCTTTTTGCGTCTTATCAAAGCGATCATTAGTTCAACAATTCCCCGCATAGCCATATAGTACCAACCGCAGTATTTTCTATCGCAAAAAATCATACTAATGATGTAAGAATCCATGTAATTGACATAATTAATGTTGCGTTACAACTCATGATTATTCCTCCAGTATATACCGTTTGCTACATGTATTCAATATTACCTGTGAAGTTTTATTGATAAAAAGCGGACAGAAAATCGAATTTCATATATAAGCCAATAATGTTCTTTCAGAACAACGGACGGCGCAGATAAATCTGCGCCGTTTTGATTCCCTGATTCAGATCGTTACTTCTACCTGCACTCTTTCGGATTCCGGAGAAAGAGGCACGATACATCCCTCAACAGGCTCTTTGTCCGCAGTAATCGAAAAAGCTCCGGTGCGGAGAACATGGATCACATATTGTGTTCCCCTGAAAAATCTCCGAACGGTAAACTCCTTCCATTCGTCCGGAACGCATGGCTCAATACGCAGACCGTCATATTCCGGGTAAATGCCGAGGATTGCCTGGCTGATCGATACAAAAGCCCATGACGCCGTCCCGGTAAGCCAGCTGTTCTTTGCATGGCCCGGATTACCGGAGGCACGTCCTGTCACCGTCTGTGCATAGACATACGGCTCTGTTTCATGAACCTCACTTCTCTCTTCCAAATATGCCGGGCAGATACGCCGGTAAACGTCAAATGCTTCGTTCCCCCGTCCGAGGACTGCTTCACCGCAGACGATCCACGGATTATTGTGGCAGAATACGGAGCCATTCTCTTTAAATCCCGGAGGATAAGAAGATATCTCTCCCAATTCCACATGGTACTCCGTGTAACAAGGTGATAAAAGCTCAACGCCATATTCTCCCAGAAGCCTCTCCCTGACTGCATCCAGTGCTCTCTCCATCTGCCCGGTCTCTTTTCCGACTCCCGCCAATGTACAGAATCCCTGCGGCTCAATATAAATCTGTCCCTCTTTGCATTCATGGCTTCCTACTTTATTTCCATGTGCGTCATAAGCCCTCAAAAACCATTCTCCGTCCCAGCCATCCTTAAGAACCGCCTGTTCCATAGCCTTGACCGCTTCATGGATTTCCAGTGCCTCTTTTTCATACCCCATGTGTAAGCAAAGTTCCGCATAGTCTGTACCATATTTCACGAACATTCCGGCAATAAATACCGATTCTGCTACGGAGCCTTCTGACGGTCCGAAGGTCTGGAAACTTTCTCCCGGCTCTTCGGAAAAACAATTCAGGTTCAGGCAGTCATTCCAGTCCGCGCGCCCGATCAGCGGCAGGCCGTGGGGTCCAAGGTGATTCCGCGTAAACTGAATGCTCCGGCGGACATGCTCCATAAGCGGCTGTTCTGAGCCGCAGACATTGTCAAAGGGAGTCGGATGCTCCAATATCGAAAAATCTCCGGTCTCTTTCACATAAGCGCATACTGCGCCGACAAGCCAGAGAGGATCGTCATTAAAACCGCCGCCGATATCATTATTTCCGCGTTTTGTCAGCGGCTGATACTGATGATAGGTCGAACCGTCCGTAAATTGGATCGAAGCAATATCTATGATCCTCTCCCTTGCCCTTTCCGGTACGATATGTACAAAGCCAAACAGATCCTGGCAGGAATCACGGAATCCCATCCCCCGCCCTGTTCCTGTTTCATAGTAAGAAGCAGAGCGGCTCATGTTAAAAGTCACCATGCACTGATACTGATGCCAGATGTTTACCATACGGTTCAGTTTTTCGTCCGGCGACTGAATCTGGTATTTTCCCAACAGTCCGTCCCAGTAATTTTCCAACTCTTTTCTTGCCTGATCTGCAGCCTCACCGGAAGAGAATTTAGCCATGATCCTCCTTGCTTCATCTTTACATATGATACCGGGTGCGGTAAATTTCTGATTGCGCGGATTCTTTCCATAACCGAGCACAAAGACTGCCCGGACAGATTCACCCGGTTCCAAAGTCCGGTCCAGACGATGGCAGGCAATCGGATACCACCCGGTAATCAGAGAGCCCGCAGAGCGTTCTTCCCTCACCATCTCAGGGTCAGACCAATCGCCCATATGGCCAAGGAATGTATTGCGATCCGTATCATATCCCTGTGACGGTACATGGACGCCGTAGAAAGCATAGTGGTCGCGCCGTTCTCTGTACTCGGTCTTATGATAGATCACTCCGGCCTCCACTTCGCTTTCTGCAATATTCAGGTTGCGCTGATAATTCTGGCTGTCATCCACAGCATTCCACAGACACCATTCCATGCATCCGTATAGCTTTACTTCTTTTACCTGATCGCTCTCATTGGTAAGCACAAGGTCATGGAGCTCACAATTTTCTCCCAATGGAACAAAAAACGAAGCCTGTACACGAAGCGCATCTTTCACGGAATCAAATACAGTGTATCCCATGCCATGACGGCATTCATATGCATCCAGCTCTGTTTTTGAAGGTAAAAATCCGGGATTCCATGCCGGTTTTCCTTTTTCTTTGATATAGTAAAACCTGCCGCCCACATCTCCCGGGACTGCGTTATACCGATATCGGAGAAGCCTCTGCAATTTCGCGTCCCGGTAAAAGCAATACCCTCCCAGCGTATTCGAAATCATACCAAGGAACTCCTCGCTGCCAAGATAATTGATCCACGGCAGAGGTGTTCTGGGTGTTGTGATCACATATTCCCGCCGTGAATCATCAAAATATCCATACTTCATCCTTTTATCCTCCTATGAACAAGGCAGCGCCCCCTCGCATTCGTTTGGGGACGATGCCGTTGAAAGGCATTCTGAAAAATGCCCCGCATTTGCCTGCATCTCCTATGTCATTTACGACATCGTAAATACAATATCATTTTCAGCCAGTAATTCACGTGCCGGGATATAGCAATCCGGCATCTCTTTTCCATTTATGATCAGGCTTTTACATCCGCTTTCTTTGTGATTCGGATTCTGTATTTTGATATGCAGCTTCGCTCCCCTGAACTCCTTATCAATCGTAAGCTCTTCCCATTCCCCAGGGATGGACGGTGCAATCCTGAGTCCGTCCAGATCCGGCCTCATGCCCAGGATGCCTTCCACACATCCTACCATGACCGTAGACGCTGTCCCTGTCAGCCAGTGGACATGGGACCGTCCATGATGCGGGCTTCCTGCGCCTTCTGTAAATTGTCCATGACAGTATGGTTCCATCCCGCGCACCTCCGCATGGTCATTCATTGCCGCAGGCGCCGTCTCCATAAAATATGCAAAGGCCCTGCCGCCATGGCCATTAAGTGCTTCCGCCAGAATCAGCCATCCCTGTGCCTGTGAGAAAATCCCCCCGTTTTCTTTTGTATATTGATTGAAACATGTCATCAATGCTCCGGGAAATGCATGGTCTTTATACGGCGGCGTCATAACCATTGCCCCATACTTCGTATTCAAAAGTTCCCACACCCTCTGGAGCGCCAGATCCGCCTGCTCTCCTGATGCCAGCCCGCTGATCACAGACCAGCTCTGGGGATTCAGCCACATATTTGCTTCCGGGTCGGTCCGTTTTCCTATGACTTCACCATCCTCTTTGAATCCGCGGATAAAACGGTCCTCATTCCAGCAGAGCGACTGCATCGTTTTTTCTAACTTTTCCTGCTGACCGGTCAAAAATGCCGCGTAGGAGGTTTCTCCCTTCTCTCCGGCAAAATTTTTCAGGATAGACATCGCAAGGTAGAACTGGAAAGCTACAAAAGTGGACTCGCCTTCTTTTCCCAGCCGCAGACAGTCATTCCAGTCCGCATAAAGTCCGGCAGGCATTCCATGTACACCCATGTGGTTCAGTGAAAAATCAACCGCTCTCTTCAGATGGTCATATACCGTTCCTTCCTCTTCATTCGCATAAGGAACCACTTCATCCAAAAATGCAATATCTCCGCTTTCCGCCACATATTTATATACCGTAGGAAATAACCAGAGCGCGTCATCCGCCCGGTAGGCCGGATGGCCTGTTTCCCTCACATAAGAGGCATCATCCGGCGTATCTTCATGCCCCGGATTGTGTGTATACTTCACAAGGGGAAGTCCGGCGCCGTTATTTACCTGGGCGGACAGCATGAACCGGATCTGCTCCTTTGCCATCTCCGGCGCAAGGTGGATGACTCCCTGTATATCCTGTACCGTATCACGGTATCCATAGCCGTTGCGCAGTCCGCAATAGATAAAGGAAGCAGCCCTTGACCACAGAAACGTCATAAAACAGTTATACGCATTCCACGTGTTCACCATGGTATTGAATTCTTTGCTTGGCGTCTGTACCTGAAAACGCGAAAGCCTTTCCTGCCATGACGCGCACAGCTTCTGCATATCTTCTTCACACATCCGATCCGGATTCTCATATTCCCTCAGCAGCTCTTTTGCTTCCTCATCCGATTTTTCCCCTACAAGAAATGCAAGCCGCTTCGATTCTCCCGGTTTCAGCACGATCCGGGCAGACAATGCGCCGCAGCTGTTGCTGTTATAATTCAGCACATTCCCCAGATTCCCGGATTCAATTCCGATTGGATTCGCAAAACTCCTGTATGTTCCGATAAATGCGTCACGGTCACCACAGTATGCGGATACTTCTGCCCCGGCAAGGCCGAAGAACCTCTCGATCTTACCCTCTTCATTTTCATTGATTGTCTGCCGTATCCTGTTCCCATGAAAATGTGTCTGGGAAATAAATAACGTATACTGCAGGTTTACGAGATCCTGCTCGTAATTTGGTTCGTTTGTGAACTCGGCGAATCCGCTGACTGTTAAGTTTCTTTCCTTTTCCGAATCATTCCTGACCAGGATACTCCACACCTCATATTCTTTTCCGAGAGGCACATAGTAAAGCGCCTCCGAATGAATACCGCTGTACTCCGCTGTCATCTTTGTATAGGCAATGCCATGTCTGCATTCACTTTTATAGAGAGACACATCTTTTCCTACCGGCTGCCATGATGCCGACCAATAGTCGTTCTGCTCATTATCTCTCAAATAAATGTACCTGCCGGGCTGGTCAAAATGGTTAAAACGATATCTCAGGATCCGCCCGTTTGCGCCGGATTTACGAAAACTATATCCGCCCGCATGGTTTGATATGATCGCGCCGTATTCCGTAGAACCAAGATAATTTGCCCACGGCTCCGGCGTGTCCGGTCTTGTTATCACATATTCCCTGTGTTCATCATCAAAATATCCATAATTCATAACCTTATCTCCTATAAATCAGTTTATACTCACGGCCGATGAAATCTGCCGTGAGTATCGCGCCAGCCGCAGCCGCGAAGCGGCATAATTCCGCATGCGGCTGTGCGCATCACGTTATACTGTGCGGCAGATTTATCTGGCGCGCAGTATAATAAATGGCTTATGGCCGGATCGTCGTAATCAGCGCGTCACAGCGGCCTTCTATAATATACGGGCCGCTTCCGGCCGGCAGGAACAGGCTGTCCCCTTTTTTATACTGCATGATTTCCCCTTCGTTGGATATCGTTCCGTCCCCGTCCAGCATCAGGACACTGACAAAGGATTCATCCGAGACCGTCCCCCTCATTCTTTCCATGACATGCCCGTCCAGGTTCAGCTTGTCCACAGTAAAATAATCACAATCTGCGATATGCGGGTAGCAGCTTCCATCCCGGATGATCGGCACCCGTTTTGTCACTGCCAGTGCCTTTTCAATATGTAAATCCCGTTTCTTACCGTCCTTTCCTACTCTGCCATAGTCATACACCCGGTAAGTCACATTGGAATTCTGCTGGATTTCCGCGATCAGGATGTCCTTTCCAATGGCATGAAGTGTTCCGGACTCGATAAAAAGCGCGTCTCCTTTTTGCACCCTTACTGCATTCAGAACCTCCAAAAGGGAATCTTCACGGATACGGCGGGCAAATTCTTCCCTGCTGATCTCTTCCTTAAATCCGTAGTACAAAAATGCTTCTTTTCCCGCATCCATGACATACCACATCTCTGTTTTTCCATACTGCCCTTCATTCTCCAGGGCGTACTGATTATCCGGATGTACCTGGACGGACAAGTTATCCTTCGCGTCGATAAACTTCACCAGGATAGGAAATTCCTCAAACTTCTCACAGTGAGTTCCCAATACCCCTTTTCCTTCCGCGTCAATATATTCCTTTAATGTTTTCCCTTTATATGCCCCGTTCACAATATAGGAAGGCCCGTTCGGATGGCATGACAGCTCCCATGTCTCGGCAATGACATCTCCTTCCCCTGACTTGCCGGATGAAGTCCGCCCGTCCTGAAGAGGTATGCTTTGCGATATGCCCTGCGGGTATTCTTTTCCATACTCTTCTGCCAGTCTATGGCCTCCCCAGAGATAGTCCTTACAGCTTGGTTTTAATTTTAATATGCTCATATCCGTCTCCCCGCCTATTCCGCCAGACACTTCGCGGCGTCAGTCATTTTGCTCAATTTCTCTTCCGCCTCTTTTTCATTCCGGCCTTTTACGCCGATATAGAATTTCATCTTCGGTTCCGTCCCTGACGGCCGGACACAGCACCATGTCCCGCCCTCCAGTTCAAAATACAGCACATTCGATGCCGGAAGCCCTGTCTTGCTCTTCGTACCGGCTTCAAAATCGATCAGCACATCTTTTCTGTAATCCCTGAACTGTGTGACTTTGAGACCGCCGATCTGCTCCGGTACTTCTCTGCGGATTCTTTCCATGATTTCGCTGATCTTTCTGACGCCTTCCTGGCCTTTCAAAGTTATCGTCGAAAGCCCTTCTTTATAGTAACCGTATGTTTGGTACAGCTTTTCCATCTGGTCACACAATGTAATCCCCTGATGTTTACACCATGCAGCCGCCTCACACAATGCCATGACTGCGCCGACCGCATCCTTATCTCTTGCATAGGTACCCGCAAGGCAGCCATAGCTTTCCTCATATCCGAACAAATACTCGTACTCGTGAGTCTGTTCAAAGAATTTGATCTGCTCCCCAATATATTTAAAGCCGGTCAGAGTCTCGATTAATTTCACATGGTACTCTTTTGTGATCTCCCGTGCCATTTTCCCCGACACGATTGTGGTGACAACGGCTCCGTTTTCCGGCAAAGTACCCAGGGCTTTTCTCTGGGAAAGAATATATTCCAGGATCAGCATGCCCGACATATTCCCCGTAAAGCTTCTGTATTCTCCCGTTCTTTTGTCCTTCGCATACACGCCCAGCCGGTCTGCGTCCGGATCGGTAGCAAGGACGATATCCGCGTCAACCTTCTTTGCCAGTTCAAGCGCCAGCGTAAATGCCTTCGCATCCTCCGGGTTTGGATACGGAACCGTAGGAAAGTTCCCGTCCGGCTCCTCCTGCTCTTTCACCACATATACCTTCGTAAATCCCAGTTCTTTCAGGATCCTCCTTACCGGAAGATTACCGGTTCCATGAAGAGGGGTATAAACGATCTTCAGATCTTCAGATTCTCAGCCTCTGCCCGCACGATCTCAGGATGGAGCATCAGCTTTTTCAGCGCATCTATATACCGCTCGTCCAGATCCGCACCGATCACTTCATACAGGCCGCTCTCTGCCGCTTTCTCCTTGTCCATGGTTTTGATCCGGTGAAAATCCGTCACCCCATTCACCGCGCTGATGATCTCCTGATCCCTCGGCGCGGTAATCTGCGCGCCGTCCTCCCAGTATACCTTATACCCGTTATACTCTGCCGGGTTATGGCTGGCCGTCACGACGACCCCGGCCGTACAGCCAAGCTCCCTCAAGGCAAAGGACAGCTGTGGAGTCGGCCTAAGAGACGGAAATATGTAAGCCTTAATCCCGTTCGCCGCAAAGCACAGCGCCGCCTCCTCGGCAAATTCCCGGGACATGTTGCGGGAATCGTAAGCGATTGCAGCCCCTTTCTTTTCTGTTCCCTGTTGTTTGATATAATCTGCCAGCCCCTGAGTTGCCTTGCGTACCGTATAGATATTCATGCGGTTTGTCCCGGCTCCTATCACTCCTCTTAAGCCTCCTGTCCCAAACTCCAGATCCCGGCAAAAGCGTTCTTCTATTTCTTTCTCATCTTCTGCGATACCGCGGAGCTCCTCCTTTGTCTGTTCATCAAAATAAGAATCCTCCAGCCAGAACGCATATTCTTTTTTTACATCCATTTTTTCCTTCCTCCCATGTACGGATGCGGCGTCTCCCTGCGTAATCGAGCCGCCAAATTCCCCGCCTTCTTCCGCCCTCTGCATACATCTTTTTAAACGGTTTTCATTCATCCTTTCCATTGACCGTTTCCATCCTTTCCATAAATTTTCGAAAAATCCTGTTTAAAAACAGGCTGTTGACCGCCGCTGTCAGGGAAAATCCAAAAATACAGTATATGGATACTGCCACCAGGGTGACATATGGCCCTGACGCAATACAGAGCGCCGGGATACTGTTCAGCAAGACCATGACGAGTGTTGCCGGAAGATTCCGGAAGGCAAGAACCAGCGCATTGATCAGGGTATTCCTGATACTGTTTTCGAATCTTGCCTGCAGGGGAAACGCATAACTGACCGCAAAGCACCACAGAACCACCAGGCAGCCGACTCCGATATTTAACGCCTTCCATAAATTCTCTCCATATAGTACGTCAAACAATAATAATCCCCCTGTAGTCAGAAAAAATATCCACAGGCCGGTGCTCTTCTTCCATTCCTCACACAGGACCTGAAAATATTCCCTTGCCACATATCGGTTTTCTCCCCGTATACGCCTGAGCGCGATCCTGTACATGGCTGTTGCCGACATCCCGATCGTAATGATTGGAAGGGATGTGATCACAAAAAGCACATTGAGTATAATCCAGTCTCCGATATTTCCCATAAATTCAAAAAAAGGATGTTCAATTGATAATTTCTTCAAGGCTGATCCCTCCTGTCCTGTTTTCCTGGCTTTCACGCAGGAATTCGAGAAACTGTCCGCTCTCGTTTTCATGTTTTCCCGCAGTCGGGAAAGCCAGCAGCAATTTCTCATCTTTTTTTCCATTCACCTGTTCCATAAAGCGGTCTCTCCCAAGAATGACTGCCGTGCATGTTCCGCCGTCCATATATTCCGCAAATCCTTCTGTCTCTTTTTCCGTAAGCTGCCGGAACTCTCCCCCCATGCTTTTGCAGTGCCGATAGAATCCTTCCGACAGTATGACCGCGTCCAGTTCTTTGTTCCCCCATTGAAAAAAGAATTTCTCATAAGAACTTTCATTCACGCCTTCCAATATGGTCTGATCATAGGAAAAATGATAATTGGAATCCACCACCACCTGTTTTTCCGGCAGTCCGGCCGCATCGGCAAAACTTTTTGCAATCCTTTGGTCCCTGTCGTCATCCATCCTCTGGTTTACCATCACGCAGGTAAATACCGGCTTCTGATTTCCGAACAGATAATGTCCCGCAAATAAAAGAATCAGAGCGGCAGCCAGGACAATTCCTAAGATATGATACCAATAATACGTCAGGACATAAGAAAGGGTTTCTTTTCTATCCATAGCAGAAGTCTTTGCTTTTATATCCTCTAAAATCCTTCCCATATCACCCTCACCTGCTCCTCTGGTTCTTTTATCCGGGCGGCCCTAAGGAACTGTTACGGTTCCTAAAGCCGCCCCAAACAGTATCATTTTCGTAACTACTCAGTACCTTCGTAGCTACGCCGCAATCCCATGAAAATTGCCTGCGGCAATGGGGATTGCTCTTGCGATTTATACGTTTTCGTACGGATAGCGCAGTAAATGCGCCATCCTGTGCTGAGTAGTTACTCATTTTCTACAAAGCTACTTTAAGAGTTTCAGATTACTGTGAATCAGCTCACATCTCTGTTTTACGCAGTCTGCAGAGCGGAGCGGATCCTCCGGCGTCCCGAACAGATAATCTTCCAGTCTATCAATCGTTGTCGTCGCCACGTGCAGCCGCGTATCACAGGATGCATAATAAATAAACACATCCCCGTTTTCCCTTGCGACGGCGCCGTTTGTGAAGACCACGTTGGATACGTCTCCCACTCTTTCATTCCCAAGGGGCGCAAGGAATACCCCTGATGGTTCTGCAATGACTTTTGCCGGATCGTTTAACGACGTCCCGAACGCATACAGCACATATCGGAGGCCCGCCGCCGTATTCCTGACGCCGTGGGCTATATGGATCCAGCATCTTTTCCCCTTGATCGGAGGCGCTCCTGCTCCGTTTTTGGCTTCTGTCAGCGTATGATAGATTCTTCTGCTGATGATCTTCTCCTCATCGATCACCGCATGGCAGATGTCTTCACATAAGCCAAAACCAATCCCGCCTCCGCTTCCGGTCTCAATGAACCCGTCCATGGGCCTTGTATAAAACGCGTATTTTCCATCCAAAAATTCCGGGTGGAGCACAACGTTTCTCTGCTGCGGGGAATGAAGCGTCTTCAGATTATCCAGCCTCTCCCACTCCTTCAGATCCTTTGTGCGCACGATCCCGGCCTCCGCCACGGCCGCCGACAGATCCGGATCCTCCTGATCCTTGCTTTCCGAGCAGAACACGCCGTATATCCAGCCGTCCTCATGCTTCGTAAGACGCATATCATAGACATTGGTCTCTTCCGGGCAGGTATCCGGCAGTATGACCGGATACTCCCAAAAGCGGAATCCGTCAATTCCCGTATCGCTTTCCGCCACCGCAAAGAACGACTTCCTGTCATTCCCCTCGACCCTTACCACAAGGTAATACTTCCCGTCTAATTCTATGGCCCCGGAATTCATGACCGCATTGATTCCCAGCCTCTCCATAAAATATGGATTTGTCTTTTCATCTAAATCATATCTCCAGATCACCGGCGCAAATTCCCTGGTAAGCACCGGATATTCATACCGTTCATAAATCCCGTTATAAAAACTGCTTTTCTGATTCTTCCGGGCAATCAGCTTATCAACCTTCGCCTGTTCTACATAATACTGTTTATGAAGCATCCTGCATTCTCCTTATCACCTCAAAGCACATCCTGCCATTATGGTACGGACATTTCCATGGTTCCACGATCGGCTTTTCCTCCGGCTTTCCGTCCGGATCAAGAGCCGCATACCATTCGGAGCCCTCTCTCTGATCGACCAGATGTTCCTGGATATACTTCCAGATATCCTTCGATGCCTCCAGATATTTCTTTTCTTCCGGAAAACGCTGAAAGCCGTTCAGAAACCCCACGACTGCTTCGGCCTGCACCCACCAGACCCTGGTTTCATCCACAACGCCGTTTTCCGCTTCATTGACAAGCGAATGATCTATATAGGCGCGGTTATATATGTTTTCCGAAATCTCCGCCGTAATGGGCGACAGCTTTTCCGTATATTTTGGATCTCCCAGAACCGCAAGCCCCCGGTCGATCAGCCAGGTCGCTTCAATATCGTGTCCATAGGAATACAGATCGATCAGCGTATTCCATGTTCTGTCAAAAAATACCTCTTGGCGTCCCATTTTCCTGTTATATACTTTGTCTGACACCAGGTCCAGTATGAATCTGAGTTGATCAGACACACGCGCATCCTTCGATACGCGGTACAATTCCGTATAGGCTTCGAATACATGCAGCAGCGTATTCATCGTCTTTTCCGCCATAACCCCGTTCTCCGACAGCTTCTCATTCTCGGCCGGTTCAAATCTGCGGTCAAACGCTTCCAGATAGCCGTACTTGTCTTTACATTTTTTCTCGATCAGCGCAAAAAGCCCTTTCGCCATTTCCAGCGCTTCCCCGTCTCCCGACGCATCATAATAGGATGACAGTGCGTACACCGCAAATGCCTGGTTATAAGTATGCTTCGTCGTATCTTCCGGTTTCCCGTCATAAGTAAGCGACCAGTAGACCCCTCCAAACTCCGGATCCATGCCATAGTCCCTGAGGAACCGGAACGCCTGCTCTGCAAACGCAAGCAGATCTTCTTCCCCCAGAAGCAGATATGCATTGGAGAAAAACCAAAGGATCCGGCTGTTCAGGATACAGCCCTTGACCGCTTTTTTATCCAGAGCAAGGTCATATCCCAGATACCCGTAAAAACCTCCGAAATCTTCGTCTTTCATCCCTTTCCAGAAAGGGATCAGCTTTCCGGTCAGGTGTTCTTTTATTTCTGCAGCAAACATGAGCTCCCTACCTTCTTCCAATTTCCGTATCTTCCTGTGTAAGCACACTATGGGACTTGATGTAATCAACAATCTCATCCGCCGTTGTAAACGCAAGCCCTACATAAGTATCCGCTGCCCCGTAATAGATGGCGATCCTTCCGCTTTTGGCATCCTGGATGGTCGCGCAGGGAAATGTAACATTCGGAACAAGTCCCCGCTCCTCATACCATTCCTCCGGTGTAAGGAGAAATGTCTCACAGCGGTATTTTACGATGGAAGGCTCGTCAATATCCAGGATCGCCCCTCCGATGCTGTATACAAACCCATTGCAGGTTCCGGTGACTCCATGGTAGAATAAAAGCCATCCTTCACTGGTTTCAATCGGAGCCGCTCCGCCCCCGATCTTCACATTCTGCCACCATTCTGTTCCTTTGCCCATCACATGGCGGTGTTTTCCCCAGTATTCCATATCCGGGCTTTCGGAAAGAAAGATATCCCCAAAGGGCGTATGTCCGCTGTCGCTGGGTCTCGACAGCATGAGGAATTTCCCGTTTATTTTTCTTGGAAATAATACTGCATTTCTGTTAAACGGCAGAAATGGATTTTCAATCCGTGTGAAATTTTCAAAGTCCTGTGTCTTTGCGATTCCGATGGAAGCCCCATAAAAATCCTGACACCAGATCAGATAATACGTATCCTCTACCTTCACCAGTCTTGGATCGTACGCATATTTCGGCATGAAATCATTGCCTTCTTCATCTTTAAAAGAAATCTTATTCTTCTCAAATTCCCAGTGTATGGCGTCTTTGCTTCTTCCCAGATAAATGTACGGGATTCCGTTGGTCTGTTCACCGCGGAACACGCCGATAAATTCTCCCTTGTATGGCATGACCGCACTGTTGAAGATCCTCGCCACCCCTTCCGCCGGGTTCCGTCCGATGATCGGATTCTCTTTATATCTCCATACAGGCATCCATGCCTTTGCCGTACCGGGCCGTTCCTGCCACGGCATATTGGGCACGTCCGCCCCTATAATCTTAACTTCGCTCATGATAACTCCTCTTTCTATGTTTCCTCTTTTTTTATGATGTTTCCTTGTAACTGCTCCGCACAGGGCAGCGCATTTGCCGCGCTGTTCATGCGAAAGCGTATTTTATGCAAATGCCGAATCTGCCTTGTGGCCACCCTTTTTTTCTGGGCGCACTTATCCTTTGACAGCGCCCTGCGTCAGGCCGCTGTATATCTGTTTCTGGCACAGAATGAAGACGATCAGGGCAGGAATCATGGTAATGATCACACCTGCACAGATATAGTTATACTGATTGCCCAAAGGCCCTGTAAACTTGAATAATGACGTCGCGACTGTCACCAGATGGTTCTTATCCTGCAGGTACAGATTGGCCGTGTAATATTCGTTATATACACTGACGCCCTTTAAGATCATGACGGTTACGATCGCCGGTTTCAAAAGCGGCAGCAGAATCCGGAAAAACACTCCAAAATATGTACATCCGTCCATAATGGCTGATTCATCCAAAGAATCCGATATATTTTCGAAAAACTGGATAAATATATAGATGGATATGATATCTGTACCGCACATCATGATAATGTATCCTGGAAGGAAGTTGATCCATCCGAGGGTGTACATGATCTTATACACCGATACCTGCATCGCGATCCCAGGGAGCAGCGATGCAAACAAAAACATGTTCCGGATCAGCCCGTTTCCTTTGAATTTAAAGCGGCTGAGCACATAAGCAAGCATGGAACCGGTCAGAATCGAACCGATCAGTACGAATACCAGAATGATCACTGAATTTCTAAATGCGACTCCCATGTTGGCCTGCTGCCATGCCTGCAGGAAGTTGTCAAAATTCGTCCAGCTCTCCGGCAGCGTCATTACATTCGTAGAGGCATATTCTTCCGGTGTTTTAAATGCTGTGATCACACATACCACAAGCGGAAGCAGCGATACAAATCCTCCTAAGATCAGAGTGAAATACTTTAAAACCGTCCACAATATTTTCTTTGCTTTTGCTGCTGACATTACCGTGCGCCCCCTTTCCCCTCTGCTTTCATCTGTTCTGCACGTAATCTCATTTGTTTCTCACGTTTTTTGACGGCGTGGATCGGCTCCTGGTCCCCGACCCCGAAGTAATAGCGCTCTACCCACTTCTGGATCATTGTCACGATCATAATCAGTACCAGCAGGACGATCGCCATCGCCGAAGCAAGCCCGACTTTCTGGCTCTCATGCGCCAGCTTATGCATGATCACGAAGTAAGTCCCTGTTCCAAAATCACCGCCGGTGATAACATAAGGCGGCTCGAACACACTCAGTGAACCGGAGATTGACAGAATCATATTCAGAACAATAATGGTCTTGATATTCGGCAGCGTAATATAGATCAGCTTCTGAAAACTGTTCGCTCCGTCGATTGCTCCCGCTTCATAAAGAGAGCCATCGACAGACATGATCGCGCCGATATACATCACCATGCTCTGTCCCATATACCTCCATATGGAGGTCGCCGCAAGCGAAACATTATTGATACTCGTATCCTTCAGCCAATACGGCAGCTTATCCAGGTTCATCCCGCACCATTGGAGAACCGTATCCAGCACAAAGCCTCTGGTGTAGAAGAACCGGAATACGAAACCGACCGCAATACCGCAGACCAGATACGGGAAGAACATCAGCCCCTTAAACAGACCTCCGCATGTCGTCTTAAAACTCAGGACAGAGGCAAAATACAGCGCGATGGCAAGCTGTATGAAGGATGCCACGATATAATACAGGCTCAGCTTCAATGCCTGGAAACAGTCCTGCCTTGTAAATACTTCTATATAATTCTTCAGGCCCACAAATTCCCTGGAACCAATATACTTCATATCATAAAAGCTGTAACCGACCATTGTTGCGAACGGTATATAGGTAAACACGATCAGCAGCGCGACCGGCACCAGCATAAATGTAAAAATACAGAGTCTCCGGTTGATCTTTCCCGAAGCAATCCACTCTCTAAAACTCTTCTGTGTCTTCGTGTTCATATATCCCACACTCTCCTTTCCCTGTAAGGCACGTTCCCGGGCTTAAGAACTGTATGGAAATAACTTTTATATCTTGACTTGTCTATTTCTTCGCAATCTGTATAAGTTATTTTCCTACAGTTCCTTACTGATAAGATTTTCCGCTTCTTTCCCGGGTATATGGTTAAAAAAGGGGCAGATTGCCTGCCCCTTTTCTTCTGAAACGTACCGACACTTTATCAATGTGTCACACCGTTTGACTCCTGGGCAGCCGTCCATTTCTCATTCCATTCATCGACCATCTCTTCGAAGGTCTTCGTTTCTGATACTGCCTCTTCTACAACCTGTGTCGGAACTGCACCAGATACATTAATTCCTAATTCAGAATCATTATTGATATCATTATATAAATTTTCTTCGCCGCTTGCTGCCGGTTTATTAACCACAACATCCATCTCTTTTAATGAAGAGAGCGCTTCCGGATAAGCATCGCCTTTCACGATGGAGAGTCCGCCCTGGCTCTGGGCAAATCCGGATTTTTCTACCAGATACTTCACATAACACATCGCTGCAGTCTTCTCGTCCGCCGAACTGTTGCAGTTGATCCCATAGCAGAAGTCAGGGCCTGCGCCTACATACTGCTTTCCGTCAACGGTGATCGGAAATGCCATATACTGGACATCCCCGCTGTTCGGTCCCGCAGCCTGCGCCTGCGAAACAACCCAGGAACCAAGCGCCATACAGCCGATCTTGCCTTCATTGAGCATACTCTTGCTTCCTTCCCAGTCAGTCGTTGTCGGATCGTCTTCGGTAAGTCCTCTATGTACCGCTTCATAGAGCGTATAATAGACCGCATACGGACCGGTTCCGTCCCCTCTGTCCGCGAATGGGTTCTCTCCCTTTGTAAGCCCTGTGTTGACCCAGTCTGCATCTCCTGTGGCAGTGCCGTCAATATAGGCATCCCATGCTGTCATCGTCCAGCCGGCCGCAAAGTTGGTGTACATGGGAATGGCATCTGTCTTGTCCTTTACTTTCTGCAGAGCGTCCAGAAATTCATCCGGCGTTTTTGGGGTCTCTTTTACGCCCGCTTTTTCAAACACCGCTTTGTTATAAACAATACCAAACGCATTTGCCATGGACGGAAGTCCATATACCTGGTTCTGATAGGTCTTATCATTCAGCATGTCTGCCTCATAAATCTCTGAAAGGGCATCCTTATCGCCAAAGCTTACGAAATAGTTTTCAAATTCATCCTTATCCACCGTTGTCGGCACCATGCAGATATCCCCCCAGTCGCCGGTAGAGATACGTGTCGTAATATCGTTATTGTAATCCGTGATCCCTTCATACTCGATATTGACATTCGGATACATTTTCTGGAAATCCTCTACATAACCTTTCAGATCCGTATCTATGATATCCGTCTTATGTGTGAGAAACTTTAAGTCCGCTTTGATGTCCGTATAATCTTCCCCAAGCTTGATCTGGTCAATGGTTACATCAAATGTTTCATCTCCTCCTGATGCGCCTCCCTTGTCTTCTCCCTTGTTACCGCAGGCTGCCATGGACATCGCCATAGATGTGGCAAGTACTACTGATAACGCTTTTTTCATTGTCGCCTTTTTCATCTTTCTTCTCCTCTTTTCTTTCTTTATTGTTTTAGGGCTGTAAAGCCTTAGAACCTTAATCCATACATGTCACACCCTGACCAGGCGTGTCCTGTAACCCTGAATCCATACGCTCTCTGAGCAGAAAATCCAAACCTGTTTTTGCCAGAATCCGTTTATCATGTTCATAAACCGTTAAAATCATTTTTCTTATCTCTCCATTTTCCATACCAGGCGGCGGACTTTCCGGCCGTTTGCAGGAATCTATCCCTACCATCGGGACCTTCATCTTTCGCCTGATCTCATTTAACTCCATCCGCAAATATTGAAGTTTTTGAATTAATCTATTTAAGTTAATAAAACTATATCATGATTAAATAAATAAATCAATGCTTTTATATTATTCTAATCATATTCGTGATAATATACAAAATTATTTATTTATTTTTGTATATTATCACGATAAAATCTCTGAATTTCGTTATTTTTATAAATCTATAT
>VSNK01000094.1 GCA_009774255.1 Faecalicatena sp.
CAAAAAATAGTATTATATTTTTTGTGGTTTGAGAGATTCCACAAATGCGGAAGTGTCGGAACTGGCAGACGAGCAAGACTAAGGATCTTGTAGCTTTCGGGCTGTGTGGGTTCAAGTCCCATCTTCCGCAGACAAAGCCCCTAAATACGACGTTTTACAGTGTTTAGGGGCTTTTTTATTTCCTAATTTAATACTGATATTTTAGAAAAGCTTGACAAAATCAGTGCTGCAACCGAAAAACTTGCAAGCGTTAACCGATAGATTCCTATGCTTAAATGTACGGCGGAAAATTCATGGAAAGGAGTGATATTATGGCACTGCCGCAAAAACAAGTGTACACATCTGAAGATTACTGGAACCTTCCGGAAGGCCAGCGCGCGGAGTTAATTGATGGCAAGCTGTACGCCATGGTGCCACCGAATCGGATTCACCAAAAACTTATTATGGAACTGACATCAGTAATTCATAACCACATAAAAAATAAATCTGGTTCTTGCGAAGTTTACCCCGCCCCATTCGCCGTCAATCTCACAGCAAATGATAAGACATGGGTAGAACCAGATATCTCCGTTATCTGCGATAAAGATAAGCTGTCAGATCGAGGATGCGAAGGGGCTCCGGACTGGATCATAGAGATCGTCTCCCCGAACACCCCTAAGAATGACTATACTATCAAATTATTCAAATACCGCACCGCGGGTGTTCGTGAATACTGGATAGTAAACCCGATGAAAAAAGTGATCCAGACGTATACTTTTGAGGGCGTAGAAGAATCGGACGTATATCTCTTTGATGAAAAAATACCGGTTTACATTTTTGATGGTCTGACTATCAAAGTTTCTGATTTACTTTAAAAAAGTGTGCCGTTGCCCGCAACGAAAAAGTGTAAAGACTTTCATATTTACGAAAGACTTTACACTCTTTTTCTAATTACTTACTTTCTGTTTTAGGCTCAGCCGTCTCAACATATTTAATAATTTCTATAATTTTTTCGGCTGTCATTCCTTCGGCTTCTAATTTCTGGATTAAATTAACAACTTCTTTCCCAGTCATAGAGTCACCTCCCTTGAATATGAAAATACCACCTTTATGATACTTCCATTATACCAAAAGGATTGGGCTTATGCAATTTTTTCTTTTGCCAGTTCCGCAAGTGTTGCGAAGCCTGCCTTGTCGCTTACCGCCAGCTCGGCAAGCATCTTCCTGTTCATATCCACATCTGCCAGCTTCAAACCATGCATAAACTTGCTGTATGACAGGCCGTTCATCCTTGCGGCCGCATTGATACGTGCGATCCAGAGCTGTCTCATCTGGCGCTTGCGCTGCTTTCTTCCTGCATAAGCAGATGTCAGCGCTCTCATGACCGACTGCTTTGCCACTCTGTATTGCTTGGAGCGCGCTCCCCTGTATCCCTTTGCCAGCTTTAATACTCTGTTATGTTTCTTTCTTGCGTTCATTCCGCCTTTGATTCTTGCCATTTCTTAATCCTCCTTCTATTACCCGCTCTTACAGATAAGGTAATACTTTCTTCATATTCTTTACATTTGTAGCATCTGTAATAGTGGACTTCCTGAGATTTCTTTTCCTCTTGGTCGTCTTCTTGGTTAAGATGTGGCTCTTGTAAGCTTTGTTTCTTTTCAGCTTTCCTGTACCTGTCTTTTTGAAGCGCTTTGCTGCCGCTCTATTTGTCTTAATTTTTGGCATGATGATCTTCCTCCTTTATTGTGCTTGCCTTAAACCAGCTTGTATATTTTTAACGTTTTACGGTTAAAACCATGCTCATGTTCCGGCCTTCCAGCTTAGCCGGCTTTTCAATGACCGCGATATCCCCCACCAATTTATAAAAATCGTCCAGGATATGCCTGCTCTGCTGAACATGTGCCATCTCCCTGCCCCTAAAACGCAGGGTCACCTTTACTTTGTTCCCTTTCAGGATGAATTTCTTCGCATTGTTCACCTTGGTGTTCAGATCATTCGTATCAATATTCGGTGACAGACGCACTTCTTTGACTTCAACAATTTTCTGTTTTTTCTTCGCTTCCTTTTCTTTTCTTGTCAGCTCGTATTTATACTTTCCGTAATCAATGATCTTGCATACCGGCGGCTTCGCGCCCGGAGCGATCTTTACCAGGTCGAGCTCTGCCTCCTGTGCAATCCTGAAAGCCTCTCTGGCCGACATGATTCCCAACTGTTCCCCATCCTCACCGATCAGACGTACTTCCTTATCTCTGATCTGTTCGTTAATCATTAACTCGCTAATTGTCGTATACCTCCGTCACATGAAATTCCTTTGATTGATCTGCCGCAAAGCAAAAAGTGCGCGTAGTGCGCATTCCCCTGAGGTTTTTTGCTCTATAGGAAACTTCTCCGAATTTTCCTATAGAGCAAAAACGGGTGGATAAATATCCACCCGATAATTCACACACATAAAATGATGGCGAAACCTTCCGCCCAAAACTTACGCCCTGTGTCAATGTCAAACCGATAGACGCCCGATTGCGCTATGGTGAGAGTGGATACTCTGCTTTGTTTTTTGCTTTACGCAAGGAATAATCTAGCACAATTCCCGGTAATTGTCAACATATTTTTCCAATATTTCAATATGTTATTTTCCTTCTTCCTTCTACTCTTCTTTATTCAGCATTCTCATAATCAGATCCACGGAGCCTTGTATTCCGTAGCTGGCACTGTTGATACAGAGGTCATAGTTCCTCGCCTTTCCCCAGTTCCGCCCGGTATAGAACTTATAATACTTGATATGGTCTTTATCCAGCTTCGTAAGAAGGCGCTTTGCCTGCTTCTCGCTTTCATATCCCCGTACTTCCATGATACGCCGAATCCGCTGCTCCAGAGGAGCCGTGATAAAAATACTGACATGAGGGATCCGGTTATTGGTGAGGATCGCGTCCGCGCACCGTCCCATCACTACAAAATCCTCTTTCCTTGCCATGTCGCAGATCAGGTCGCTCTGGTTGAAAAATATGGCATCCTTTTTCGGCAGTCCATGGTACCGGCTGAAATCCCTCAGTTTTTCTTTCAGCGTTGACTTCGGTGCAGGAGCAAAGGCCGGAATCGCATTCAGATAGTGTGATTCTTTGTCTTTGCCCTTTTTGTAAGGATAACCGCCGCGGTCATGGACATAATCCTTTTCCGCCTCCAGGCGCTTTAATACCTCGTCAAAGATTTCCACATCGTAATAATTGATCTTCAGAGAGTCCGCCAGGGTAAAACCGATCTCACTTCCTCCGCAGCCGTAAGTACGGCCGATACAGATGATCAGATGATCGTTTTCTGAAAAACGGGACCGCAGATTGGACATATTTAGCCTCGCCATCTGCTTATCCAGGATATCTCCTTTTATGAAACTGGTGGGCAGCTCCGTGACCTCTTTTAAAATCTCATCATATTTTACCATGATTCTGTGCCGGACCGCCCGATCCTGGATCGTCCGCGCCATATTGCTGATCAGGGCAAGTTCATTTCGAAGGATATATGCCTGATTCCGCTCATGCATCATCCGGAAGGTCTCCTCGATACAGTCTTCCTTTTTTCCGTTAAACACCCGCCCCAGAGAGGAACCAAGCTCTCTGTAGACCTCTTCATCCAGATCATAGATCCGTCCGGCAAGCTCGTGGAGATTCTTATCTTCATTTGACATATTACGCTTCCCCTCCTATCTGAAAAACAATACGGTATCCAACAGAAATACCGGAACCAGAACCGACAGTGACCATCCCATATATCCGAAAAATGACGGCATATGGATACCATTTTCGTCCGCGATAGACTTCACCATGAAGTTCGGCGCGTTTCCTATATAGGTATTCGCTCCCATGAACACTGCTCCGCAGGAAATCGCCATCAGTACCTTCACCGGGACCTGTCCCAGGGCCGTGACCAGACCTTCTGAAAATCCAATTGCCCCCGCCGTAGTGAGAAATACCAGGTATGTCGGCGTATTATCCAGGAAGCTGGAGAGCACTCCCGTCACCCAGAACATCTGGAACGGTTCCGTGATCCCAAGCTCGGCCCCCACTCCTTTTAAGATGGCCAGAGCCGGCTGCATGGTAATGAAAATACCGATGAACAGAATTCCCACTTCCCGGATCGCCCCCCAGGTAAAATGGTTCTTTTTCCGAATCTCGGGGCTCGTCGTTTGAAAAGACAGGAATGCCGCCGCCAGGATGATCACGATCTCAATTATAGCCGGGAAACTCAGCACCACCTCACCGAATACAGGGATCCCGCGCACACTTCCGTCTGCGTTCTTGAACAAAGGCATATCTGGCATCACTCCGCTCAATATGACCGCCGCTACGATCATGGCGATAAAGACCAGATTATGAAGGCCGCGGATCCGGATCTTGGTTCCCGGCTTGCTGATATCCGGTTTCCGCCCCCTTGCCATGTCCCTGCAGTATCTTTTCCGGTCCACCCAGTAAAAAATGAACAGAAGCACCGCCATATTAAACAACATGACCGGAAACAGATGAAGACTCCAGAAGAAGGGAACGCCTCTGGAAAATCCCATCAAAAGCGGCGGATCCCCAATGGGTGTCAGGCAGCCGCCGATATTGGATACCAGAAAGATAAAAAATACAATGATATGCGACCGGTTCCTGCGCCATGCATTCATCTTGATCACCGGACGGATCATCAGCATACTGGCCCCCGTCGTCCCGATCCAGCTGGACAAGAGAGTGCCGATCGTCAGCAGGATGATATTTACCCTTGGAGAGCCCGCCAGATCTCCCTCCATGGTGATATTTCCCGACACACAGAACAGTCCGAACAGCAGGACAATAAATGTCAAATAATCATTGATCAGACATTCCAGCACCGTTTCCGCAGCCCTTCCGGCTCCATAAGAAAAGGCAAAGGGCAGGATAAACAGCAGCGACCAGAACACAACTGCCAGCGGCTGGTGGGATTCCCACCAGTGGGGCTTTATCAGAGGAAGCACCGCAATACAAAATAAAAGTCCTGCAAAAGGAATGCAGAACCACAGCGGTATCGATTGGGATGCGGCCGCAGCATCTTCTGCTGCCAGTACCGTTAACGGACTGCCTGCCGATACGACAATGAGGCTTCCTAAGAACATCATACACTTTTTCAATGTCACAACCTCCTCATATAACTTTTTACTCTTTTCAACCTTTTTTTACCTCGAGGCACATTATAAGCAAATCCACCATGAAATTCAAGTGAAAATATAACCTATCCCATTTTTTCTTATCACAAAAAAATAGCCGATTTTCACAAAAAAATCCGGTTTTTTTACGTTATACCCACTTTTTTTGTCTAATATGCCCTTTCCTTCCGTATTTCAAGAACCATAACTCTTTGTTATCTGAGAGATTCTTTTTGCATAAGCTATAACGAAAGCTGAAATAAGGAATATGAAAATGGGGAAATACAGGATCATAAAGACTGCCATCGGTATAGAAACAGCCGCCCTGATCATAGGTACGTCCATACTGGGAATCAACGAGATACGAGAGAAAGAAGCCTACGGCCGCCCGGAGCCGGCCAGCGGAACCATTTTCGCAGAAGAGTCGGATACTTCCGCGGGCACAGATTCCGAAAATAAGAAAAAAGATTACATAAAATGGGTGGACTTCGACGTGACGGCGGAAGCCATGAAACAGGCATATCAGTATGATGTAGATACTTATGGAGCCAAAATCCATCTGGACTGGATCGACCTGCTGGCAATTCTGGGCGCAAAATACGGCGGGGACTTTAAAGGGTATCAGGCAGGGGACCTGGATCGTATCGCGGAAAAATTTCTCTCCGGCGAACGTACGATGGAAGACGTAACAAAAGATATGAAGTATTTTTCCTATTACCGGGAGGCATATGGGGCAGTACTGGGCGGCATGGTGGGCGAATATCAGATCCAATGTGCCGCGGATGCCAGAAGCGGGACAGAGGATACCGCAGAAGAATCGGCAGACGGCTCTTCGAGAGAAAACTCCGACAGCAAAAAGCCGGCGGATTCCTCTGGCCGTTGGAAATCCTGCTACGGTCTCAAAGCCTTCTCCCCCATTGCCAAAGGCTTCCCTTATTCGGATTTTGATGATTTCGGGGTGGCGAGAAGCTACGGATACCGCCGCAGTCATCTGGGGCACGATATGATGGGCCAGGTAGGAACGCCGATCATCAGTGTGGAATCCGGGAAGGTCACCGCCCTTGGCTGGAACCAGTACGGCGGCTGGCGGATCGGCATCGAAAGCTTTGACGGGAAGCGCTATTACTACTATGCCCATCTGCGGCAGAACCGTCCCTACGCCGAAGGGCTCAAGGAGGGGGATATCGTACAGGCCGGGGATGTGATCGGATATATGGGACGGACCGGATACAGCAAAAAAGAAAATGTAAATAATATTGACGAATCCCATCTTCATTTTGGCCTGCAGTTGATCTTTGACGAATCTCAGAGAGAAGGCAGCGGGGAAATCTGGGTCAGCGCATATGAACTGGTCCGTTTTCTTTCCGGAAACCGTTCGGAAGTCATCCGCAATGATGATACAAAGGAGTGGAAACGCGTATATCAAATACAGGATCCTGCCGTGCCGGCCTCGCCGACGCAGTGAGGGACTGCCGCGAAACCGTTCCCATTGTTTTATGATATTCCGGGAATAATTTTCGCTTTTATCGGGAATCCTGTTCCTATAAAAACGGCGGAATTTCTGCCGTGCAGGAAAGGACTTTGATTCAATGGTAGAAAAGATTTCAAAAAAAGTGATGCCTTCCTATGAGGACAATATTGCCTATATGGATAAGCTGCTTCCGGTAAAGGACAGCTTTGACATCGTCCGCCGGGATATCACCATCGGAAACAGGAAGGCGACCTTTTATTTTATTGACGGCTTTACCAAGGATGAAACTTTAGTCAAGATCATGGATGCTTTTTTTCGGATCACAGAGGACGATATGCCGGAGGACGCCACCACATTTGCCAGGACGAAGATTCCCTATGTGGAGGTGGATGTCCTCGGCGATTATGACCAGGTGGCGCGCAATGTCCTATCCGGAATGACCTGCCTGTTCATCAGCGGCTTTGAGGTGTGCATTGCCATTGACTGCCGGACTTATCCCGCCAGAAGTGTCGGGGAGCCGGAAAAGGACAAGTCCCTGCGCGGCTCCCGTGACGGCTTTGTGGAAACCCTCGTATTCAACACGGCACTGATTCGGCGCAGAATCCGCGATCCCCACCTGGTCATGGAGGTCACGGAGGCCGGGCAGACCTCCCGGACCGATATCGCGATCTGCTATATGAAGGATCGGGTAGACAAAGATCTCCTGGCAAATATTAAAGGCAGGATCGAAGCGCTCCATGTGGATGACCTGCGCATGAACCAGCAGAGCCTGGCAGAAGCGATCTTTCACCGGAAATGGTTCAACCCCTTCCCCAAGTTCAAGTTCACGGAGCGCCCGGATACCGCTGCAGCCTGCCTTCTGGAGGGCAAAGTGGTGATCCTGGTGGACAATTCTCCCTCCGCCATGATCCTGCCCACCTCCATCCTGGATATCGTGGAGGAGGCAAACGACTACTATTTTCCAAAGATCACAGGAACTTATCTGAAAATTTCCAGAGCGGTGATCGCCTTTCTGACCGTATTTTTGACCCCGGTGTTCCTGCTTTTTATGCAGAACCTGAACTGGCTTCCCGAAGTCTTCGACTTTGTGGCGGTAAAGGATACGGTGAATATCCCTCTGGTATTTCAGCTTCTGCTCCTGGAGGTGGCCATCGACGGCCTGCATCTGGCGGCACTCAATACCCCCAGTATGCTGAGCACCCCCTTAAGCGTGATCACCGCCCTGGTGCTGGGAGAGTTCTCCGTATCTTCGGGCTGGTTCAACTCCGAAGTCATGCTGTATATGGCTTTTGTGGCCATGGCGAATTATGCCCAGCCCAACTTTGAGCTTGGATACGCGATGAAATTCATGCGGATCATGCTCCTGATCCTGACCGCCGCGCTGAACTGGATCGGATTCCTGGCTGGGTGTATCCTCGTATTCTGCTTCCTGCTTTTCAACCGGACGCTTTCCGGAAGAAGCTTCCTGAATGTGAAGATGAACTGACACACGCGTCAGCAAACCACCTGTTATCGGCAACCGAGTGGAGGGAGAATATTTTCCCCTCCTCCCATTGCCGCAATATATATGCGGCTTGCCGACAGAGCAAATACCGGAAGCCGGTACCAGGACTCCCATTGCCGCGCACATTCGGCCTCATTTACGTTTCACTTTACAGTTCCCTGCTCAATTTTGCTCCCAGCATCTTTTTTGAAACAGGCTTTTTGTAAAACAGAAGGGAGATCGCATACTCCAAAGCGCCTCCTGTCAGGATCAGGATAACCCCGATCAGTGCGCCCCAGGCCAGCGAAACCATCTCTTCTCCCAGGAAGTTCGACCGTAATGCCGGCATCATGCTAAACGAAATGATACCGGACAGCATAAACATCATGACCACAAATGCGAGGAAGGATTTATACATAACCCCTGTATAAGCCATGATCCATGCCGCCAAAAACGCCAGATAGACCAGCCACACAGCGCTCTGCGCGGTTTTATCCGGATGAATGAGAACGATCGCCGCTTTTTTCAGAATGATGATCAGATACGCTGCCAACATTGTGCACAAACTCATCACTGTCGGAACCGTTGTCTGCAGTTTTCTTCTGACAGGGGAGTCCAGCACGAGATCCACCGCATTTAAAGAAAAAAGAATCTGCACGGGCGTCAGAGCGCAGGGCAGAAGCATATAACCGTCCAGCGGCGTCGTGATTCCTGCCAGTTCCAGGGCAAAAAATGACATATCTGTCGCCACGCATACAATCACCAGCACCACATTTGTTTTGATTCCATACCCGTAACGTAATAACCGGATTCCCAGCTTCATATCATTGATCATAATATCCTCCCTTCACTTTCTCCATTGCTTTATTCACGGCCAGAACACTGGCCAGCATTCCCAGGACAAGAAAAAGCAGCTCAATTCCAATCCGGAACCTCCATAATCCTGTCCGGAACACGCAGAGCAGACATCCGGAACCTAGCCACGCCGCAATCTGGCCTATACAGACATTGACCACGAACCCGCCCCCATACCTTGCCAAAAATGTGCCCGATACGGAAAAGACATAAGAAACCAATACCATAGGCAGCAGCCCATCCCAATGCCCCGTGAACATCTCGCAGACTGCCAGGATTCCAAAGGCTGTCAGGAGCTTGCGCAGCAGATCCAATATCAGCGCATTTTTCATGATCTTCATTCCCATACAGGAGGTCCGAAGAACGTCCATTCTTTCCGACTCCTTTGCCATCAGACCGGAAAACAGCCAGTGGTCGGAAACAATCTCCGCCATCGTCAAAATCATTGCCGACGCCATCACCCCGATCTCTCCGAAAAAGCTTCCGATGCCTGCGCCGATTCCTGCCAATACCGCAGGCATCAGGAGAAATACGCACACTTTGTATGAAAAAGAAGAAAAGACAAGATAGCTTTTTATTTTTTTCTTCATAGACCTGAAACCTTTCCTTTCCGGGGATTGACTTTGGTGTTCGCCTTCATGACCGCCACGCAGATCTGGGAAAGGGTAGGAATCTCCACGGCGATGTCCAGTCCGGCCAGACGTTCCAGATCCCGGAGCCGGCAGATCCCCTCGAACCCATAGGCATTCCTGCTCATGGAACAAAGCACCTCCCCTGCCTGGCCGGCGTCCGACGCCTCCCCTTTTACCAGAGCATATTCTTCCTTCAGATCTTCTACAAATCCTTCCTCCACAATCGTCCCATGCTCCATGATGAGGCAATAGTCCGTCACATTTTCCATATCCGCGATATTATGGGTGGAAAAAAAGATCGAGCGTTCTCCGTCTCCCTCCTCCAGATAGTCCCGCATCCTGTCGCAAAGCTGCTCCCGCATGAGAGGATCCAGCGGGGACGCGGGTTCGTCCATGATCAGAAGCTCCGTATCCCTGGCCAGCACTGCCGCCAGCATCAGCTTCATCCGGTTGCCGTCGGAAAGCTTTTTCACACTCTTCGCCATAGACTGGCTGATCCCCATCTCCTCGCAGAGTTCCCGGAACCGTTCATTCTGAAAACCTGCAAACAACAGCCCGCTGATCTCCTCCACCTGGCGGATGGTCCAGTGGGGCAGATAATAGCTGCCCGGCCCCGTATAGCCGATCTTCTCCTGCACGCTGCCGTCCAGCTTCTGGCTCCGATCTCCGAAGTAAGACACCTCCCCCTGGAAATCCAGCCGGATTCCGGCGAGTATGTTCAAAAGCGTGGTCTTGCCCGCTCCGTTTTCTCCGATCAATGCCGTGGCAAAGCCCCTGGGAATCGAAAGCCTCGGAATCGAAAGCTGGAAGCCTCCATATTTCTTTTTCAGATTGCTTGCCTGTATTACACTTTCCTGTTTTTGTTCTGATTGTTTTTGTTCTGACTGTTTCATATCCTCCCGCCCTTTCTGTTTGTCCGTATGTCTGTATATTTCCGGTAACTACTCAGTACCTTCGTAGTTACGCCGCAATCCCATGAAAATTGCCTGCGGCAATGGGGATTGCTCTTGCGATTTATACGTTTTCGTACGGATAGCGCAGTAAATGCGCTATCCTGTGCTGAGTAGTTACTATTTCCGGTCAGCCTTTTTGCTCCTCGTTCATGTCCAGCAATACCCGCAGCGTCATTTCCAGGTCACTCCGCGGCATACCCGCAATCTCCGCGGCATGGATGGCCTCCGTCAGCGCTTCTTCCACCCGGCGCAGATGCTGTTCCTTAAGCATCTCGCTGTCCTGGGCATTGACGTAGAAGCCCTTTCCCTGGACAGCGGTCACTAGACCCTCCGCCTCAAGCAGCTCATATGCTTTCATCGTGGTAATGACACTGATCTTCAGCTCCTTCGCCAGACTGCGGATGGATGGAAGATACTCTCCCTCCTTCAGCCTGCCTGCCAGAATGTCCGTCTTCACCTGTTCCGCGATCTGCTGATAAATGGGTATCCCGGAATTCTGTAATAGTTTCAAATCATCACCACCTTTATTTGTTATCTGTTTATATGTTATATATACACTATAATCAATTAATTGTCAAGAACTATAGAAAAAAAGCTGCGGTACAGACCAAAAAATCTGTACCGCAGCTTTTTATGAAGCAGTATGAAAACAGTTCCTTATATTCTATATATTTCCAAGCAGTTTGTCAATGCTAACCAGCTTTACGCTCAGCACGAAGATCTCTGTGGCTATTTTCAGCTCGTCCAGCGTCGGGTAAGAGGGCGCGATCCGGATATTGCTGTCCCTGGGATCCTTTCCATAGGGATAGGTGGCCCCTGCTTCCGTCATCACCAGGCCCGCTTCCTTTGCCTTCGCGACGATGGCCTTTGCGCAGCCGTCCATGGCGTCAAAGGAAATGAAGTAGCCGCCCCGGGGCGCGATCCAGGAGCCGATCTCCAGTCCGCCCAATTCTCTTTCCAGTGTCTCCAAAACCGCATCAAACTTCGGCCGCAGAATGTCCGCATGCTTCTTCATATGCTGCACCATGCCGGAGATATCACCGAAAAATCTTGCATGCCGGAGCTGGTTCACTTTGTCATGGCCGATGGTCTGCACACGCATCTGTTTGCGGATCTCCACCAGGTTTGCGTCGGATGCCGCAAATGCCGCGATCCCGGAGCCAGGAAAACTGATTTTGGATGTGGACGCAAATTTATAAACAAGATCCGGGTTGCCCGCCTTTTTACATTCCATAAAGATCTCGATCAGATAATCCTGCTTGTCCTCGTAGAGATGATGGATGCCGTATGCATTATCCCAGTAAATACGAAAATCCTTCGCCGCCGGTTTCAGACACGCGAAGCGGTGGACAGTCTCATCCGAGTAGGTAATGCCCTGCGGATTGGAGTATTTCGGAACGCACCAGATTCCTTTGATCGCTTCATCCTCCGAGACCAGCTTTTCCACAATATCCATATCCGGTCCCGTAGGAGTCATCGGAACCGTCACCATCTCGATCCCGAAATGCTCCGTAATTGTAAAATGCCTGTCATATCCGGGAACCGGGCATAAGAACTTCACCCTGTCCAGCTTTGCCCAGGGTGTGCTGCCCATGACACCATGAGTCATTGCATGTGATATCATATCATACATCACATTCAGGCTGGAATTTCCGAATATAATAATATTATCCTTCGGAACCTCCATCATATCTGCCAAAAGCTGCTTTGCCTCCTTAATTCCGTCCAAAACCCCGTAGTTTCTGCAGTCAACACCTTCCTCGCAGATCATATCCGATTCCCTGTGCAATACGTCCATCATTTCCATAGACAGATTGAGCTGCTCGGTTGACGGCTTGCCCCTGGACATATCCAGATTCAGTTTTTTGGCTTTTACAGCTTCAAATTCCTGTTCCAGTTCTTTCTTCAATGCTTCCAGTTCTTCCATGCTCAGCCCTTTGTATGACGGCATAATCTCAACCTCCAAACTTTTACTCATTAACCTGTTACCGTATGATATTTTATATAATTTTTGACATTTCGTCAACTATTTCCTTAAAAAGATGTTTTTGAGCCCTAAAAAGCGTTACTATTCACGGCCTAACCGGCCGCTCATAGTAACGACATCTGCCATTTAAAATCGCCTTCGGCGATGGGCAGATGTCATCGCCCCATCACTTTTCTGGCATCTAACCGTGCAGCAAGTGCACGGTTAGACCGTGAACAGTAACTAAAAAGCATCTTTCTAAGCTGGAAACAAGAGGTTCTGAATCTTTGGAAAAAAATTTTTGAAAATCATTCACACATTTCTTACACTCACATATTATGGAACTGTAAACAATCAATTTTGGAGGATTTCAATAATGAGTGATTTAAGCGCAACAAACTGTGGATGTGGATGCGAAAATTCCTGTGGAGGCGGCCTCTTTAACAACGGCAACAATTCCTGTCTGTGGATCATCCTGCTGCTGATCTTCTGCGGCGGCTGCGGCGGAAGCGGCAGAATGGGTGACGGCTGCGGATGTGGATGCGGCAATGACAGCTGCCTGTGGATCATCCTGCTGCTGATCTTCTGCGGCGGCTGCGGCAATGGCTGCGGATGCGGATGCTAATCCTTCCCTGAATAGTCCTATCCCCGGTACATTCTCTGTATCGGGGATATTTTGCTGTATCAGATCTTCTTTTGACGCATCTTATCTTTTTCTACCGCGTCTTATCTTCTCTTGACGCATTTTCTTTTTTCCGAATGCTCTCCTGCCTCGCATATTCCCTGCCGTTTTCTTCGGCGTTTCCCGCGGTTTTGTCTGTCCGTCTCCTGCGCATACAGTCTTCGTCGATCTCGTAGACCGCGTTTCCGTCAATGACCAGCCTGGCTCTCATAGTTCTTTCCTCTTTACCGTTTCCTCATTACTATTGTATACGAATGGAATGATGAATGTTCGTATCTGCTCAGTGCGCTTGCGGTCCATAGTATATTTCCGTTACAGGTCACGCCTGGTGAATGTGTGACCTGTAACATATTTCCACATTTCCTTTCATATACATATTCCAAAAGGGCATCTTTTGATATCTCACCTGCCGGACAGGAGTAGTTATGGAAAAAAAAACTCCCACACCCATGACGCCGTTCGATGAGCGGACCGTCCCGAAAGAACTCCATATGCTGAAACTGCTTCTTCCATACACTCCTGCCGCCTCACGGCAGGCATTGGGAATCCTCGTCAAGGTTATTGAACTGCAGCATACCATTCAGTATTTTGACCGGCAGAAAAGCCTCCTGCACGAACAGGATTTTTCTTCCGGATTCTCTTCTCCCCTGGAAATGCTGGAAGAGATCTCCCCCTATCTCCCGCCGGAACAGGCCAATATGCTGGAAACATTCCGCAATATGATGAATATAATGGATATGGTACAGATGATGCAGGCTTTTTCCGCCGATACCGGAAATACGGAGCCGAATTCGGACAGTGCTGACGGTAAGGCTTCTTTTCGTGAGTCTGGCGAATCCGAAAAAAAAGAATCCTCCGCAGATCCCGGAGCCTCCGGAGGGGGCACGCCTTTTATGGGCTTCGGCGGTTCCGGCGGCGGGTTCGATCCCATGCAGCTGGTAATGGGAATGCTCTCTCCTGAGCAGAAGGATATGTTCGAAATGTACCAGACCATGTTCTCCCAGCCCGGAGAGCCTGCTGCCCCGGAAGCTTCTTCCGGTGATGGATCCAAGGCAGGTTCCTCGAGCCATACTTCCGCGGAATGGGAAAAGAATGCCGGTACGGAAACGGCCGATACCGGTCTGCGGAACATGGAAACAGAGGACGTCAGCCCGCAGAATGGAAAATCACAGAACGCAGAATCATGGAATGACAGCTCGCAGAACGCAGAATCATGGAATGACAGCTCGCAGAACGCAGAATCATGGAATGACAGTCCGCAGAATGTGGAATCATGGAATAACAGTCCGCAGAATGCGGAAATAGAAAGGATGGATACAGAGTATGAATGAATGGATAAACAACCCCTTGTTAAAAGACATTGACCCTATAAAGCTGGATCTGATTCAGAAAGCCGCTTCACAGGTGTCCGGGAAATCCGGAAAGGAACTGGCTCCTGTCATGCTTGCGCTCATCACCAGTGCCAACCGCCAGAAGATCCAGTTTTCACAGGAAGAGATCAGCCTCATACTGGAAATCCTCAAAGAAGGAAAATCCAAAGAGGAGCAGGCACAGATCGACCAGACCATCCAGATGGTAACCTCGCTGATCCGGAAAAATACAAAATAAGTAATATCTGGTTTTTCTTCTTCAAATGTTATATACTGTTCCTATACGCAAAAAAGTTTCCAACTGTACGGTTGGATGATCTAAAGATCAAAGGATAAAGGAGGACATCTGCCATGAAGAATATCAAACTGATACTGGAATATGACGGTACCCGTTATCAGGGCTGGCAGCAGCAGGGCAGGAAGGACAGTTCCGAAACCATTTCCGGCAGGCTCACAGCCACGCTCCGGAGAATGACGGGAGAAAACATCGAGCTTTTCTGCGCCGCGCGCACGGAGCCTGGCGTCCATGCCTCCTGCCAGACGGTGAATTTTAAAACAGAGTCCTCCCTCTCCCCCTCCCAGTTCCGCCTTGCCCTGAACCAGTACCTTCCGCTGGATATTGCCGTTCTCCGGGCGGAGGAGGTTTGGGAGCGGTTCCATGCTTCCCTGAACCTTCTCACCCAGACTTATACCTACCGTATCAAAACCGGCGCAGAGATTGATGTATTCCGCAGAAAATATCTGCACCACATTTCGCGGCCGCTGGATATCCCCGCCATGAAAAAAGGAGCGGCCTCCCTTGTGGGTGTCCATGATTTCCGCGGCTTTTCCTCCGGAAAAACGAAAAAAAATACGAAAAAAGAGGTTCTTGCCGCAGATATTTTTTCTCCTGCGTCCGACGAACTCCACATCCTTCTGGAAGCCTCCTCTTTTCTTTTCCAGATGCCCCGCCTGATCGCAGGAACCCTGGCGGAGATCGGACTGGGACTGCGCGGCGCGGAGTGCATCCCGGCCATACTCTCCGGGCAGGAGCCTTCCGGGAACCCGCTGCCCCCATCGGGACTATGCTTGACCGGCACGCGCTATGAATGATACTTGTTACAGGTCATTCCTTGTTATACTCAAGACCGCGAGAATTTACCGACCCGCCCAAGGCAGGAATACGGCTGGCGATCTTTCGTTATAATTGATGACTGCAAATCTATTCGACGTACAGTATAAGTTATGACCTGCAACCGATTCTTAATTCCATACACGCAATGTCTGATAAACCAGCACGCTCACGATCCACGCGGCAGCGGTCTGGTACAGCACAATTGCCGCGGTGAGCCTTCTGCTTCCCACCTCCCTTCTGATCGCCGCGATTGCTGCCGTACAGGGTACATATAAAAGGCAGAACGTCATCATCGCACAGGCATTTTCCATGCAAAATCCCATCTCTGTCAGGACCTGTGCGAAGCCTGTCATCCCCTCTGCCGTCGTGAGGTTCGGAAGCCTGAACAGCACACTGCAGCTGGATACGATCACCTCTTTCGCCGCGATCCCGGAGATCAGCGCCACAATGATCTGCCAGAAGCCCAGACCGGCCGGTTCAAACAGGGGAACCATCTTCTTACCGGCAAGAGCCCCGAAGCTTCGGGCCATATCTGTCACATACCCTTCCGGTCCAAAATTCAGAAGCAGCCACATAAGAACCGATGCCAGAAAGATCACGGTTCCTGCCTTGCTTAAATAGTCTTTCAATTTTTCCCACACATACACCGAGATTGTTCTGACATCCGGTGCCCGGTACTCCGGCAGTTCGATCAGCAGGGTGTGCTCTGCCCCGCTGCCCTCCAGCTTTGCCAGAAGCCAGGCTGTGAGAACTGCCGCAAGGATTCCCAGCAGATACATGGAGCAGCATGCCGCCATAGCATATTTTCCAAAAAACATAGAGGAAAATAGTACATACACCGGCAGCCTGGCACTGCAGGACATAAAAGGCGTGATGAGAATCGTTTTCAGCCTGTCCCTTCGGTTCTCCAGCGTCCGGGATGCCATAACCGCCGGAACGGAACAGCCAAATCCCAGCAGCAGCGGAAGAAATGCCTTTCCGGAAAGCCCGGCCCTGCTCATGATGTCATCCATCACAAAAGCAACTCTCGCCATATATCCGCTGTCCTCCAGCACAGCCAGCGCCAGAAACAAAATAAAAATATTGGGAAGGAAGGTCAGGATTCCTCCCACTCCGGACAGAATCCCCTCCACGATCAGGGACCGCAGCGCCGGACTGACCTTCCAGGCTTCCAGCAAAAGCTCCGTCCTTTCCGAACAGAGCTCCAGCGCTGTCTCGAGGTATCCTTTCATCCATCCCCCGACAGCAAACGTCAGGAAATATACCAGCCCCATGACTGCCAGAAAAATCGGCAGCCCCAGCCATTTTCCGGTCAGATACCGGTCAATCCGGTCGGTTCTGCCCTCATGACTGTGTTGTCTTTCCGTCTTCTCCTGAAATGTGTATGAATCACTCCCCTGCTTCTTCCTTACCGTCTGCGAAATAATGTTCTCTATCACTTCATATTTTTTGCCGGACGGCAGTACCGGCTTGTCGTACTCTTCGTACCAGGCCGCCGCGTCCAGCAGCAGATCAATCCCTGTCCGCTCCCTCGCGGACACGGCGACACACGGAATTCCCAGCAGTTTTGACAGACGGCACAGATCGAGCTCCATGCCTCTCTTTTTCACAATATCCATCATGTTGAGTGCCAGCACTACCGGCTTGTCCAGTTCAATCAGCTGCAGCGTCAGGTACAGATTCCTCTCCAGCGAGGTGGCATCCACCACGTCCACAATCACATCTGCCTCTGCGCTCAGAATATAATCTCTGGACACGTTCTCCTCCATCGTATAGCAGTCCAGACTGTAAACACCCGGGAGATCCGTCAGACGGAATTCCCGTCCATGGCAAGTGGTCCATCCCTCCTTTTTCTCCACTGTCACGCCAGGCCAGTTCGCCACCTTCAGATTTGCCCCGGTACACGCATTGAACCGGGT
>VSNK01000095.1 GCA_009774255.1 Faecalicatena sp.
ATATTAGATAATAAAGAAAACACATGAAATAAGGAGATGGAGAAAATGATGAGTAGCTATGATATATGGGCAGATCAGGTGAGGGAAAAAATCAGAGATAAGATTAGCTGGGTCAGTGAAAAGAATAAGGACAAGATTCCATACACAACCGATAAAGACGGCAATTACGATGACCGGTCAGATCTGGAAAAGGTATGGAATATGGATGACGGCCTTAACTGGTGGACCAATGGGTTTTGGGGCGGCGTCATGTGGCTTCTGTACCATGACACGGGGGATGACAGGTATGCCGGGATTGCCAGAACTTCGGAATACAAGATGGAGAGATGCTTTGATACATATTATGGGCTGCATCACGATGTGGGCTTCATGTTCCAGCCGACAGCGGTTGCGGATTACAGACTGACGGGCAATGCGCGTTCCAGAAAGACTGCTCTCCATGCCGCAAGTCTTCTTGCGGGAAGATTCAATCCCGCCGGAGACTTTATCCGCGCGTGGAATGATGTGGAGGGACAGGATACAAAAGGATGGGCGATCATTGACTGTATGTTCAACATTTCGCTTCTGTACTGGGCGTCTGAAGAGACCGGAGATTCCCGGTTCAGGAATATTGCCATGCGGCACGCAGATACGGTGATGGAACATTTTATCCGGCCGGACGGCTCAGTAAAGCATATTGTTGAATTCGACCATGAGACCGGAGAAGAAGTCAGAAGTTATGGGGGACAGGGGTATAAGGAGGGCTCTTCATGGACGAGAGGCCAGGGCTGGGCAGTATATGGATTTATGATCAGCTATATCCATACCGGAAAGCAGGAATATCTTGATATTGCAAGAAAAGTGGCGGATTACTGCGTTGCCAGTATCCCGGACAATGGCATCATTCCCATAGATTTCCGGCAGCCGTCCGAACCGGCATATGAAGACTCCTGCGGCGCATGCGTGATCGCGGGCGGGCTTCTGGAACTGGCAAAGACCGTACCGGAGTCCGAAGGAAGCAATTACCGCAGGATGGCAGTGAAGATTCTGAAAACAATTGATGAGTCCAGAGCTGACTGGAGCAGGAATTGTGACGCAATTGTCCAAAACTGCAGCGGCGCTTATCATGACACGCTGTCACACCACATAACAATGACTTATGCAGATTATTTTTTTATAGAAGCCATTTATAAAATATGCGGAACAGATTTTTTCGTATGGTAAGGAGTTGTAGAAAAATAACTGACACATCTTGGCTTGTCTATTCCTCCGTCTGCACAGGTCAAAAAGCCTCGACGTAGCCCACTACGTTGCTAAGCGCCAGTGACGCTTGTTCAGCAAGGACCGAAACGGAGTGTAGAACTGCGTTTTTTGACCTGCACATCCGAAGAAATATCCTGCGCAATCTGTATCACTTATTTTTCTACAATTCCTAAAAAGATGATAACAAGGGAGAAGAAATCATGGAACTATGTATGAAAATCTTAGATGCTAACATGAATACAAGGGCTGTCGGCAGAGGCATCGATGAAGTAAACCTTGTCTATAGCCAGGAATATAAACAGGGGGACAGGATTATCCTTGAGACCTCCGGGGAACCGGCGTGGCTCTGGCTCCAGTTCGATGACGCGATCGGCAAATCTCTTACATATGTCACGGGAAATGTGACTTATATGGTACCCTTTGGAGAAAAGCGGATCAATCTGTCCCCGAAAGCATTTTACGGAAATAAGCATCTGTTGTGTGCGCGTGCAGCGAAGGATTTCGAGATAGATGCTTACCGGAATCTTGCGGTCAATGTGTGTGACCAGCATCACTTGAAGAACTGCTATCCCCATGTATCTGCAAATGTGGAGACCAGGGGGGAGTCCGTATTCGCGGCCCAGAACGCCATTGACGGCATCACAGTCAATACCTGTCACGGAGAATGGCCGTACCAGTCCTGGGGGATCAATATGCAGGAGGATGCAAAGCTCCGGCTGGATTTTGGAAGAACGGTGGAGATTGACAAGATCATTTTGTACACCAGGGCGGATTTCCCCCATGACAACTGGTGGAAAAGCGTAGAATTTGCTTTCTCGGACGGCAGTACCCTTGAGATGAAGATGGAAAAAAGCCGGCTGCCTCATGAGATTGGATTTCCTGCCAGACAGGTCTGCTGGCTTGAAATGAGCCGGATGGTGAAGTCGGAAGAGCCGTCCCCATTTCCTGCTCTGACACAGATCGAGGTGTATGGAAAGGAGGGAAAGATCTGTGAGGACAGCGCTGCTTCAAAGCCGGCAGAATGAACTTTATAATTTTCCTGATGAGGAGAAACGATGGACAGTGGAAGAGTGTATAAACCGGCAGCAGGAGATGCTTGAGGACAACTATAGGATGATGGAAGAAGCCGCGAACCAGGGAGCGGATCTTATGGTCACCTCGTACGGAGGGGGAGCAGGAAAGGACACATTACATGATAACGGATAAGAGAACAAAAGAACCATATATCAACATCTGGTTCGGCAATTTCTATCGTCCGGCATATGACGATAAGAATTTTGTGAAAGAGAGTATTGAATTTTTAAAGAAATCAGGCTTCAATAGTGTCATGCTGGATGCGAAGGCATGGGAAGATTTCAGAGATCGATATGCGGGAGGGGAGGCGAGTCAGTATGTCGCCATGCAGGAATACATGCAGGAAGAACTGAAAAGAATGGGCATGTCCCATGAATTTCTGGCTCTTTATCTGAATGGGGATAACCTTTATCCAAATATCCGTTTCAGCCCGCCGATCTATGGGGAGTCTGTCGTCGATCCGGACGGTTATGACGGGAAATGGTACCGTTACTGGTCTGACAGGGCGAAGGATTCCATGGAGGAGCATGTGGCGGGGCTGATGAAGATATATGGTGACAATTATGTGACCATTGTGTATGATGGAAGGGAGAGGAAGCCTGTCTGCAGTATGTGGGATCCGATCGTAGCTCCCAGCTTTGATGAAGAGGGAAGGAGGCGCTACCTAAAATGGCTTTCCAGGGAATACCAAGGGGATATCCGGCTCTTTAACCAGGCTTACGGCCTGGATAAGGTGTGTTTTGAGGAGCTGGAAAAAGAGGATTACTGGTTCGGGTGCAGAAATGGGAGGAACAACGCAAAAGCCGGGGAAAATGTTATGGAACCGGCAGCAGGCGGTCTTGCGGGAGAGAACCAAGAGAACTGCGGAAGCCGTACATTTTCGGAGGAGGATGTAAGAAACGGGTCTCCAAAGGCCCGGATGTTGATGGATAACAGGAAATGGCAGCGCGATGAGCTGTGCCTTTATTTCAAAGACATGAAAAAGAGGCTGTATGGGGTAGACCCGGATTTCTATTTATGCCCGGATATGGCGCAGTGGGGATATTTTCTGAATGTGGACGGTGCCATGCTGGCGGGTGTGGGATTCGCTGACCTGTGGGATACGGCGGCAAGGGGGATCGATATTTACCGGCTTGCCGAATATGTAGACTGTGCACATTTCCTCTCGGTTCCGGTTACTCCTGCGGGGGATGCGGACGCTTATGTGACGTCCTGCCATCACAGCATGATGCGCAGTATGAATCGGGGGAGAGAATTCATCGGCGGGATCTACTGGGGACGATTTCTTTACAATGACATCTATGCGGTGCTTACGCCCTGCGAGATCGTGGCCTCCATTGCGGCGGCGGGGGCGTCGGGGTATACCTCGTACGGGATGTGCGGGCTGGACGACGGCGGGCTGCTCCACCGGATGGAGGGAGCGTTCAACGATTCCCTGAGCCTTGCAAATGCGTGGGCCAAGCAGGTGCTTCCCCGGCTTGGCGCGAAGAAGCAGGCAGATATCGCAATCCTCTTCCCGTCGGCGATGGCGCTTTGTGAAACGATGTATACCCAAGGAAATAAGGAGCGGAGGCTTGATCTGCTGGGCTGGTACAAGGCCTGCCTCGATCTGGGGCTGGAAGCGGATGTGACAGACAGCGTAAGCCTGTGTGAGGATCGCCCTGCCGGAAATGGAAATCCTGGAGAAAATGCGGCTGCCGGCGAGGTCCTGCTTGATCAGTATAAGCTGCTGATCATTCCGGACAATGATTGCTATGGAATGAATCCGGAGCCAGAATTTGAAGCAGTACTTCGGAGGTGGTGCGAACGCGGCGGGACCGTGCTCTATGGGCCGGACAGCGCACTGGCGGAGAACTGTTTCGGCGTGAAGGCGTGCGGACATCGGCCGGATGCCATACAATACCGGGAAACATGTGGGCCTCAGCCGGATGCCATACAATACCGGGAAGCAGGCATGGTGAGAAGCAGGGAATTTTGTACGTATCCCGGCGGGAAAAGTATTGCGTCCTGGCTGTCGGACAGTGCGCCCTGCGTCACCCGGTACCAGACGGGACAGGGATATCAGTACGCATTCGGTTTCAGTTATGGGTATGCATATGACACGAAGTGCATTCCTCATGTCCCGGCGGAGCAGAAAAATCATGAACTATACCCGCTGGAGCTGATGAAGGGAAATATCCTCGCGGATATTCTGCGGGATGCGGCCGGGATCGGTACAACGTATGAGAAGCGGATTGAGAGGGGATATTTTGAGAACGGAGAGATCATAATCAATCACACATCCTATCCTTATGAAGTATGTGAGGAAGGTGAGAAACTGTATCAGCAGCCTGTAAATGAAACATTACTGCTCCCACATTCCGCGGTATTTGTAAAGTATTTGTAACGATACATACGTGTTTGATTTCACATGTAGAGCAAAGAGTTTCGCTTGCGAAGCTCGCGCCTGCGGCTGGAGCGATACTCACGGCAGATTTTATCGACTGTGAGTATAAATATAAGAACTGTAAATAGGAGGAAGGATTCATGCAGGAAACCATGAAAAAATATCAGATTGATACGGAAGAGAACAAGGCATTTTTACAGGAGATTCGGGAAAATCTGCTTGCTTTCGGGCACAGGTTCCCGTCCCCGCAGGGAAGTTCCTATTATCTGGGGGATGACGGAACTCCATGGACAGATCATAAAAGAGAGACCTGGATCACCTGCCGTATGGCACATGTATACAGCATCGGCACATTTCTTGGGCATGCGGGCAGCGCCGAACTGGCCGATGCGGCCTTAAAGGGACTGACTGGCGAGCTCCACGACCAGGCGAACGGCGGCTGGTATCCCGGCATCAACCCGGACGGCAGTATCCTTGCGGATAAGCAGTGTTATGCCCATGCTTTTGTGATTCTGGCGGCCTCCTCTGCAATGCTGGCAGGAAGGGCGGGAGCCGAACATCTCCTGGACGAGGCGCTGGAGTTGTTTGAGGACAAGTTCTGGAATGAGGAAGAAGGGCTGGCCTGTGATACGTGGAACACGGAATTCACAGTTCTGGATGATTACCGCGGTCTGAACGCCAACATGCACACGGTGGAAGCATTTCTGGCGACAGCCGACGCAACAGGCCGGGAGCAGTACCGGAGCCGGGCCGGGCGTATCATTGACCATGTGATCCGGTGGGCGTCAGCCAATGCGTGGAGGATTCCGGAACATTTCACGAAAGAGTGGGAGCCCATGCTGGAATATAATAAGGAATGTCCGGCAGATCCCTTCAAGCCTTATGGGGCTACCCCAGGGCATGGGATTGAATGGGCAAGGCTGATCACCCAGTGGGCATTGTCCGTATATGGAGAGGATCAGGAAATGTTGAAGACTTATGTGGAGGCGGCAGAGAAACTGTACCGAAGGGCAATCGGGGACGCATGGACAGCAGACGGCGCGCGCGGGATCGTATATACCACGGACTGGGAAGGAAGGCCGGTGATCCATGACAGAATGCACTGGACACTGGCGGAGGCCATCAATACATCCGCCGTACTTTATCACGTCACATCAGATCCGGCATATGCGTCTGATTATGCACAGTTCATGGAATATCTGGACGAGCAGGTGCTGGATCATGTGAACGGCTCCTGGTTCCATCAGATGAATGAAAGGGGTGAGGTGACAGGAAGCGTGTGGCCGGGGAAATCCGACCTTTACCATGCATTTCAGGCAACACTGATCCCGTACTGCAGGCCGGAGGTATCCGTGGCTTCGGCGGTATGCCGCTCTTGTATGAATGTTTAGGAGCTGTCATAAAATATTGGGGATGACATGGGGCACATGCGTATTTTCCCAAGATGAATATCTGCATTCATGCAGTTCCAAAGGAGATCAACTATGGATAAAGATAAAATACAGAACCCAATCTTACGCGGCTTCCATCCGGATCCGTCGATCATCCGGGTGGGAGAGGACTATTATATCGCGACATCGACCTTCGAGTGGTGGCCGGGAATCCGCCTTCACCATTCCCGCGACCTGGCGCATTGGAAGCTGATCGGGTATGCCCTGGACGATCCTTCCGTACTCGACCTTAAGGGGGTGGGCCCTTCCCAGGGAATATGGGCACCCTGCCTGACCTATGACAAGGGAATCTTCTATCTGGCCTATACGGTCATAAAGGCCTTCTACTGCAACATGTATGACACAGAGAATTATCTGATCACGGCCTCTGACATTCGGGGGCCGTGGTCAGATCCGATTGCCCTGAATAACTTCGGATTCGACCCATCCATGTTCCACGACGACGATGGCAGAAAATATATGGTCGGCATGAGTACGGATCACCGGGTTCCGAAGAAATATGCAGGGAGGCTGGTCCTGCAGGAATATGACCCGGTAAAGAAGAAAATGACCGGGCCGGTGCGGGACATCTATAAGGCGGAACGGATCTTTCTGGAAGGGCCTCATATCTTCAAACGGAATGGCTGGTATTATCTGTTTTCCGCCGATACGGGGACCGGGGAAGGACATGGGCAGACCATCCAGCGTTCCAGAAGTGTGTGGGGACCCTATGAAATGTATCAGGCAGATTTTATGGAGCGCAGGTCGGAGGATGAGGCATATTCCATCCTCACTAGCCGGCACCATGAAGAGATACTCCTGCAGAAAAGCGGACATTGCGATCTGGTGGAGACGCCGGAGGGAGAATGGTACGCCGTACACCTGTGCGGCCGCACGGCAAAGCGTGAAATGAGGAACCCGGCGGATGCCGCCCGCTTCCCCGGCTGTCGTCGGTATATGCTGGGGCGGGAGACGGCCATCCAGAAGATGCGGTGGACAGAGGATGACTGGCTGGTATTGGACTGCGGGGGAAATACGCCCCAGAACGAGGTGGAATATCCGAAGAGAAGAACCGCCGGGATGCCGGGGACTGGGCAGAAGGCAGCCTCAGAGGGGCTGGCATTGGCAGAGCAGAAGGCAGCCTCAGAGGGGCTGGCATTGGCAGAGCAGAAGGCAGCCTCAGAGGGGCAGGCACTGGCAGAGCAGAAGACAGCATCAGAGAGGTCGGCATTGGCAGAGCAGAAGGCAGCACCAGAGGGGGAAGCATTGGCAGAGCGGAAGACAACGCCAGAGAGGACAGCATTGTCAGAGCAGGCGGCATCGGCAGGACAGGCTTTTGTCAGAGATGATTTTGACGGTACGCAGCTTGACTTGGATTATCAATCCCTCCGTGTTCCGATGGACGCCCGCTACATCTCCCTGACCGAACGTCCGGGGTGGCTTCGGATGTACGGAAGGAGCGGCCTTGCTTCCAGATTCGCACAGACACTGATCGCCCGCCGGATGACAGAATATCAAATGGAGGCCTCGGCCCGCATGGAATTTGAACCGGAGCTCTTTAAGCAGATGGCGGGGCTGATTATGATGTATGATACCGACAATTATCTCTATCTGCATGTTTCCCATGATGAAGACAGCGGGAAATGTATCACGCTTCTGAAAGCAGATAACAGAAGATACGAGTATCTGACAGAATATCTGCCGCTTGAACCGGGCAGGACAATTGATCTTAAGCTTCGAATTGATGACGGATGGGTGCAGTTCTTCTTCGGATATGCGGGAGAGGAGCTTCGCGAAATCGGGCCGCGTGTGGACGGGGGATTCCTGTCGGATGAGGCGTGCGATGAAGGCTGGTTTTCCGGAACGATGATCGGGATTTGCTGCCAGGATCTTACCGGCTTTGGAAAGTATGCGGATTTTGACTGGTTTGAGGTGCGTCCATGATCTGAAAAATCCGTATAATCTACTTAAAAAAAGTATTTTTACCATTTTCCTGTCTTGATATAATAGAGCCATCAACAACGGAGGGCCCACCGTAACGACTATTGAGGAGGAAAAGAGATATGAAGAAAAAAACAATTGCGGCTTTTTTAGCCGGTGTGATGGTTTTCGGAGCCTTGACAGGCTGCGGCAGCAGCGGATCAGATGAAGGCGGTGCGGGAGGAAGCACGGGAGATGGTGCGGATGAATCTGACAAAAAAGCCGCTATAGAACTTACCTATATCTTTGCAGACGGGGACGAGGGCGCAAAGGAATCTATGAATGAGATTGTGAACCGATTCAATGAAGCGAATCCGGATATTACGGTTACGATCGAACCGGGCAACGGGGGAGCCTACAGTGAATTTCTGAAGACAAAGGACAGCGTCGGCGAATTTCCGGATGTTATGGAGATGCGTGATACGGCCGTTTATGTAAGGGCAGAGAAGCTGGAGCCGCTTTCTGACGACATAACAGGGTTGTTCAAATCTACTACGGATTTTGACGGAAAAGTGTATACGGCGCCGTTAGGAGGCGAGAATACCAACGGCATTATATACAATAAGAAATATTTTGACGATAATGGTCTGAAAGAACCTGAGACATATGATGAATTTCTTGAACTTTGCGAGACGATCAAGGAGAAGGGCGATATGTCGCCGCTGGTGGTAGGCGGACAGGATATCTGGCACATGGGCTTTTGGTTCCACAAGGCATATAATGACCAGGTGTTAAGCCAGGATCCGGATTTTATCGAGCATTGCTATGACGGTTCCAAGGATTTCTCTGACGAGACGATGAAGGAGACGTTTAAAGAATTGCAGGACATTCTCCAGTATGCACAGGACGGATGGTCGTCCACGCCGGATGCGCAGATCACGACATTCCTGGTAAATGATATGGCAGCCATGATGTACTCGGGAACCCATATGTTCTCACAGATCCAGGCTGCGGCACCGGACTTTGAAGTTGGCTGGTTCCCGATTCCAAGCCCGGACGGGAAGCTCCGCCTTGTAGGCGGCGGTGGAGTAGGCGGCCTTGCGATCTCTGCCGAAGCAGCGGAGGACCCGGATAAGAAAGAAGCGGCGGAAAAGTTCATCAAGTTCTTCTTTGAACCGGAGAACTATAAGGTATATTGCGAAAAATTAAGTGCGGTTCCGGTTACAACAGAGCAGCCGGATATGGATGTGACAGAAGTGTTCCAGGAAGTGATCGACGCGACGAATACGGCAGACGACCTTGCGCCGATGTGGAACGGCCGTACAGGCAATAACGAACTTCCGCCGGACTTCAGAAACTTTACATATAAGACATTAATTGAGGTATTGCAGGGAACACGGGATATTGATTCTGCATGTGATGAGCTGAATAAGACCTGGAAAGTCGGAATGGAGAATTTTAATCCTCTTACCGGAGTTGGGATCGAGTAAGGAGTTCACCATGGAGAAAAAAACAAAAAAATTTGACAAAGTTGCATTTATGTTTATTGCGCCTGCATTTATATTATTTACGTTCTGGGTGATCGTACCGACGGTTTCCAGCGTATATTACAGCTTTACCTCATGGGATGGCATCAGCGAAAATATCAAGTTTATCGGGCTTGCGAATTATAAAGAGATTTTTACAAGCGCACGTTTTGGCAATGCGCTGAAGAATACGGCGATACTTACGGTATTTATCTCTTTATTCGAAAATGCGTGTGCGCTGGCATTCGCGCTGATGGTGGATAATGTCAGATGGGGCAAGAATTTTTTCAGAAGCGCATTCTATATCCCGGTCCTGATCAGCGGGATCGTATCCGGATTTATCTGGAAGATCATGTACAATTACAATTTTGGAACCTTCAATTCCCTTCTTACGAATATCGGGCTTGAAGAATTCAGGCAGGACTGGCTTGGAAATACGTCCCTGACGCTTCTGATGATTGGTCTTGTGCTGATCTGGAAGGGTGCAGGATATTATATGATCATCTATCTGGCTTCCCTGCAGAGTGTTTCGGTAGATCTGATCGAAGCGGCGGAAATTGACGGGGCGAACGCGTGGCAGAGATTCAAATCCATTACGGTCCCGATGATTTCAGGGGCATTTACGATCAATTTCACACTTTCTCTTATCAAAGGCTTAAAGGTATTTGATGAGATAAATGTTATGACGGATGGAGGGCCCGGCTTCACATCCGAGACGCTGGTCTACCTGCTGTATAAGGTGGGCTTCAATGAAGGAAGGCAGGGATTTGGAACCGCAGTAGGCATCATGCTGTTGTTTATCATCATTATATTGAATACACTTCAGCAGAAATTTTTAAGAAGCAGGGAGGTGCAGATGTAGATGGAACGCGCAAAGAAAAGAGTAAGGGCGAGAGATATTGTTCTGTTTATTGCAGTTATCTTTCTGGCTCTCCTGTTTATATATCCGGTATTTTTTGCTCTGATCTCAGCTTTCAAAAGCAATGGAGATATCCTGAAGGATCCGGCCGCATTGCCGACCACGCTGTATGTACAGAATTTTAAAGACTTGTTTGAGCAGTCTGATTTTGCAGGGGCAATCCGCAATTCTGTCATTATGACCGTGGTCTCAGAGATATTTATTATACTGATCGTGCCATTGGCGGCATATGGTATCGAGAGACGCAAAAGCAAAGTGACATCGCTGATCTACACATAATTACTGGCAGGAATGATGAACCCGTTTCATCTGTACATGTTTCCGCTCTTTAAACAGATGAAGATGTTTCACCTGTTCGGCAATATGGCAGGCCCGATCGTGTGCTGCGTCTCCGGCGCGATTTCCTTTGGATGCCTTTTGTACTGTAGTTTCCTGAAAGGGATTCCAATCGAGATCGAAGAGGCAGCTATGATAGACGGCTGTACACCGTTTCAGACCTTCTGGAAGATTACGTTTCCGCTGCTTGGGCCATGCACAGGTTCTATGATCATTTTGAACGGCCTGTCAATCTGGAATGATTACCTGATGCCATATCTGGTATTGCCGAGCGGGAAAGCGAAGACCATCACAGTCGAGATCGCGGGCTTTGTAGGCCAGTATTCCGCAAGATGGGATATCGTGTTCGCAGGTACGATCATCTCGATTGTGCCGGCACTGGCGATCTTCTGTGCCTTCCAGAAATACTTTGTAAAGGGTGTCACTGCAGGGGCTGCAAAAGGATAATATGAACTGTGCAAAAATATGGGGATGTCTGAAAATGTCAGATTTTTGCTGTATATAAAAAGACTGCCTACGGCGGTGTTTTGAATAGCAGAGCAGATCATTTCGGACAGCCCCTTGTTTGTGTATACATTTATCTGCTAAAATGATATATGATTCGACCGTCAAAAGTCCATTTTCATTGCTGAGATAATTTTTCGAAGATTCCGAAAATTGGCCAGCAAGGGAAATGAGAGCTTTTGACGGGCGAATCATATATGGAACCAAGGATGAAAATGGGGGAGACAGATCATGAAGAGATATTTCCGGAATATGACATTGTTCCATAAATTTGCATTGACAATCATTCTACTGGGCTTGATGCCGATGCTGTTTCTTTCCATGTTCATCTCCAATAAAATGATCAGAGAGTACAGAAAAGCGCTGGAGGTTCAGTATGAACATGCGGCCTACTATGTGAAAAGCAGTGTTGAAACCATGCTCGATTCCTATAATACGATTTCCAAGCTGCCATATAATTATAATTACGGAAATGAACCGGTGCAGGAAAAGTTCCGTGTATATGATAACCTGCGCCAGATCTTGAGCGGTGAGAATTACGAACCGCAGAACCTGGATGCCGAGAGGGAGAAGGAGATGGACAGCTTCCTGAAATATACCGCGAACGCCGAGGGAGACCTTGTTGCCGTCCACTTTGTGGGAGAAGACAGTGAAGGAAATCCGCTGGACTTTCACTATTCGGATTATGCGACCTATTTTAAAGGGCAGGAATTATTTGAACAGGAAATAGACTATGCGGATATTGATAAGAGCAGCAACAAGCTGATGCTGTTGTCCAGGCATCATACGAATTATTTCAGCGGACTGAATGAAGAGGTGTTTACCGTTGCAAGGAATTATTTTGATATCCGCAGCCAGGTCGGGGATGCCGTCTATGTAGGAACGCTATTTCTGGATGTGAGGGTCAGGCGGCTGGATCAGATATTCCAGTCCGTGAGGTTCAGCGGGGCGGAGGAGTTCTATATTGTAAATGACGAGGGAACGTGTTTTTATGCCTCACCGAATGTGCCGCATCCTGCGGACAATACGGGTTCGGAGGATGTCCGGAAGGAAAATGCCATAGAGGATGAAATAGGCCGGCTGGAGGATATGGGGCATGAGAGCCTTGTACTGGATACCGAAGCGAATAAGTATGGCTTGTCTGCCGTCATTATTATGGATACGGAAATCGCGTTTGCCGGTCTACGGGCCCAGCGGAATATGATGTATGTCATTCTAGGTATTTCCACACTTGCACTTGTGATAAGTTCCGTGTTTTTTTCGAAGAGGCTGGTCAATCCGATCCACGATATGATGGAAAAGATGGAGCAGGTTGAGAAGGGGAATTTTGACATCTGCCTCCCGGTCAGCTCTTCGGATGAGATTGGAATCCTGTCTGCCAGATTCAATCAGATGAACGAAGCGCTGAAAGAATATATCAACAAATCTTATGTGGCCCAGATCCGCCAGACAGAAGCAGAGCTGACTGCATTGAAGTCACAGATTTATCCGCATTTTCTGTATAATACGCTGGAGATCATCCGCATGACCGCGCTGGAAAATCAGGATCTGAAGGTATCGGAGATGATTGAAGCACTTTCCGTACAGATCCACTATCTGATCGGAACCGTGCAGGATCTGGTTCCGCTGGAGGAGGAGATACAGATTATCAGGAAGTATGTCTACCTGCTGAACTGCAGAATCTCGGGAAGGATCCAGCTTGCCGTTTCGGCGGATAAGCTGAGGGGCGTGATGATTCCGAAGCTGATCCTCCAGCCCATTGTGGAAAATGCTTATGTTCATGGGATTAAACCGAAGAAAGGATATGGCAGCATATCGATTGAGATGGGGATTGCAGACAATGATATGGAGATCATTGTGATGGATAATGGGGCCGGCATGGACCAGGAGGCGCTGAAAAGGACGGAAGAGCTGCTTAAGAGCGATGATCCGGGAATAAAGAATGAATACAACTGGCAGAGTATTGGCATGAAAAATATCCATGACAGGCTTCGTTATCTGTACGGGGAAGGATATGGGGTACAGGTGACGAGCCATCAGCATGTGGGGACGAGCGTAAGTGTACGGATGCCGGTCATACGAGGTGAGAAATATGATGAGAATGATCATAGCTGATGATGAGCCGATCATCACGGCCGGGATACAAAAGCTGGTGGATTGGGACGCGCTGGGGATTGAGATCACAGGAGTATATGTGGATGGAAAATCAGCCATGGAAGGGCTGATCGGATGTAAGCCGGATATTGCGCTGTTGGATATATCCATGCCGGAGATGTCGGGGGTGGATATATTGAAGGAATGCCGTCTCCTTGGGATTTCGGCACAGATCATTCTGATCAGCGGATTTCAGGATTTTGAATATGCGAAGGCAGGCATCCGTTACGGTGCGGTGGACTATCTCCTGAAGCCGGTCATACGTGAGGAGCTTCTCCATGCAATCGGAAAATGCGTCAACCAGTTGGAACTGGAACTGATACATGCCCGGAAAAACACCCTGGAAGATGAGAAGGAGGATTACAACGGACTTTTGCCTTTAGAGGAGGGCTTCTATGTTCCGGCATATGCCGAATTGCTCCGGAAGGAGGAGGACCCCCATATGGAGAAATTGATCCGTTTTTCCGTTCTGAGCTACATAGAGGAATCTATGGGAGATCACGCCTGGGGAATCACATTTATGAAGAATAATCATATTGTGATCGTTTTCAAGGGCATGGATCAGGAAGAGGCGGCGGAAGCAGCGTCTAAGCTCCGGAAAGAAGTGGAGGGACAACTTGGCTGCGCGCTGGGGATTATCGTAGGCAATCCCGTCGGGCATATGAGCGGAATTCCGGATGAATTTCAGAAATGTTTCGCTATGAGGGAGTATTTCTTTTTCGCCGACCAGATGAAACATCCCATTCTGAGAGAAGGAACCCGTGTGTTTGCGGCCCAGGGCGGAAATGAACATCTGACAGCGGCCCGCGGGCAGATGATCGATCTTGTCATCGCGCAGGATGAACCCGGTGTGAAAAAGAGTTTTGAACAGTACGCAAAGGCAGTATGCAGTATATCGGAAGGAAAGAAGGAGGATGCGGTATATTACTTCTGCTCCGCGGTCCGTGTACTGGATGAAAAATTCAAAAGCCTGGCGCTGCCATGCCCGGATTATGACGCGAAGGAGCTGCTGCAAAGGGGAAGAGGCTGCGAAAATTATAGTGAGCTGAAAGAAGCCTTCTATGGGATTGTCATAGAATACTTTGGGAAAGTGAAGGATATGATCGTCAGCAACAGCAGCAGGGATTTTCTGAAGGCGAAGGTCTATATTGACAAGCATTATGACGAGAATCTGACCCTGGAAGTACTGGCAGGGGAAGTACACATGAATCCGTATTATTTCAGCAGCTTTTTTAAGAAGAATGCAGGCGAAAACTTCAAGGATTACCTGAGCCGGGTCAGAGTCCAGCATGCAGTATCCCTCCTGGTGTCAACGGATATGAAGGCTTACGAGATCGCTCTGAAGGTCGGATTCAGTGACGCAAGGGGCTTTTCAGATAACTTTCAGCGGATTTACCACGAGACACCGGCCGCATACAGGAAGAGGGCAAAGAAAAATCTTTAAAACTATCGTCCGATTAACCAATTATTGACGATTATACACAAATATTATGAAAGCTGCGGTTTCAGGCATCTGGCCCCTCGCCGAAGGCGACTTTATAATGGGCCAGATGCGTTACAGTTTGCGGTCGGTCAGGCCGTGAGCTGTAACGAAGTGGCGGCTATCTTATCGAAGGGACATATGTTCTTCTTGCAATCTGCCGCCAAAAATGCTATAGTATGATTTAGAAAAGGAGCAACCGCCCACAAAGTGGTTTACCTCCCAGAATGGCTAAAGCCTACCTGTCTCGGCAAAGTACAAGGTAGGCTTATTTATTTTCGCTTATTTCTCTTATCGAGGAAGGTAAGCAACGCGATAACAAAACTACCAAAGGCAATCAGCAGAGCTAATATGCCAATGAAAATCGAAATGATTTTTTAGGAGATGTCATGACACATTGTTACCTGTTCGAATTTATGCAGGGAAGGGGTGCTGGATTGAGAAATTTAATTGATTTACAAAGCCTTAATAAAGAGGATATTTTTGAAATTTTTCATATAGCAGATAAAATACAGGAAGGAAATTTTAAGGGATTTCTTAATGGAAAAAGCATCGTGTTATTTTTTCCAAATACAAGTATAAGAACTCGTGTGACATTTGAAAAAGGAATAGATCAGCTTGGCGGGCAGCCAATATTATTTCCGTCAGAAACCCTGGATAAAAAAGAAAAACTGGAAGATGTTTGCGGATATATGAATCATTGGGCAGATGCTATCGTTGTAAGGCATAGAAATATGGATGTGATCAGGGAGCTTGCGCGATACTCCGCTGTTCCGATCATCAATGCAATGACAGACAGGAATCATCCCTGTGAGATTATTTCAGATATGTATTCATTATCTAAAATCAGAGAAGAATTTACAAAAGACAAATATCTTTTCTGCGGTGAATCCGGCAACATTGGTCTAACCTGGAAGGAGGCGGCGGGTGTTTTAGGATTTGAATTGTCGCAATGCTGCCCACAGGGATACGAGATGGAAGGGGTACAGGTATATAGAGATATAAAAGAAGCTGTTAAAGGAAAAGACGTTATATGCACAGATTCATTTCCGGCAGACAAACTCGGGGATTTTAAGAATTATCAGATCACAAAAGAAATTATGGATATGGCAAATGAACATGCTGTTTTAAACCCTTGTCCGCCATTTTATCGCGGCGAGGAAGTATCCGAAGATGTGATCGATTCTGACTATTTTGTCGGATATCAGTTTAAGAGATCTTTGTTAGAGGTACAGCAGGCTATTGTGATTTATTGCATGCTTGATGGACGAAAATGGGATTGAAACGGGGGATATCAGATATGGCAGATCTTGAAGTGATCCATGAAAAGGATTCGATTCATGTGATCAAGGAGACGGGCACAGAAATCAATTATTATATTTTTGATGAGGCGGAAATTCATTTAAACAGGATTATGCCGCATACGGTTCAGGAGTGGCATTTCCATGAAAAAATCGACGAAAATATTTTGATCACGAAAGGAAAATTACTGTGTAAATATGTAGACCGCACTGGAATCGAAAAATCCTGTTATGCGGTAAAAAATGATATTGTAAGAGTCCATCACAGTGTCCATACGTTTGAAAATGATACGGATGAAATAACGGAATTTGTCGTATTCAGATTTGTGCCGGACGGTTCAAATAAGAGAGAAATGATAAAGACGGATAAAAAAGTTGTGAAGCATGATCACTGAAAAGGGGCATGGCATATGAAAACAGATGACTATAAGGAATATATTTCGGCAGAAACAATGATGGGGCCAAACAGCGTAAGGATATTGGAAGAGCTGTTCCATAAATATCCGCTGCAGCTTCATCCGGATGACATGATCCTCGACCTGGGATGCGGGACGGGACTGACAAGTCTTATCATTGCGAAAGAGACCGGAGCGAGAGTATTCGCAGATGATCTATGGGTAAGCGCGGAAGAAAATGGGAAACGTTTTGCTGAATGGGGTGTTGGAGAGCAGATCACACCTGTTTGTGAAGACGCGCATGATCTTCATTTTGAAAAAAAGCAGTTCCGTGCTCTGATCAGTATTGACTCTTATCATTATTTTGCGGGAAGCAAGGGATTTTTTCAGGAAAAGCTTTTGCCGTTTTTAGAAGATAATGGAGTGGTCTTGATCGGGATTCCCGGTCTGAAAGATGAATATACAGGCAGGGCTGAAGAACTTCTTTCCGATTGGCTTGGAGATGAGAGCTATATGTTTAAAAGTCCAAAGCAATGGAAAGAACTCATCGGCAGAAGTGATCGGATCGAGTCGGTGAAAACCTGGGAAATGGATTGCTTTTGCCAGGCATGGGACGATTGGCTTGCGTCGGATCATAAATTTGCCCTCGGCGACAGGCAGCACTTTGAAACCATCATTAAACCATATACTTGTTTTGTGGGCATTTATATCGGGCTGAAAAAGGCATGCCGTACTAGTACAACGTGTTACAGGTCACGGCCTAACCGGCCGCGGACTGTAACGCAACCAGCCCATTAAAAAGTCGCCTGACGGCGAGGGGCTGGTTGCCAGCAACCGCTATTTTACTGGCCGGATGCCTTGCAGCAGGGTGCAA
>VSNK01000096.1 GCA_009774255.1 Faecalicatena sp.
ACTTGAAGTTGCCATGATAAATACATCCCTTGTTAGTATGGTTCTTCCGTTTCAATTCATACTTTTCTATCTCTATTTTATTATTTTATATCAGCTAATACAACAAATCTTTTATGAATTTTTTATAACTGATTTTCCCGCTTGCTAATCCCCCGTTTCAGAGGCAAGATACGCCCCCAAAGAAGGAGGAATTAGATGGGAATGGAACCTGACAGCACGGCCGGAAATGTTCATTAAGCTCGATCCGGATCAGCACTCTCGCAACTGCTACCTGATACAGATGTCCGAAACCGTATCTTTTACGCCGTTGATCTGAAGCCGCACATGGATCTTTCCATTTTCAAATTCGTCCAGCGGATATTCGAGAGGTTCGGAAAGGCTGGTCACATCCACAGACCGTACCTCCTCTCCCTGTACCAGCCACAGAACAAGCGTAGCATCGTCCGATACGGAACCGCAGGAAATATCCGCATGCAGCATTTGGGCATCCGCATCCTCGATCTTCATATTCTGCTCCACAATATAGCCTTTGCTGGCGGTTTTGAATTCCAGATGCCAGACATCGCCGAAATAGGTGCTGACCTCCATGCCGATCACCCCCATATTCCACACCCGGTCATTGGACGCGGGATCTGTATTGATGCCCTTTCCGGATGCGGCTTTTACGATAAAGCCTGTGAGGCAGGCCAGCATCAGCACCATGCTGACCGCTCCTGCAATAATCAAATGTAAGTGATGGGTTCCTTTTTTTGTCAACATCATATTGTCCTCCTTATTTTCGATCTGTGTTCCGCATTCTTCACAATAGTTTGCCTTCGGTGAGATCCGATGTCCGCAGGCAGGGCATTCCCCCTTGATTTCCGAACGGCGCAGGAAATAGATCAGCATCCCGATAAACGGGGACAGGATAAAGACCAGAAGCGCCCATAATAGCGGGTCGTCGCCCCGTTTTCTGCAGTCCTGACAGATCCATGCCGCAAAAAATGCGGAGGTACTGAACGCAAAGAGCATAAAGCCCAGCATGAAAACCGGAAGCAGCATCGACAGGCCGCCAGAGCCGCCGCTTTTCAGGAAATACAGTCCGAACCGCAGTAAGATCAGCAAGACGATGATGGGAATCCCTATGAATAATAAATTTTTTTTGTTCTTTGTATCCTTCATGCCAGTTCACCTCTCTTCTCAACACGGATCGCGATCGTTTCTTTCAAATTCGCCCTTTTTACACCGACGATGGTCAGCAGCACTCCGGCCAGCCCCATGTAAAGACAGACTCCTGCGGCGAAATACGCCAGATAGCTGTTGTCGATCACCATCAGCGCAGCGACAGCCAGCATCGTAAATGTCGCCAAATTCAGGATCATAGGCAGATACCAGAGAGACACGGTGCGGGCGGCGGGACGTTTTCGCATAGCGGCTTCCTGCTGGTACAGGGCCGCTTTCAGCTTATTATTGAGCTCCGGGGCGGGTTCATCCGTCAGCTTCACAGACGTTCGGATGATCTCATCTATTTTTTCATCAAAACGGTTATCTTTCATATCCGGCTTCCTCCAATCTTTTTTTGATCAGGCTTCTTCCTTTAAATAATCGGCTTTTCACCGTTCCGGGCGGCTTTTTTATGATCTTCGCGATCTGCTCGACGGAGCAGTCGGAAAAGTAAAACAGGAGCAGCGGCACCCGGATTTTTTCCGGAAGGGTCTGGATGATCCGGTCCACTTCCTCAGCAAGCTCTTTTTCAAAATAATTTTCTTCGATACTCTCCCCGGAAGGCAGCAGCATTTCTGACTCATCGTCCAGATTCCCGCAGGGGGCGATCCGGTTCCGGCGGGCCTGCTTGCGCCTGCCGCTCTTCCAGAGGTTGTGTGCCAGTGAGAAGAACAGGGCCTTCGGGTTCTGCGTCCAGTCGAGTGTCCACTTGGTTTCCAGGGCCTTCAGGAAGGTCTGCTGGTACAGGTCTTCGGCATCCGTTTTGTCCAGACAGAGCTTCAGACAGAACCTGTATATGTCCGTGCCGAAGCTGTCAATGCATCTTTCAATCTCTCTTGCCTCCAATGCTTCACCTCCCTTGGGATCTGTCGTGAAATAATATGTATGGATTGCGGCTGTTCATTTCCTGTTCACCTTATATTCGACACGAAAATGCGGGCGGTTCTTTTTTTTGAAAAATTTTTCCAGCTGTACGGTTGCGATTATGCAAGATGTGAGCTCCCAGAGTATAAATGGATTCAAAGAAAAGGATATTCTGATGAGGAAATCGACTTATTTGAGCAATTGCTCCAAAGCAATGCACATTTGCTATATAAATATGCTGCTGAGGGAGGAATCCAGATTGCCTGATTTATTCACGGTAAATGGAAGCCATTTTCCAACGAAAGAATTGAATCAATTGATGATATTTATATCAGCGCAGTTTTTCCTTATATGTTCCGCATGGAAAAAATTCTTCGTAACAAATGAAATCAGATTCTATTGTTGAAGTCTTTCGCTTGCGAAATTCGTGCCTGCGGCGGCCGCGTTGCGGCATCTGTCTTGTACGCCGCAGCGCACATCTTCCCGGAGTACTTTTACTTTAAAGTATATATATCATTTGATATGCCCCTCCAAAAGACTCACTTCATACTCATGACAAATGTATGCCCCCATTTTCCAACACCAGCTTTTTAAAACAGGGACGCTCCTTCGTCTTATCGTTGGGATAATGGAGCACAAAATACTGTTCCCCCGAAACGTCCCGAAATACCATCCCATGCCCGCCGTTCTGCGGCCAGATAGGCTCCGCCAGTTGTTTCCACGGGCCGTGTATGTTTCCGTTTTCCGAAACGGCAACTCCCACCGCATAGTCCACATCGCCCCAACTGGACCAGGTCATGTACAGCTTCCCGTCCTCCATCGGAAACAGGCAGGGGCCGTCCGTAAAATACACATCCCCCTTAATGCCGAACTCCGCTTCCGCAAAGGGAACCGGCTTCGCCCAGGGCGCCTCCTTTGCAGAAAATAAGACAACAGGCTCGGTTCTGGCGGCGGAAAGATCCGGTTCCAGCTCGGTCATGCAGATGTCACCGTCCGGCGTGTCCTCGAAGCTGTGGGAATATACCATATAAACCCGGCCGTTTTCAAAATAAAGCGTCCCGTCAATGCAGGTCCAGTCGTCAGAAGTCAGCCGTTTTCCATAGAGGGCGTAGGGTCCCTGAGGCTGTTCCGCCTTCAGGATGTAAATCCCCTTCTTGATATCGGGTCCGCCGAATGTGGTCAGCAGATAGAAACTGCCGTTATAAGCGTAGCACTCCGGCGCCCAAAAATTCTGTGTCGCGAAGAATCCTTCCGTCCGTTTGAAAATCTCTACGGGACCGGTCCAGTTTTCCATATCCCGGCTCATATAGCAGTCGAAGCCTTCCGCCGGCCCCCAGCAGGTCTCGCTCCGGGTCCCGTACAGATAATAAGCTCCGTCATGTACAAGGACATAGGGATCTCTAATGTTAATCTCACTTGTATGCATGTTTTTTTCTCCTTCCGTCTGATTTTTCATATCTTACCCCTTTCTCCAAAAACTGTCTCAAACTAAATTCCTCCGCACAAACGAAATAAACTGTACATATTATTTTCCAGCTGTGCGGTTGCGATTCGACAGGTCATTTGCATGCAATTTATTGCAATACAAATGGCCTGTCGAATCAGCAACCCCCTGTGCCATGAATCTGTCACTACTATTATAAATAAAAAACCCAGAATTTTTCTGCCATGTTTCCAAAATATAATGACATGATACGAAATGCTGGTTACAGTTCACTGGCCAGCCAGCGAACTGTAACGAATCCGGCCTATTTAAAGTTGCCTTAAGGCAAGAGGCCGGATTCCAGCCCCAGTACGTACTTGCCTGTGACCGTGCAGCGTGGTGCACGGTCCAGGAGTGAACAGTAACAAATACTGTACTACCCCCGTTTTTCCAAGTGCTTCCTAAAATCCTCCGGGTCAAACGTAAACGTATTGCGGAATACTTTCACAAAATAGCTTTTGCTGGAATAGCCGAGCAGGGAGGCAATGTCCGAAATAGAGAGCGATGAATTTTTGAGCAGCTGGATTGCCTTATTCATGCGGATATCTGTCAAAAGCTGGGAGAAATTTTTCTCGGAATGCTTTTTCAGCAGCCGGATCACCTGCCGCTCGCTGTAGTTATACTGCATGGCCAATTTGGGCAGAGTAACATTCTGATAGTGTGTATGCATATAATTCAGCAATGCCCGAAATTGCTCGTCCGAATTATTGATATAGGGAATAGAAAAGACCGCCTCCTGCTCGTGATTTCTCATAAGCGTCAGAAAAAATTCCATCACAAGAAGCTCCAGCATTTTTTCACGGTATTTTTCAGAGGAAGTATTTTCCTCATATGCAGAGATCACAAGTTCCCGAAGCCTGCGGTCCTCCCTGCAATGCCACAGGATACAGCCCTTGGAAACGCCGTACAACGCGTTGGAAAAAAGCGCTGAGAGATAATTATCATTGTTCAGTAGATTGAAAAATACGGTGTCAAAGGTCGTGATCCTTAAAATAAAGTCTATGATAATACTATTGTCATCGTGCGCGTGGAAGCAATGCACGAATCCGGGCGGGCTGAGAATAATATCGCCGTCCTCCAGAGGGATTGTTTTCTCCTCACTGATCATAGCGCTTCCGCTGCTGCATACCACATAATTCACTTCGATAAATTGGTGGGAATGCAGAATAAACGGCATATAGCGGAGATTTTTTATAATGCGGACATTTTCCTCCTGCGGCACGAAAAAATTTTCCGCCAGATAGTAGGAGCTGCCTTCCAGAAAAAAAGACCTATCCGGAAACTCCTTTCCCCACTTGTTTTTCATCAGACGTATCAAACGTTCATAATCCGAATCTCGGCTGTCGGCCGAACCGATCACCGCCGTTTGATATTCCGGGTTTTCCCGCAGAAAATCCTTTAAAAAAATTTCCTTTTCATTTAATTCAGCCAATTGCTCTGTCAGTGTTGAGGTGCTCATTGCAGAATTCCTTTCTGATCGCTGCTTTGATCCGTATGCTCTGATCTGAACTTTGCCTACTGCGCCGTCTACTATTGTATATCCTTTTTTTGCTGATGTCATTATATTATCAAAAAATGGCAGAGGATTTTGCATCGGAGGGCAGTAAAAAACGAATCAGGGAATTTTTGAGAGAAAAGCTGCTGATCAATAAAGGATATCTCAAAACCGGCTTTGTGGGAACCTATATCCTGAACAAGGTATTGTCTGATTATGGCAGCAATGATCTGGCATATAAGCTTCTTTTGAATGAGGATTATCCGAGCTGGCTGTATGCGGTAAATATGGGTGCCACCACTGCATCTTATACTATGATTTCACAAGGCCAAATATTACACACTGCTGTCTGCAGACCGCGGCGATGCATAAGGCGTCGAAATGGATAAAAGCGTATGGAAAACCGGTGGTCTTTGATGAATGCTGTTATGAGGGGGACATTGAGTTCCCATGGGGTAATATCAGCGGTTTTGAAATGGTAAAGCGATTTTGGAAGGGCTGTATACAGGGAGCCTATGTCACCCACGGCGAGACATTCTTCTCTGAGGATGAGATCCTGTGGTGGTCAAAAGGCGGTGTGAAGTGGCTGTCCCAATTATTGGACAGCCCCCATTTTTTGTTTATTTCTGCAATTCTATTTCTCCGCAGCCTCCTTTGATGGAAGCGATTACACCGTTGGAGCTCTTACGGGTCTTCCACTGCATAAAGTCAATGGCATCCATCGTCAGTATAGAGATCAGCGCAATCTGCGGAGTAGTCACAAGAATTACCAGGCCAGACAGCACGAGCATCAGCATCACATTATATTTTCCGAATAGGAACAGAAGGATATGCAACACGGAACTGGTGACCAGAGTGAATATATACACCTTCTGGCTGGTCCTGAATCCCTTAAGCATCAGCGGAAACAAAAACGTGATCGCAATGAATCCGGTGACGGTCAGCATCAGGAAAAGCGGCGTGATCAGGCCCCGATTTTCCAGATAATACATCACTCTCACTCCGCAAGCCGGATCCGGTCAATCAGGCTCTGCTTCCGGAAGCTCCGGTTCACCAGATACGTGACCAGAAGCTGCACTGCCAGCACCGCCGCCGCGAGCACCAGCGCCGGAACCACCGGATAGCGGTAAGTCATAATCGAGAAGATCCCTGTCTTTTTTGACCACTGGAACGCGCCGTACCCCAGCAGGCTTCCAAGTCCCACCGAGAGCACCAGTGTCCCCATCGTGTAGAACAGCCCTTCCATCTGCAGCATATGCACCGTCTGCCGCCCGGACATGCCGATGGCCTGCAGCATTCCCAACTCCCTGCGCCTGACATACACGCTGTTGATCATGGTATTGACCAGGTTCAGGATGCCGATGAGGCCGAAGATCAGCAGGATCCCGTAGCAGATCGAGATAAACATGCCGATGGACTTTTCCGCTTCCTCATAGGCTTCCGCATACGTCCGGATCTCCAGGTATTCCAGATCTGCCGTCCATTGCCGGATTTCCTCTGCCGCGCTTTCCTCCGTCCCGGGCTCCACCGTGATCTCAAAGCAGTCTGTCAGATCCGTTTCACAGAGACTTTGGAGCACATCCGAGGGCATGGCGAGCCAGGTCCCTCCATAGCTGATGGGGCCGTTGACCACTGCCGCGATCCGGAACTCTTTTTGCAGTATTTTCTCGCCGTCCATCAGCTCCATGCGGATCGTTTTCCCGGGCTTCCAGTCCTTCATCTCTTCAAACCGGTCCCGGAACTTTTCTCCCAATATGATCCCGGTGCCGTCCGCCAGGGACGGGTCATCCAGGGAGCCTTCCGCGACATAGCCCTTAAGCGCTTCCAATGCCTTCGCGCTGACTCCTGTAATGCCGCTTATTAGCGGGCTTCCGTCCGCCTCCGTGGGTCCCTCCAGCCGGACCTCTACAGACGTGTCCACATCAATCTCCGTCACTCCGTCGATCTCCAGGATCTGTTCCTTCAACCCACCGGCCAGCGGGTTATTCTGCTGGATCCGATTCAGCGCCCGCTCCGGATACATGGGATCCGACCAGGAGTCCACGGATACCTGGATATCCCCCCGCAGATCATCCCTCGCCATATCCTCCGGGTTCATGCAGCTGCACACCGTGGCCGCCACCATGAACAGGATTCCGGTTGCCCCCATCGTGAAAATGGTCATAGCCGTGCGCTTCCTGTTTCGGACCAGGTTGGTGAGGGTCAGCTTCCGGATGTCAATCTCGTCATAGCCCTTTCTGGTCTTCCCGGACGTGCTGCCGTTTTTGTGCCGGAAATGCAGCCGCCTTGCAGATTTTTTTCGGGAAGCGGAGACATTTCCTTCGTCGCCCCGGAAGCGCAGCGCCTCGATGGGGGAGATCCTGGCCGCCGTGCCCATGGGCTTCCACAGAGAAATGTATACCGTCGCAAAGCTGATCAGCACGCCGAATCCAATGATCCAGGGCTGGATCAGATTGACTTCGCCGTTTTCCACGATCTGCCTCATCTGATCCGCGATGGCAATGTCACTGCTGATGCTGGATCTGGCCGCGAACCGGATGATCTGCACCCCCGCCGGAAGTCCCAGGAGGATCCCGGCCGGAACCGCGGCCGCCGCCACCGCAAGCCCCTCCCGGAAGACAAGCTGGCGAATCTGCCGTTTCGTGGCACCCACCGCGCGCAGCCTTCCGTATTCCTGCACCTTATCCAGCATGGACACATAATAAATGCCGTAGATAGTCAGCGCCCCGGCCAGCGCGATCATCGCCAGCAGCAGCCCCAGCCCGCTGTACGTGGCCGGATCCACATAGTTTGCCATGAGATATTCCCCATTCAGGACGATCTCATTTTTCGCAATGCCATATTCCCCGCCCAGTGTTTCGATCTGCTCCTGGATGGCATCGGTGGTCATCCCGTCCGCATCGGCCAGCCGGAGGTAGATCCGGTATTCATGCTCATTCTCCGCCAGGATCTCCCCGGCAAACGCTTCCGAGACGAAGCAGAAGTACAGGCCGTCTCGAATGGAGATCTCGGAGTCCGTGACCATTCCCGAAATGGTAAATTCCCGGAGTTCCCTGGTCTCGCTCCCGCCGTTCGGGCGGTATGGGATCTGAATCTGATTCCCCACCGTCCCTTCCAGCCCCATGGCTTCCAAGACTCCCTTTGATACCACGATCTCGTCCGCCTTCTCCGGCAAATGCCCTTCCGCCAGTTCCTGTCTGGAAAGCTCCGCCGCTGCCTGGTCAATGGACATCATCGTGATCCGAATGTCAGAATCCCGGTTACAGTACATCACCGCCGCATCCTCTCGAATCCCGGCCTGTTCGACCCGTTCATCCGCCAGCAATTTCTTCGCTGTCTGGCTGTCCACATCTCGGAACATGGCGTGAAAGGTTGGATAATATTGGTTCACTGCCTGATTCTGGATCGTGATAAAACCGATCATAACTGTGGGCGCGGCGGTCAGTAAAAATGCGGTCAGCGCAATAGCCGCCCCGATCAACAGATTCCTGCTTTTATTTTTTCTGAAATTGGATAGTGCCGTCCTGCTGATCGTATTCATCTAGCCCACCACCTTTCCGTCCTCAATGATGAGGGTGCGGTCTGCCATCTGGGCAATGGTCTCATCGTGTGTGATCATGACCAGCGTCTGGCCGTATTTTGCCACGCAGCTTTTCAGCATGGTCACCACCTCCATCTCGGTGTGGGAATCTAGGTTGCCCGTAGGTTCGTCGGCCAGGATGATCGCAGGGCGGGAGGCCAATGCCCTGGCGATGGCTGTCCGCTGCTTCTGTCCTCCGGAGAGCGTGCCGGGCAGAGCTTTTAAACGGTCCTCCATGCCGATGCTTTGGACGATGTCCAGCACGTAATCCTTATTCACCCTTTTTCCGTCCAGGCCGATGGGCAGGACAATATTTTCCCATACATTCAGCGCCGGGAGCAGATTGAAATCTTGGAAAATGAATCCGATCTTTCGTCTCCGAAATACCGCGAGCTGCTCATCCTTTAGGGAAAACAGATCCTGGCCGCTGATGATCACCTGCCCGCTGTCCGGACGGTCCAGGCCGCCCAGCATATGGAGAAGGGTAGATTTTCCCGAGCCGGAACGTCCCACCACCGCGACAAATTCCCCGTGGTTGACTGTGATGCTCGTGTGGTCAATGGCTTTGATCTGACGGTCGCCGTCACCGTAATACTTTACAAGATCGATGGTTTCTAAAATAGGCTGCATATTGGAAGACTCCTTTCCTGTTTTTTGTTAGGAGTTGTAGAAAAATAAGTGATACAGATTACGCAGGATATTTCTTCGGATGTGCAGGGCAAAAAACGCAGGCGTAGCGGGCTACGTCGAGGCTTTTTGACCTGTACAGCCGGAGAAATAGACAAGCCAAGATGTGTCACTTATTTTTCTACAACTCCTTATGTTCTATACGTATCATACTCCGAAAATCTTACAAGAACCTTTCAGGAAAGATAACACTTTTGTTATGCTACGAGCCGTGCGTCATCAAGAGCCCGAACCCCGTTCGCCATGCTTGCATGGCAGACGGGGTTCGGGCTCTTGATGACATGAGGCGACAGCCTCAAACGAGGAAAACCGCAGGTTTTTCGAGTTGACGCACGGCTTCCCCCATTCCTGGTTCCCAGCCCCGTTCGCCATGCCTTTAAGTCCCGTCAGTCCAACATGTATTTCTTCGGAAGCATCATGCGGATCACGGTTCCTCTGTGATGGGCCGGAACCGCACACACATTTCCGCCCTGCTCCTCGAAGATTTTCCGCACCAGGTACAGCCCCACACCTGCCCCTTCCTGGGCTTCCACCTCTGGCTTTTTCCCCCGGTAAAAGCGTTTGAAAATATTTTGGTACTCGCATTTTTCGATTCCGATCCCTTCATCCTCCACCTCGATAAACACGTAGGAAACCATGGACTCCACGCGGATCCGGACGGTGCTTCCACCCGGCGAATATTTGACTGCGTTATCCAGTACATTGGAAATGGCTTCTGCTGTCCACCGTGGATCGTGAAGGAGCTCCATATCGGAAAATTCTTTCATCTCTATCTCGATCTTCTTTTCCTCCGCCTTGAAATAGATGCCGTTTACCGCGCGGACCAAAGTTGCTTTCAAACTGGCTTTTACCGGTTCCAGGCGGATCATATCCGCCTCCAGACGGGACAGATTCACCAGCGTTCCCATCAATTGTTTCAGCTTTTCCACCTCCTGTTTTCCGCGCTCCAGAAATTCTCGTTTTTCCTCCTCCGTGATCTGCTCGTCCCCTAAAAGGTCCAGGCTCAGCCCAAGTGCCGATACCGGAGTTTTTAACTGATGGGAAATATCCGTGATCATGGATTTCGTATTTTCCTTTTCATCCTCCAGTTGATTTTTATACACTTCCACCGCATATCCGACCCGCTCCAACTGTTCCCGCAATTGGGATCGGATTCCGGTTTTTAAAGTATCCCTGTAATTTTCTGTTTCTGGTGACTCCTGCCCCCTGTAACTGCCTCTTTCTAATTCCTCCAGACAGTCCGATATTTCCAGATAGTCTCTGTATTTCCTGCGGTACGTCAGATAGCACCAGATTCCGTTTGCCAGTACCGCTCCGGCGAAAAGCGCGGCAAAATATGACAGCGGCAGATCTGCAGGCAGCAGAAAAAGAAAAAAGGCAGCGATCCCTGCCGTGCTGATTCCAAGATTTTTCTTCAACTCCTGCTCCAGCCAGATGTAGCCCCTTTCGTGATTTTTGATCATTTTCTCGATGCTACTGTCCTCCATAGAATTTACCGGCGGTCGCGCCGGCATTTTCCTGGTATCCCCGTCTTCTGATTTTACAGACCGTTGCTTCCTTCCGGTTTTTCCCCTCATTTCTTCGATACCTCTGCCGTCCATAGATACCCGAGCCCCCTGACATTTTTGATATACTCGTAATCTTCCTCCCCGGCGATCCTCTTTTTCAGGCGGCTGATCGTCACCGGAACCGTGTTGTCGTCCACAAACTGAGCATCGATGTCCCACACGGCTTCCAGGATCTGCTCCTTTGAGATGATCTGCTTCGGATATTCCAGAAAATATAATAAAAGCTGCATTTCCTTTTTGCTCAGGAGCAGCTCATCCTCCCCTTTGTAGACCCGCATCTCCCGGCACTGCACCCGGATATCCCGGGAAAATATACTTGCGGCCGATGAAAACTGCCCGTGGTCGTCCTGTTCCTGCCCGATCCTGCGCATCAGTGCGTTTACCTTTGAGATCAGCACCATCAGGCTGAATGGCTTGGTGATGTAGTCGTCCGCTCCGGCATCGTAGCCGTTTACGATATCCACCTCCTGGTCCAGCGCGGTCAGGAAGATCAGGCGGACGCCGCTGACCCTGCGAATGTTTCGACAGAATTCCAGTCCGTCTCCCTCCTCCATGGTAATGTCGCTGATGATCAGGGACACTTCATTTTCCCGGAACATTTCCTCCGCCTGAGAGATCCTGAAGGCGCTTAACACCTCGTATCCTTCCTTTTCCAGCTTCAGGCTGATGCCCCGGTTGAGACTTGTATCGTCTTCTAGTAATAAAATTTTTGCCATTGTTGTTCTCCTACAGCATCTTTTCGCTCTGCGTCCGGACGCAGGAACTATTTGAATCTTTCATTTTCTTGTGATTAGGAACTGTGCATAAATAACTTGTACAGATGACGCAGGATCAATATTTATCTGCAAAGAGGAAAATCGCAGTCGCAGTAGGCTGCGTCAAGATTTTCTGATGTAGCAGATGGATATTGAGACAAGTCAGATATATAAGTTATTTATGCACAGTTCCTTAGCTTTAAAAGAGGATAATGGAGCTAAATATATCTTTTAAAGAGACTTTTTCCCCGACAAAGTATATGGTTCGATCTGGCAGGTATGCTCCTTGGTTTTTTCATCGTAGCTGATCCCCACCAGAAGCAGGTTTCCCTTATAGTCCTCCAAAGCCTTCGGATAACATTTATCCCTGATCTGTGCGATTGCGCTTTCCGCGGTTTTGTTCCACTTTAATTCCACCAGAAGTGCCGGTTTATCCCGATGTTGACTCCTTGGAAGGTACACAATATCCGCCCTTCCTTTTCCGGCCGGGAGTTCCTTGATCACCGTATAGTAATTGCGGGCCACATAAAATGCCAGGGAAATGGTGTAGCTGAGCGCATTCTCGTCATTATACTGGAGATAGGAGGATTCGAAATGTGCTTCCTCCACCGCCTTTGCCACAAGCGCCTCATCCCGGTTCCAGACCGCGTCCAGGGCAGACCTTGAGTTCTTCAGCGCCTTCGATATCTCTCCCCAGTCAGAATTGCTGATGGATGTGATATATTCATTTAAGATCTCTTCATTCGGAATAAAGACCTCACCCCTGTCACTGCGGTATCCCAGATATCCCAGATGCACGAGGAGGGTCAGCACGTCATCCCTGGAATGGAAGGTAACCATGTCATTGGTAAAGCTGCGAGTATCCACCGGAACTCCGTTTTTCCCTTCCATCATTCGGAGAATGGCATCCTTCAGCCCTTCGAAATTCAGGTCAATGTAGGAGCGGAGGGCTTCGAAGGTCTCTGTCTGGTTCCAGTAAAACTGAAATTTTCCAAAGCGCATAGCGCTGACTACGGAACGCGGGTTATAGACAGAGCCTACGCCTTCCAGACAATATCCGTCATACCATCTCTTCGTTTCCTCGAAGTCCATACCGTACCGCCGGCACAGCCCCCTGACCTCGGCCTCCGTGAAGCCCACATACTCTGCCAGCGCACCCTGGAAGACCATGGAGAATTCGTCAAACATATTCAGGGCGCTGTGGGTTCCGTATTTTTTAATCGGAAGGATCCCTGTCATATAACACAGCGCAATATATCCCTTGTCCTTGAGCAAATCCCGCAGGAAATCCAGGTACAGCTTCTGGGCTTCTCCCTCCGTCCTGTACTCCCGGAAAATGCAGTCCCACTCATCAATGATGATGACAAATGGGATTTTCGTTTCGTCATATACATCCTGCATACATCCGATCAAATCCTGTCGATCAAAATAATCTGCCTGCGGATATTCATGGATCATATCCCGGATTACCCGTTTTTTCAGCAGATCCAGCATTTTTTCCATGGAATCCGTACGGCTCAGGAACTCCTGCATATTTAAAAACAGCACATTATACCGGTTCATGTTATCCGTATAATGCACGTCCTCCGCAATCTCCAGGCCTGCGAACAGATCCGCGGAATCGCATCCCCGGCTGTAATATGCCGCCAGCATATCCGCAGTTACGGACTTTCCGAACCTGCGCGGTCTGCTCATGCTGATGTATTTTTGCAGGGAATTCATCACCTTGCTGCAGTATCGGATCAGACCGGATTTGTCTATATATATTTCTGAATTGATGCATTGCGCGAACTTTTCACTACCAGGATTTAGATAGCTTCCCATGCCGCGCCTCCTTTCAAACGGTTTGATACGTCTGATTATACAGCTAAATTCCGCGTACCGTCAACTTTTATCTGCACGGCTCTTGCAAATGAAATCGAGTAGGGTTACAGTTCACGGCCTAACCGTCCGCGAACTGTAACGCATCCAGCCCATTGAAAAGTCGCCTAACGGCGAGGGTCTGGATGCCTGCCCCATCACTTTTCTGGCGGCTAACCGGCCGCCTCCTGCCGTACAGATGGAATATTCTGAGACATTACTCTCAGCAGAACCGATTCCTTCGGGGATTGATCTGGCAGGGGAGGGCCGCGATGTCGTGATACTCGGCATGATGCTTCTCGATACATTCCCGCACCCGGTCAATGTCCTCCGGCTGGATCAGCAGGGACATGCCGCAGCCAAGCTCTCCCTGGATGGAGCGTGGTGCAGGCGAAATACGGGAAGAAATGCCTTCTTCCCGTAAAAGCTCCTGTAAGAGCATTCCCTGTGTATAATTTTCAAACAGGATATAATAATTGATTCTGGTTTTTTCTTCCATCTTATCCCAGCATCTCCACAAATGCCTGAATCCTGGTGCGAAGCTGCTCCGCGTCGGCATCCGTATAGTCCGTCTCGATCCCCAGGACCGGGATGCCCGCATCCTTCAATGCCTTTTCCACCGTGTAGCCTTCTGTGTCGTAGAGGCAGCAGAACTTCAGATTCACGTCGATGACACCGTCCACGTCGTATTCCTTTGCCAGGCGCAGGATGTCGTCCACCCGCCCGGTATTCGGCGTGAAGCATGCGCAGTTGACACCCATGTACCGCTCGGCGATGGCTGCGTACTGCTCTTCCAGAGTCGTCTTTGTCTCGTCTACCAGATTTTCAAAATAGCGCGTGCCCGTGCAGGTCTCCTCGCATACCACCGCTGCGCCGCTGGTCTCAATGATGTGATGCAGCTTCCAGTTCGGAATCGCCATCGGGGTTCCCGAGATCATGATCCGTTTGGTACCTGCGGGGAATACGGATACGCCGTCGGCAATCCGCTGTTCCAACTCGTCCGCCAGCTTATTTGTCATCTGCGCGCAGCGCACCGGGTCGTCGAAAAATGCGATCTGCATTACCAGCAGGGCATCCCTTCCGCTGATAGGGATGTTCTTTGCCTTTCTCGCCTCGTACAGGCGGGAGAGGGCTTTCCGCTTTTCATTGATGATGTGGATCGCTTCGCCCAGCTTCTCCGGTGTAATCTGATTTCCGGTAAATTCTTCCACGATATGGGCAAATTCTTTGATCTCTTCCTCCCACTTTTTCACATCCTGGGGGCGCTTCATCTGAGGCATGTCCATGATGTGCATGGGAACGTCTTTCCCTAAGATCTCCCATGCCTTTTTCTTGCCGTCGCAGGTCGTCTCTCCCACATACATATCCGCGATCCTAAAGAACGGGCAGGTGCGTTCCAGGCGCGCCCCCACGGATGCCTTGATCAGCGGACAGACACTTTTCGGCAGAACCTTTTCCCCGCCCGGAACCCAGAATTGGGAGCCGCCGCACAGCCCGGTCACAATGCCGTCCGCCGCGATCACCACCTCATCCGGTACATAGACGCAGAATGTACCGAATACCTTTTGCCCCTTTTTCTGCGCCTCGATCAGCTCTGCCGGGCGGATGCCATGGATGTCCGCCACCACCATATCCCAGAAGCCCATGCCCTCCGGGCGGTTCTCCTGGGAGAGATACACATCGCCAAATGCCGTTGGAAGCACCGCGCAGAGCGCGTCGTGCGCCTCCAGATCCATCCCTAAATCTTTCCACATTTCCGCATAATTTGCCATTTGTTCTTCTCCTTTGTCTTTTTGCAGCCTCACAGCCGATGAAATATGTCCATTTCTTTATCTTTTAGTATAGCTATTATTTCCGCCTGCGTCTAATTGCAAAATAACATAAGGAAAGCCGGCTTATAGAAAAACTCTATAAGCCGGTCATTTCGCCAGAGTCATACTCTGATCGGAGCGGACACATGCCCATCCTCCGGTGCCTGCATGGCCCGCTATCTCGTGCATAAGACATTTCAGCCTTTCTCAGCCGCAATTGTATGTATAGCGGTTACAAGACACTCAACATTATCAAAACACTCTTCTACATATTCTCGGGTAATCGGATTCTGAACAGCTGATTCATGGCTTCTGTCATTTTGATGCGCAATCATGTTCCGCCTGTCAAATAGCTGCCGGATTGTGTTCTTGCCCCAATTTACAGAATCATTTTCCGAATTTGCCGGATATGCCTTTATCAATGCAGCAGTCCAGGAAATACCGATTAAATTCAGTTGATCTTTCATGCTTTCCACACTCAGCAGAACATCCCGGCTGAATCTCTGATTCAAATAATGAAAAAACCATGTTTGATATTCAGGGGCATCCAATGCCCTTTCAACATCCGTAATCGGAATCTGCAGTTTTTTATACTTCTCTGATTTCCTCCATTCCCCTATAAACATTTTATAGAGACAGTATTTACTCATTTCATGGAGATAAAAGTCCAAAATTGCCTCCAGAAAAACGATCTGTGACCGATATATATTTTTTCCTTCATCCTCTTTCCCGCCATTCATTAATTCCTCAGCCACTGAAAAGTGTTTTTTTATCGAATTCAGACTTTCATCAAAATGTTCTTTTATTTGCGCCAATTCAAATTGTACGGGAGCTGTTGCGGACGGTTCCCGTACTTCTTCTACACGAGGTGTTAATGATATATCTCTTCCGGCCATATCAACCCTCCCATTACAATTTTGAAATAATCCTGGCAAAATCAATATTCAGCATCGGAATCGCACCATATCTTCCCGCAATATATCCTTTCCCATACTTCTCATCTTTTCTGACATTTTTTATTTCAGACAACGAATACATTTCCGTTGACCTGTCCTTTTCGTTTAACTCTGTAAACCAAATCTGGTCTCTTCTGAACAGATCAAGATCCAGAAGGCCTGTTTCATGGGTCGTAAAAAAAAGCTGCGAATTCTTTTCAGCAGGTTCATTGATAAACAACTTGATTAGTTCATATACCAGCGCCTCGTGAAGTCCGGATTCAAGTTCATCGCAGATCAAAATTTTCCCGTTTACCATAATATCCAAAATCGGACACAGCATTCCAAAAAGCTTCTTGATTCCTGTAGATTCCTCCTGCAGCAAATCTGTTTCGAATGTATCATAAACAACTTTTGCGGTGATAGCATCCATTTCCTTCTCTAAAAGCTGTTTCTTAAATTCATCAGACAAAAAAGGCGGCAGTTCAAAGGCTTCCATTTTTTTCTGATCAATCGTTACCGCTATATCCCTTACACCCATTCCCAGGCTTTGCATAAAAGATATAGCTGCCGACTTTATCCGCAAATTTGAATTTATCTGATACAGGGAGTAATTCATCCAATTATTCTGATTTTCAGGACTATAGATTACCAGGTTTTCGTCAAAAAATCGGAAAGCGTTTTCTATCTCTTCTACGGCACTAAAATTAGCCGCACACGAAAGAAGCAGTCTGTTAGGCTTCAAAACATCTCTGCAGGCAGATAGCTTCCCTCGGAATTTGCTGCCCACTTCAAATTCCTCCGCATTACGTTCAAATATTTTTGCCTGTCTTCCATTTGGAAAATAATACATATATTCTTCTGCCACTAACATTTGTTTGAGTGAAAAACCATATGCATAGCGCGTTCCGTTTACGACAAACTGGATTGAGTATGTGCTTTCTTTTTCCGTACTTTCCAATTTATGTGATATTTGCCGGATTCCTCTTCCGGGCTGATAATGTATACTGTTTATCACAAGATTTTTCACAAATGAGATTGCATCAATAAAATTGCTTTTACCGGACCCATTTGCCCCGTAGATTACCGCAGATCTTAAAATACGGTTTCCTCCAAATTCTATTGTTTTTTCCTCAAATGTATGGTCTTTGCCAGCCAATGCAGAAAATAATATCTTATTTCGAATGGATTTGTGATTTGAACAGGAAAATTCAAGCAGCATCTTTTTCTCCCTCCTGGCGCAATACTCACGGCAGATTTCATCTGCCGTGAGTATATACAGTTTAGACATAAAGGAGAG
>VSNK01000097.1:0-6454 GCA_009774255.1 Faecalicatena sp.
ACAATAATTTGAAAAATACTCAAATAGTAGTGCAGAATCATTAAAACTCAAACTAAAATCATTCTGGAAGGCATCCAACATACTTTGAGTAATCCTATCCATTTTTATTCCTCCGATGGTGTATAAGGGCGATTGGAGTAAACCTTGTGACTACTGTTCCATCCGGCTTTGTTTCATTAACATAGTTCTGTACACTCTTAAAACTCCCGCCGTAAGAAAATCCCGCTCTTTTCAAAAGGTCTCTGTGTAACTGTAATATATATGATGGTCTGATCGGAATGTACTCATTGCTTTCGTGAATTGTATTAAGTACATCTCTGTACCCCATAATCTCATCCTCTTCCCTGTTGCGGGGCGTCGTCTTTTCTTCAAACAACTGCTTCATCCGGGTACTTGTCGTAACAATCCCTTCTATTTTATTTGATGCCTCTGTGCTCTGGATTTTTGCAATTTCAATCAAACGTTCAAGTTCAACAGGCTTCTGCCTGATATATAAATCCTGGCGCCCCTTATATTCATGTATCTTTGCGACAAGATTAAGTATATCCATATCCCATGTTTGGTCTGCAAGGCGAATATAGTCAAATGTTCTCATGTTATCTTCCTTCGTCCAATGCCATTCTTTTTCATCCAATTATAAATCTTTTTGGACGAAAATTCAATTTGTTGGACGAAAAATTGCAAATTCTTTATACAAACAGGAGAAACTTCAAACTATCACGGAAACTCATGTACAAACACAAAAACTCTGAGCCATTTCCGTGTTTATGTCATATCCCCCGTTTTTCAACAACTTTTTCAGCCAAACTAATACATCTTTCAGCCAAAACCAACAATATCCTACATCTTTTTACCTTTCCGCATTATACTATCACGGCCCCCCCTGTGTCCATCTGCTTATACTTTATCAGCGGCATATAGAAAAATCAATCTACAATAATTAGTTTTTGTTCACTTATGGACATTTTCCTCGAATTGTCCATAAGCGAACAAAAATGTCAGCAGAATAAAGAGTTTCACTTGCGAAACTCGCGCCTGCGGCGGTCGCATAGCGACATCTACCTTGTACGCCGCAGTGCGCATCCCCCGGAGGGTTTTGTTCTATAGGAAAATTCGAAGAAATTTCCTATAGAACAAAAAATAGCTGGTGGATTAGGGACTTTCACCCATTAGAACGTGCGCCCGCCCTGTAACGAATTTTATCAACATAGTTTAGCATAATCGTATGGTAAACCACCGGAAACTATAGTAAACTTATCTTAAGTATACAAAAAGCATACATTTCCGTAGTATTCTATCTATTAAGAAAACAATTCCTATCGTGATGAAATTCAGCAAACGCAGAATCCGGACTTCTCGAAGCTCCGGGGATGGATACGGAGGTGAAAAAAATGAAACACAACAAACGATGGATATCCACTTTGCTGCCGGTGCTGGCAGGTTTTCTGGCTTTATATCTTGCCATGATGGCTCTTGCCACATTTCTGATACAGGAAACGTTCATGGAAACATTTGAGAAAAGCTACACATCCATGGTCATCGAGAGCGAGGGCGCTTTTATAGACCATGCGGAGGGAAATCAATGGCTGGAACAAGAATCCGCAGAGCTTCTCTCTTATGACCTGCTTATGAACAGCCTGCTAAACAGAGGTGTCAGCAAGTATTACCAGTGTTCCTGCGCCTTATTTGATGAGGACAATAACCTGCTGTTCCAAAGCAAAAATTTCCTCTCATTCCTGAGGGTAGACGAACCTATGGGAGAAATCCTTTTCCCTGCGGATGATTATCTGAGCCCGGAAGAACTTCGGGAATTCGCTTCCCTCGTATATCAGTATCAGACACATCTTCCGGGCCGTTCCGGTTATCTGTCATCCCAAGAGGGTGCTTCCCCAGAAGGTGCTTCCCCAGAAGGTGCTTCCCCGGAGGAATACGCCCACAAACACTGGCGGATCTCCCTGGTCCTGGCCAAAGAGACCAATATTCCGGTGCGCCTCACGGTGCAGGAGCTGAACCTGAACGGCGAAGAGCATGAAGATTCGGACGAGACGGGCGAAGCTCATGAAGCCGTGGACGAAACGGAAGAAGCACTTGAAATTGCGGACGAAACGGGCAAAACGGACGAAGTGCCTGAAGCCGTGGACGAAACGGCTTCTGACGCCGACACCCGGAGCCCTTCGGCGCCGGAGGATTCTCTCTCGTTTTCAGATGTTCCCTGGGACCACAGCACGGTCGTCTGGGTATGGCAGAACCCCGATATCCGGATTTCCGGAGAACCGCAGGAACAATTTTATGAAGCGGCGGCTGTCCCCGGCTCTTCCTTCCCCTATCTCTCCTACGGATACGAGGACTGGCTTGCATGGCAGGAAAATGAATTCCTGCAGGATCTGCAGCCGGACACGGAGCTGTTTTACCCCATGCCGGACGCCGACGGCTCCCTGCCCTTCCGCCCACAGACAAAACGAGCAGCAACGATCCATGTACCTCTGTACGGGAAGGACTGGGGCCGCTGCTCTTTCGTGGCAGCCGTGGACTGCCATCCCTGGCTCGCCGCCATGGATTCCCTGAAATATTTCTATCTGTTCGGATTTGCCTGTATGCTGCTGTGCACAGGCATCCTGACCTTTTGTATCTGCCGCACAAACCAGCGTCGGGAGGCGCTGGAAGAATACCGACGCACTCTCACCCATACCATGGCGCATAACCTGAAAACGCCCTTGCGCGAGATTCGCGGATTCACAGAGCATCTGCAGCAAAACGCAGCAGCAGAAACTCAGGAATATGATCTGGATCAGATCATCCTTAAGACGGAAGAAATCGATTCCCTTGCAGTGGAAATGATCAATCTCTCCCGGTCAGAGTCCGGAATGCTGATCCCGGAAAAAGAACCATCCGATGCGCCGCACGGAAATCACCGTGACATGATGTAAGGAGTTATACTGCGCGCCAGATAAATCTGCCGTGCAATATAACTTGATGCGCACAGCCGCATGAGGAATTATGCCGCTTTGCGGCTGGCGCGATACTCACGGCGGATTACATCGGCCGTGAGTATATTGATTAAGGAGTGAAGAAAATGGCACTGAAATTATTGATCGTAGAAGACGACCGTTCTTTGCGGGAATCCATTGCCGATTATTTTGGAAGCAAAGACTGGGAGATCACAGAGGCCGCCGACGGAGAAGCCGCCCTGCTGAAAATGGAGAATATGGTCTTTCAGCTCGTTCTGCTGGATGTGATGCTCCCGAAGCTGAATGGATTTGCCGTATGCAGACGGATCCGGGAGAGCAGCGATGTACCGGTGGTCTTTATCACCGCCCGCGTCCTGGAGGAGGACGAACTCAACGGCTATTCCCTGGGCGCCGACGATTATGTGACAAAGCCCTTTTCCCTGCCCGTGCTCTATGCCAAGGCCATGTCACTGATGAGCCGAGTCCGGGGAGAGGCTCCCTTCCGCAGGCTGCGCCGGGGGGATCTGGAGGCCGATTTTCGGATGCGTCAGATTCTGGTGCAGGGAATCCCTTTGAGCCTGGCGCCGAAGGAGTATGAGCTGCTTCTCTTCTTCATGGAAAACGCCAACCGGATTTTCAGCCGCGAGCAGCTTTTGATCCGTTTCTGGGGATACGATTTTGAAGGAAATGAACGGGTCGTTGACAATCACATCAAAATCCTGCGGAAAGCAATGGGACGCAGCAAATGCAGGATCCGGACCTTCCGAAAGTCCGGGTATTGTCTGGAGGTGACAGAATGAAATGCAAAAAAAGATGGCTTCGCATGTTCCTGCCGATGCTGGCAGGCTTCCTGGCCTTATATCTTGTACTGATGGCCGTAATGACATATCTGATGAAACAGACATTCATGAAAAAATTTGAGGAAAGTTATATCGCCGCAGCCGCCGAAGCGGAAGAAAGGATTCAAAGTATCGAAACGAATAAAAAATGGCTGGCAGAAGGAAAATCCGCATCCCCGGATGCCATCACCCTCTATAATTATACTCTGAACACCACCCTGCCCCGATCCGACAGCAAGTACTTTCAATGCTCCGGTGCGCTGTACGACAAGAAGAAAAATCTGCTGTCAAAAACAGGAAACCTTCTGGCCCTTTTGAAGCCTGACGGCCATTCGAATTACGGCACTTGTCCCGTGGACAATTATCTGACGGCGGAAGAACTCAAAGAACTGGCATATTATGTGGATCTGGAACGCACCGATTTTTATGAAAAAATATCCGAGTCTCCCGGGAAAGGAAATTCCTATGAGTCCATTTCCCAAAACAGCGCTCCCGTCACCGACTGCCAGATCACCGTGACGCTGAGAAAAGGAACCGATATTCCTGCCCGGATTCTGGTTCACAAGGCGGACGGCAGCGCAGAGGACAGTGTCCCTGTGTGGAGTTGGAACAATCCGAATATCCGGATTTCCGAGGAACCGCAAAGTCACTTTGTGGAACTCAAAACTTATCCCGATCCCCCGTTTCCCTATCTTTCCTATGGATATAAAAGCTGGCTTGCGTGGCAGGAAAATGCATTCCTGCAGGATCTGCAGCTGGATCGGGATCTCTTTTATACCATACCGACCTACAATGCCGCTGCCGATGATTCCCCGCCTTTCCTCGCCCGGACAAAAAGAGTGTCGGAAATCGTTGTTACCCTGGACAACCAGCTTGTCGGAAGCTATTTCCTCGTGACTGCCGCAGACTGCCATCCCTGGCTCGCCGCCATGGACTCCCTGAGATCCTTCTATCTGCTCAGCCTGGCCTGCATGCTGATCTGTGTCAGCGTCCTGACCTTCGCTGTCAGCCGTACGAACCGCCGGAGAGAGGCACTCGAAGAGAACCGCCGCGATTTCACCAACGCCATGGCCCACGAGCTGAAAACGCCCCTGTGCGTGATCCGCGGTTTCGCGGAAAATCTGAAAGAAAATACGGCAGCCGGGAAGCGAGAGCATTATCTGGAGCAGATCCTCCTCAAAACCGAGGAAATGGATTCCCTCGCGGATGAGATGATCGATCTCTCCCAGTTAGATTCCAAAGGGCTGTCCTTAAAAAAAGAACCTGTCTGCCTCAACGAGTTGATCGGCACACAGTTAGAAAAGCTGCAGGATGTCATTGTACAAAAAAATCTGCTGGTTCTGTATGAGCCCGGTGACTCCTTCCGCGTGGCCAATGCCCCCTTCCGCATGGCCGATAACTCCTTCCGCGTGGTCGGTGACCGCCGGTATCTGGAAAAGGTCGTATGGAATCTGTTATCCAACGCGGTCTCCTACAGCACAAAGAACGGCACTATCCGCATCGCCGTAAGCAAAGAACAGTGCCGTATAGAAAACAGCGGAACAAACATACCTGAAAAAGACCTGCCGCATATATTTGAAATGTTTTACAGCGGAGAAAACGACCCTTCCGGCGAAGAAAAGCACCTGGGCCTCGGCCTGTATCTGAGCCGGAAGATCTGCTCACTGCACCGCCTGTCACTTACGGTCCGAAATACGGATATGGGCGTGGAAGCAATTCTCTCCCACTCTTCCGATCCCTATCCCTTCGCATCTAAAAGATGATTTTCTTTCGTCTCGAAGGACATCTCGTCATCCAGCAGGCGGCTGACTCTCTCATATCCGTTCCTGGCCCTTGCATGCTGCGCCTCTTTTGTTTCCGACAATTCGATACTTTCTATCATCTGGGCCATCTCTCCGGCCCTTTCTATATAATCCATATCGGCAGGCGGATTCTCATAGAGCATCTGTCCCTCCGTCCCGTCCTCCCCAACGGGAGCCGCCTGCTGCAGATTCTCTGTTCCGGCACTTTCCGCTTGCTGCTGTTCCTCCGGCCTGGCCATTCCGGAAGAAGGAATATAGTACTGCATATTCTCCGGTTTCAAATTCTTATCTGTCGAAAGATTCATTTGATGCCGGATTCTCATTTCTAACATTTTAATGGAATCTTCTTTCGGTTCCATAATTCTTACCTCCTGCTCTCCTTTCTCTTCCGGAGCACGGACTACATGTCTAAAAGCCGGAGTCCCATGCTCCTCGTCCCCCCTCAGGTCAGAATATGTGTTTTCCATTATTGTTATAACAAATCGCTTCGGCTCTGCCACTTCCCAGAGTCTGAAATTTGATTCTTGAAAAACTGTAACTTTACTGTTATTGCAAATCGCACCGGCTTTGCAGGATCGTCAGTGCCTGAACAATGATTGCCGCATGATCCACCGCGATCAGGCCGCTGTCCTTTACCGTAAAGGATTCTTCCCGGATCAGCCCCGGATGCCTTTTTTGTTCCACCAGGGCACAGGTATCCAGATGCTTCTTCTGATTCTTCACAGAGAGCCGATAGATCGTAACCTCCGTCTCCTTATCGTCCTTCTGTCCCGCGCGCTGCGGCTGCTCCCCGCTTTCTGTCTTTTCCGGCTTCACTTCGCACCGGAGCGCATCCGCGGCATTTTCTCCGCACTCTGCCTTTTCC
>VSNK01000097.1:6554-17197 GCA_009774255.1 Faecalicatena sp.
CTTTTCCGGCTTCACTTCGCACCGGAGCGCATCCGCGGCATTTTCTCCGCACTCTGCCTTTTCCAGCTTCACTTCGCACCAGACCGCATCCGCGGCGTCATCTCCGGCACAAGCTTCCGGCTCCTGTCCCTGTATGAGCGCCATATACGCCGCTGTGATCACCCGTGTCCGGGGATCCCGGTCATAATTTCCGTAGGCCGCGATCTGTTCCATGGGCAGATTGCCGATTCCCGTCTCTTCCAACAACTCACGCTTTGCAGAATCCTCCAGATTCTCCTCCATGTCCACAAAACCACCCGGCAGCGCCCAGAATCCGATGCTCGGATGATTGCTTCTCTTCACCAGCAATACCTTGATTCCCCGAAGCTCCTTCGTCAAAGGCTCCCTGGCGGAAAATATCACGGCATCTGCGGTACAGCTCGGTGTACGATATTTATACGGATCATATCCGTCTAAAAATTCTTCCAGTGTCTGCCCGGCCCGATTGCGTTCCCCGGTTCCGTAAAATTTTGACAAATCCTTTAAAAATGCTGACATACCTCTCCCTCCTTTACACATTGCTCTTTAAACATTACTCTTATTTCTCCGCGGGCTGTTTTCCCAAACATTCTATATTCTTGAAGCTGCTGCTCTATTCGCTCATTTTATCCAAAATCAGTGATACCTATATTTTGCAGGTTCAGCCGGAAAATGTCAAGCGAAATTACGGGAAGCCTCTGACCCACTGATTTCCAAAAGTTATTATGAAGGAAAAATTTGGATTGACAACCTCTCTCAAAAAATATATACTATACGCGACAAAGGGAGTAGCTTGCATGGGATTTCTGCCGCATGCCACATCTTGATCGGTTGTGACATACGGCAAGATAGCTGTGTTTACTTAGCCGTCAATACGATTTCCGAATCCGGCTCTGTGATGAAAAAGCGAGACTTTGCTGTTATAAATAACGGCATTGTCTCGCTTTTTTTGCGCTTTGCCGGCATTTATATACTCACGGCCGATAAAATCTGCCGTGAGTATCGCGCCAGCCGCAGCCGCAAAGCGGCATACTTCCTTATGCGGCTGTGCGCATCAAATGATACTGTGCGGCAGATTTATCTGGTGCGCAGTATCAACACCTAAGGAGTTGTAGAAAAATAACTGACATGGACTCATATTGAAGGAGGGATTTCTGATGGAAATGTTATTACAGGTATTACTATTGGCGGCAGGATTTACCATGCTGGTAAAGGGAGCGGATCTCTTTGTGGACGGAGCTTCTGCGCTGGCGGCAAAATTCCGGATCCCGCAGCTTGTGATCGGGCTGACGGTTGTCGCCATGGGAACCAGCATGCCGGAGGCTGCTGTAAGTATTTCCGCGGCATTGAAAGGAAGCGCGGATATCACGATCGGAAATATTGTAGGGAGCAATATCTTGAACATCCTGGTCATTCTTGGACTTTCGGCAGCCGTCATGCCCCTGGCGGTGGGAAAGACTACGATTCGGTATGAAATGCCGTTTCTGGCGGGGATTACCGCGCTGCTCTTCGTACAGGGACTGGACGGGACAGTCAGCCTGACGGATGGGCTCGTTCTTGTGATTCTTTTTATCTCCTATCTGATTTACCTGCTGATCATGGCAAAAAAGAACCAGGAAAGACAGAACGCGGATGGAGAGAGCCAGGAGGAATCCTCAGAGCAGCGGAAATTATGGCAGATTCTTTTTTTCACCGCCGCCGGCCTGGTGATCGTTGTGTTTGGAAGTACCGTGGCCGTAGATGCAGCTTCTGCCATCGCGAGAATCCTTGGGATGAGCGAACGCTTTATTGGGCTGACGATCGTAGCCCTCGGGACATCCCTGCCGGAATTATGTACCTCCGTGTCTGCCGCCGGAAAAGGGAATTCCGATATTGCCATCGGAAATATTGTCGGCAGTTGTATTTTCAATATCCTGTTTGTAATCGGGCTTTCCGCGCTGGTCACACCGGTGCCGTTTGCGTCCGCGTTTCGTTTTGACAGCATTGTCTCCGGAGCCGCGGCCCTGTTTCTTCTTTTAAGCTGTATCAAAGAACAGAATTTAAAGCGCCGGCACGGTATTGTGATGCTGGCAGGATACGCAGTATATTTTCTATATATCTTGAGGGTAAAATAATGGTTACCGTTCGCTGGCTGGCCAGTGAACGGTAACACGATTAGGCGTTACAGTTCACGGCCTAACCGGCCGCAAACTGTAACAATCATTTTTTGTCAGGTTGCGGACGTAGTCTGCCGTATGCTATAATTATGTCTAAGGAAATACCCATGCCTCACATTTGAGCCGCCACCATAAATGAAAATTCGTGGGTATTTTCATAGTAACTGTCCCTAAATAACTTACAACTTTGACTCGTCTAAATCTTCATATACTGCGTTGTTGTCAATCGGCGTACCCCAGTACGCCTCATTCCTTCGCCTTGTATATGAAGATTTATCCTGAGTCATAGTTGCAAGTTATTTTGTGACAGTTCCTTAGGAGTGATATGAATTGAGGTGAAACCAATTTTGAAGATAGCTTTAGTGGATGACGAACAGGAGAGCCTGGACGAGATCGGCCGGCTCTGCCGCAGTTTTTTTGAGGGCAGCGGATACGCTGCTGAGACAGTTTCCTTTGAAAGCGGTGAGGCATTCCTTGAGGCATTTGAAGCCGGCAGCTTTGACATCGTGTTCATGGATGTCTACATGAAGGGTATGGACGGGATCAACGCCTCGCTTCAGATGCGCAGGCTGGATAACAGATGTCTCCTCGTGTTCCTGACCTCCAGCATGGATTTCATGCCTGACGCCTTTTCCTGCCATGCCTTTGAATATGTCACCAAACCCTTTTCGAAGGAGCGCATCTTTGCCGTACTTTCGGATGCCATAAAGGTGCTGCCGCAGGAGCAAAAATTTATAGAACTCATAGCCGACAGGAAAATTGTCCGCGTATTCTTTGACGAGATTATCTCCGTCGTCACGGACGCGCACTACCTTGACATAACGCTTGCGGACGGGAAGAGGCTGCGGTGCCGCATGACCATGCCGGAATTCGTCGGAAAAACGGGCTGCGATGCCCGCTTCATCACCATCAACAAAGGGATCACCGTAAATGCCGAACACATCCTTACATTCGAAAGAGGGTGCTGCATCATGGAAAGCGGTGCAAAATTCCCGGTCCGTGTGCGCGACAGCGCCAAAGTCGAACAGATGGCAATGGATTATCATTTTGAGAAAATACGCAGACGTCAGACGCACTTTACCGGACATTCCCCATCGGCAGGCTTTTCCGGCAGGCGTCACGGAAAGGAGGGCTGATCATGAATATGGATAAATTTCTGTCGGTGCTGCCGCAGTTTCTGATCCTCCTGCCCGGCGCGGCGTCCTGCTATCTGCCGGCGAAGAACCGTATGAAGTATTCCCTTGCAAAGACTGCCGCCCTGTGCATGGCGGCGATTTTGCCCTGCTCTGTTGCCGCCGCCTCGCTCTGCGCGCTCTTTTCCATAGATGTGAATACCATCCTGCTCCCGTTCCTTGTGCTGTTCTTTTTCCTGTACCGCCGCACGGTTGACCTGGAGCTGTCCTGCTCCCTGGCCGTCTATGTGGGTGTCTGCGCCATTGAAACCTTTCCCGTACAGTTCAGCTATGCCTTCGACGCATGGCTCCACCCGTCATCGGGCGCGGCGGAGCTTTCCCCTGAGGCCGCCCTTTTCCGGTTTGGGATTGCCGCCCTGCTGTTTGCGTCCTTCGCCTACCCGGCCACACATCATTTCCAACGGGCCGTGAACAGCCCCGGCTTTTCAAAGATATGGTATTTCACGGTGGCGTTGTCCTCCATATTTCTCATCCTCAACGTGCTTTCCGTACCGCATTCCTACCGCACCCTCCATGCAGGACGGATGCTGTGGATCTTCCCCTTGTTCGAGGCCGGGATGTTCGCGATGCTTGTGGCGGTCTATGTGCTTTTTTACCGGGGCATCGTCATCATATTGGAACACGCAGAACTGCAGGAGCGCGCGCGGCTCCTTGAGATGCAGTCAAGCCAGTACCGTGCCCTGCAGGAGCATATGCGCCAGACCGCAAGGCTGCGCCACGACTTCCGGCATTCCGTCCGCCTGCTCTCCTCCCTTGCTGAAAAAGGCGACATCGGCAGTATTCGTGCCCACCTTGCGGAATATGAGACCAGCCTTATGGAGAGCGCGCCGGCGGACTACTGCGCCAATGCCGTGCTGAACGCCCTGTTCGGCTACTACCGCCAAATGGCGGCCCTGGCGGAAATCCGCACGGACTGGCATATCGAGCTGCCGGAGCCGCTCTCCATTTCCGAGCTTGACATGGCGGCGCTGTTCGGGAACCTGATGGAGAATGCCGTCGCCGGATGCCGGACCGTCCGGCCGGAAGCGCGGTATTTCTGCCTTACCACGGAAGTCCGCCATGGAAACATGCTGTATATTGTCTCTACCAACAGCTTTGACGGGAAGGTCAGGAAAGGGCGGGACGGATACCGCTCCACAAAGCATGGCGGAGATGGACTCGGGCTTTCTGCCATTGCAGCGACAGCGGAAAAGTACGGCGGTTCGGCAAAAGCCTCCAACAGCGATACAGAATTTTTTGTGGATGTGGCGATGAAGATAGATAGATAATAAACTTCCCCGCAGCAAGCTGCGGGGGATTTGACCCATGAGTTATTGTAACCCTTCGTCGCTTTACTATTTTGAAAACGACTGGATCAGCTTCGGAATATAATTGCCAAGCGCGGACACCGTCATGACCAGGGTGAAACAGTAGCTGATCGTCATGAATACCTGCAGCACGCGGGGAGGCTTGAGCCCGCCCTGGACCTCGGTTTTCCAGAACATCAGCATGATGAACAGGCCCGCCACCGGTGTCGCGATGGACGTCGCGATATTGGCGATAAAGATCAGCTGTGTGGGCGAGCCGTCATAGATAAAGCAGATCACGCAGGCGAATGCCAGACTGGCCACACATCCCCAGCGGATGATCTTAGACTCCAGAGCCACGTCCTTGTCAAATCCGGCGCTCAAAAGGACCATTCCTCGCTGGGTATTTCCAAGCAGTGACGAGAAGCCGGCGCCCAGAAGCGCGATCCCCATCACGTATTTTGCCGCATTTCCGAGAAACGGAACTAACAACTCGGCAAGCTGTGCAGGCGCCTGGATCGCGATCCCCTGGGGATGGAGAACGATCGCCCCAACCAGCATGATCGCGCCGGAGATGAGGATGACGGTCACGATGTGTGCCACCGCATCCCATTTCATTGCCCCATTAAACAGATCCTCTTTTTTCCATTTTTTCTCCGCGCCCAGATAGGTTCCGTAGATTCCGGCCGTAACCGCCGCATTGGTGCTGATATAGGCAAGCGCCGTGGTCATGCTTCCCTCGGGAAGGCTCCACTTGACGAGCCCCCTGCCCATTTCGCCCCAGTCCGGGCCTCCCGTGGCGACGAGCGTCGCGTAAAAAGCCAGAATCATACCCGCGATACAGATCATGATGCCCTTTTCCACCTTTGAGTAAACCCCTTTGGAAAAATACAGCACCAGAAGGACCGCCAGCATGATCAGAGCTCCCAGCTTCCAGTTGATGCCGAATACCAGATTCATGCCCGCTCCGGTTCCGGATACATTTCCCAGTGTAAAAAACAGGCATGATAAAAACAGTGCAACCCCGCAGAACCCTGCTGCCGCCCCGCCGTAATAGTGGCGGATGGCATGCAGGATCGGCATACCCGTCAGCATGGAGATCCGATAGGAGGTCAGCATAAAGGTCACTCCCATCAGCAGGATCGGGATGATCAGCCAGAGCAGACCGTAACCGTAATTCGCGCCGATCATCGCCGATGTGGTGATATTTCCCGGGCCGATCACGACTCCTGTCAGAATGATCCCAGGGCCGATCCGTTTCAGAATCTCGGTAAATGACAGCTTCCGAACCTTCGAAGGGTCAAATCCATCGTTTCCCGCAGCGTGATTTTCATTAGACATTATTTTTCTCCTTAAAAACAGTGTACCGGCCGAATCACAGACAGGAAATGCCGCTTTTCCCTGACAGTCCTTTGCTGTAAATGCGGCCGGTACACCGGCAGAATTCAACTGATTATCTTTTTATTTTCTGATATTTTCGTACGTAATTCGTACGTAAATTGTCTTTCTCTATCTTTATTTCTCGTACTGTGTCATGTCGACCTTGGGAAGCTCGCTGTTCTTCAGGCCCATTGCGATCCAGTCCTTTTCCTCCTGGTTCAGCGGAAGCACCGGCTTTCTCATCAGGCCGGACTTGAAGATACCTCTCTGTACCAAGGCTTCCTTCAATCTTGCGTGGGCCTCGCCTGACGGCTGTCCTCCCCCGTAGATTGCCTGTGAAATGTGATAAATACGGTCGGACCAGTCCTGTGCCTCTTTCAGTGTGTGCTTGTCCGGATTTGCAAATACTTCCCGTGCCGGGCAGATCAGTTCCGGTACACATCCTGCAAAACCGATCAGGGCGCCGTCCATTCCCGGGAACCAGCTTACGCAAAGTGTCTCATCGTGGCAGGTGATCAGGGAGATATCCGGGCATTCCTGGCGGAGCAGGCGTACGTCGTGCTCGTAAATGGAGGTCACGCGGGTACCCATCTTGATACATTTTACATGGTCGATCTCTTTGCACATCTTGATCAATGTCTCTACCGGGTAGAATGCCTTGCTTGTCGCGGGATACAGGTGGATGATGATATCAATGTCCGCGCCCTCCGCTACATCCTTTACATATTCAAACGGAGCATCCTTGTGCATACCGAAACGCAGCCACATATGAGGCGGCATCAGGAGAATCCCATCAGCGCCGGCTTCCTTTGCTTCCTTTGCCATCTCGATGCTTTCGATCGTATTTTCACAGTTGATACCGGAAATGATGGTCATGCAGTCGCCGCACACCTCGGAACAGATCTCTACCACACGTTTGCGCTCCTCGCGGCTTAAGCCTGTGATCTCACCTGTATGTCCGTTGCACACAAGGCCCTCGATCCCTTTTCCATAGAAACTCTTGATCCAGCGGAGGTATGTACGGAATTCTTCTTCATTGATGGAATAATCGTCATTTAACGGTACGGATACAGCCGGGAAAATTGTCTTAAAATTTTTTACTTTAGCCATGATAGTTCTCCTTTTCTTCACATTGATCTTTTTTTAATCTTTTTTCACATAGATTGTTTTTTACATGGATCGTTTTTTACATGGATCGTTTTTTACATGGATCGTTTTTTACATGGATCGTTTTTTACATGGATTGTTCTTCACATGGATCGTTTATATTTTTTCGTTCCGGTTTACCAGTTTCTGAAAAGCAGCTGCGCATCTGCTTTTCCAGCATATCCAACACTCCTTGACGGACGGATATATCTGATTATGAAGTATCCGGAAAAAAGCGCCGATAACGCGTTTTTTCGGATTTTCTTCGCGACATCCAAACGTTCGTATATCTTATGAGACATTTATATCATGTTCCTTTTTCTCCGTCAATGCTTTTGCCAATGCCTGCAATTTGTTGCATGACTCCTACAAAAAATTGCATATTTTGTGTATTTTCCACTGTTTTCCATCTCGTTTTTTGTGCATTTTTCACCAGATTAATCCTTGCATCCCGCCGATATTTCATTATATAATTGACGCGATTCTTTGCAGATCATATTCTAAAGTCATGCTTTTTCATGCAGGTATGAGACGCATGACCCTTTGACGCTTGTATCATATGATTCCATGGAGGTGTCTAATGGCTACTTTAAAGGACGTAGCAAAGCTGGCCTGTGTCGATGTCAGCACCGTATCCAGGGCTTTGAACAACACATCTTATGTACATCCTGACACCAAGGCCCGCATTTTTGCCGCCGTAAAAGAGCTGAGCTATCAGCCCAATCTTCTTGCCAAGGGGCTGCGCCAGGGGAAGCGCAATACCATCGGCGTGGTGATACCGCGCCTGATCATGACCGTATTTGCGGAGATCACCCAGGGCATCGAGGAGGAGGCCCGGAAGCATGGTTACGCGACGCTGATCTGCCACACGGAAGACAGCCCCAAGGTGGAAAAGGAATGCCTCAACCGGCTTAGAAATGGTTTTATCGACGGGCTGATCATTGCCGGGACCGGACGGAATACCCGCCTGGTGCGCGACATCCACTCCAGCGGCCTCTCCTGCACCCAGATCGTCCGGAAACAGGATCCTCTGATCAGCAGCATCGTCGTGGACTACAAAGCCTGCGGCTATGAAGCGGTGAAGTATCTGGCTTCCAAAGGCTGCCGGGAGATCGGGCTGATCAACGGCTCGCTGCAGATCACCCCCTACCGGGACCGCTACGAGGGATACCGCAAAGCGCTGGCCGAGCTCGGCCTTTCCGAAACCACGGCTGTCTCCCCCCAGCCCGCAAGTGTACACAGCCTGGAATACGGCTACGACTGCGCCCTGGAGCTATTGGGGACCAATCCGAAGCTGGATGCCATCATGGCCGCCGCTGACGTGCAGGGGATCGGCGCGCTCCGTGCGCTCAAAGAGCAGAACCGGCTTCCTGGCCAGATCCGGGTCATCAGCCTGACCGGGCACATCATCGGCGGTATGCTGGAAACAGCCATGACCTCCATGGAAATGCCCGCCCACGAGATCGGAGTCAGGGCCGCACTTATGACGATCGAAGAAATCGAAACTCCGGAGAACAAAAGATCCGGCCCCCGGCATCTGGTCTATCAGTCTTCACTTGTGGAGAGGGAAAGTACTTAGTTAGAAGGACGAGTATTTAGAAGGATGAGTGCTTAGAGGGATGAGTACTCAAAAGGACAAACATTTAGAAAGAAGAGTACTCAGAAGGACAAACACATAGAAAGGAGAATTTTTATGAAGTATACGCTGCATCACATCGCATTATCCGTGGACCGATTGGATTGGTATCTGGATTTTTTTACAAAGGTTTTTGAAATGACTGTCCGAAAAACGACCGGAGATGCTCCGGAACGGAAGATCTGGTTCCATGAAGGAATCCAGCTGAACGAGGCACCGGACACACCCGCTGCGGGGACGTTATATGACCATCTTGCGATTTCCGCGGAGGATAAAGAAGCGGTGATCGCCCGTGCGGAGGAATTCGGCTGCCGCCGGGTCAAAGGGAACTGGGTTGTGCTGCCGGATGAGGTGACGATTGAGTTGATTTGATGTGTAATGTCAGGAACTGTAGAAAAACAAGTTATACAAATTACGGATGTATAGTTATTTTTCTACAGTTTCTTATAGCCAAAGGCAGCCCCTGATGACCATACGGGCATTCGCCCAAATTTAAAGCAGCATTTATTGATTCACTTATTGATTCATCTGGGGCTTTATTTTCCACATAAAGACCTTTTTCATGCGCCTCAATTGCCCTGTAATAATCCTCCTTCTCAAGCTGCACTGCCGCAGTTCTTTTTTTATCATTTTCGTCAAGATAGACCACCGTAATTTTTCCAAACTTCCTTTTTGACACATCCGGTGCGGATTCTAAACGGTTGATTCTCCCGAGGATTTTCGTTGAGGTATCTTTTTTCCTTTAACTTCCTTGCCGCGGTATCGATCGGCTGATAATAATCATGGGTCAGCAATATCTTATCTTTGATACCATTCCTGTTTGCTACTGTCGGTGACCATTCCGCAGCAAACTCTATATTCGCTCCATCCGAGTCAAGGTTCAGGCCGGTCAGCGCTTCATAAAAATTGGCACTGATGATGTAAAAAATAATCGATATAGCACACTCTCAAAAAATATGGTACACTGTTTAAATCCGGTCCATCATCATGGACAAAAATGAAAGAAAGGAATGTGTTACTGTAAATCAGGAAATGGTACGAAACAGGAAAACAGTAATCAGGTGACAGGAGTATATGCGCGTAACGGAACGTGATCCGAAAGAGACTGGGCGTGATTATGCTTTTCGGATGTTAAGGGAGAATATTATCAGTCTTGAGCTGGCTCCGGGGAGTATGCTGAGTGAGAAAGAGCTGGCTGACGAACTTGGCTTATCCCGCACCCCGGTAAGGGAGGCTTTGATCGAACTGACGAAAGGAGGGGCGGTTGAAGTCTTTCCGCAGCGCGGAAGCAAGGTGGCGCTGATCGATTATCACTGGGTAGAAGAAGCGTATTTTATGCGCAACGCGCTGGAATGCGCGGTCGTTGAAAGCATCTGCGGGAAGCTTTCGGACGAACAGTATAACGAGCTGGAGGAAAATGTGCAGCTACAGAAATTTTATCTGGACAGGCATTCGCCGGACAAGCTGCTTGAAATGGATGACAGCTTTCATCAGCAGCTATTTCAGATTGCAAAAAAGCCGCATGTGTATCTTTTAATGGGCAGCATGTTCATTCATTTTGACCGGGTGAGAAGCATGTCCTTGTCTGTGGTCAAGGATATAAAAATCGTATCAGACCATGCCGCGATCCTGGAAGCCATCAAAAACGGAGAACCGGAGCATGCCGTACGGCTCATGGAAAAGCATCTGAAACGCTATAAAATTGATGAGGCGGATTTGCGCCAGGAGTACCCATCTTATTTCCGGGGTTAATCTGTCGTTACATGTCACACCCCGACCAATCACAACCTGGATGGTGGGGGCGATGCCGATAAACAGCGGTAATAAA
>VSNK01000098.1 GCA_009774255.1 Faecalicatena sp.
GAAGCTGTCGCCAAATGAGTATTATAAATACATAACGACAGGGGTTTATCCGCTGAGAGGAGTCATAAAAGAGCCGGGAAGGAAAGACAAATGTGACAGCCGTAGTAAGGCGGGGGGCAAGGAGGAAAAGAAAGATGATAAGGCCCAAGGAGAGGCGAGAGAGGAAATATGAGGAGATGAGGGATCTTTTAGAAGATCTGTCCACACAGATAGAGGAAATACGTGAAGAGTTTTTGTCTGCGATAGATGACCTGGAGGATAAGATTGCTGAGGTATTATAGAAAGAATATTTTACAAACATACGTTCCCTATGTATTAATTTGAAAAATGTCCTTGACAAGGGGTACAATTTAGATGCGTCAAACTCTATGAAATATGCAGGAAGTTTTCCCTGACTTGCAGCCGCATGGCATGGGATCTGGATGCTGACGGTATGTGGCAGGGAAATTATAAAGGGATCGATGACTGGGAGCTGTCAGGCTGCCCCCAGGAGTATGGGCGGGAAGCGGCATAAGTGATGGTTGGGAACAAATCAAGGACGGGAATGGAGCAACCAATATGTCTCCCCAAAACAGGAGGATAGGAGCCAATCGAATTTTATATATTTGGATGCATTGATCAGGCCAGAAATGATCAGATCATGCAAAAGGGGAACTGCGGATGTGCAGTTCCTTTTTTGCATGGCCTGATGAGGGGGCCAGGGGAAGGAGGAAAGAACCATGTGGATACGAGACCCGCCGGTGAAAAGACCGGACCTTTGAAAAAGACAGAGAAAGAACTGCTGTAAAGATGCGTTGGAAGACGCAGCGTTTTAGAGTAGCAAGGTTACAGGAAATGCCTTCTGGGAGCCTCATTTTTTGTAAGTTTCCAGAAGTGGAACAAAGAAAGGAAAATGTCACTATGAAAAAGTATAAAAAACTGATTACAAGCATTCTGGCTTTCATTTTGACCATCACAGCCCTGCCCGGCAGTTCCACTGCTTATGCAGCCGATCAGGTGTATGTGGATGACGTAGACCTGGCAGGCACCGTGATCAAGGTCGCGGACAATGGGGCGGAGCTTGTCCATCTGAACGAGCGCATTATGACAGCCGGGAGTGAAACCGTTTATTGTATTGATATCAATATAGATTTTGAATCCGGCTATAAAACAAAGCATGACGCAGCTACGGAAATGTCCCAGGAACAGATCACGGATATCGCCCTCTGCCTGGAATACATCCGGCAGTATGCGGCCTCCAATCCGCTGTCCAGGGAACAGAAATATCTTCTGGAGCAGTGCATCCTCTGGCGGCGGCTCAGCACGTATCTTGGCTGGAACTGCAGCAACACCCATGCCGGATATGAGATCATCCCCCAGAATGTGCAGGATGACGTCTATGCGAAGGCAGCGGATTTTGCCCGGAAGAATGCCGGGAAATACCGCTGTTACGGATACATTTATAAGGGAAACGGGCAGGACGTGGGCCAGTTTTTTGCAGAACCGCTCCCCGGCAAAGGGAAACTGAAGAAAACGAGCGCCGTCCCCGCCATTACAGACGGCAACGGCTGCTATTCCCTGAGCGGTGCTGTTTATACCGTGTATTCTGACCGTGGGTGCTCGCAGCGGGTGGGGACACTTACCACCGATGGGAGCGGGAACAGCGGAACCATGGAACTAAACGAGGGTTCCTATTATGTGAAAGAGACCACTGCGCCAAAGGGATACCAGCTGGATACACAGATCCATACCTTGAATGTCACCACGAGCGGCACAGCTGTTTTAAATGTCCAGGACCAGCCAAAAGTCACCGACACCCTTCTGGAGATTTTGAAGATTGACATGGAATTAAAGGACGGCATTCCCCAGGGGGCAGCTTCCCTCGCAGGCGCAAGATTTGAGTGGAAATATTATGCTGGCTATTACACAAAGGAAAACCTGCCCGCAAATCCCACCCGTACCTGGGTGACCCAGACAAAGGCGGAAAAAGACAGCGCCGGAAAAACCCATTATGTGACGGCTTTAAGCGATGCCTACAAGGTGTCCGGAGATGCGTTTTATACCCAGGGCGGAAAAGCAATCCTTCCCCTCGGCACGATCACCGTGGAAGAAAAGCAGGCTCCGCAGGGGTATCTTTTAGAGGACGCCTACCTGCAGGCAAGCAGCGGCTCTCAGAAGCTGACCGGATTATACGTAACCCAGATCACGGAGAGTGGGAACAATGCTGTCCTTACTGGCGCAAACCGGTATTCGGTTTCCGATAAAGTCATCCGGGGCGGGGTCAAGATCCAGAAGCGGGATCTGGAAACCAAAGCCGCAGAAGCACAGGGAAATGCTGCTTTGGAAAATACAAAATATGCCGTGGTATCCTTAAACAGCAACCCGGTGCTGGTCAACGGGAAATCTTATACCAACGGGCAGACGGTCCTGACCCTCACGGCGGACGCATCCGGGCTTGCATCCACGGCAGACAATGTGCTGCCCTTCGGCCATTATAAGATTGAGGAGACCGATCCGCCGAAAGGGTATTTAAAAGACGGTGCCCGTGCGGTGGAATTTGACATCACGGAACATAAAAAGATCGTAGACCTGACAGGCGATGCCGTATCCATGCACAACCAGGTCATCCGCGGCGGCGTGAAGATCCAGAAGCGGGATTTGGAGACGAAAGAAGCACAGCCCCAGGGCGGCGCGACTCTGGAAGGTACGGAATTTTCCATCACCAATTTAAGCGCGCATCCGGTTTTCGTGAACAATCAGCTCTATGAAAAAGGGCAGGTCGTCCTGACCATCAAGACAGACCAGACGGGCGCGGTTTCCACCGCAAACAATGCGCTGCCATACGGCCATTATAAAATAGAAGAGACCAAACCGCCGAAAGGTTACCTTAGTACAACCATGGAGCCGATGGAGTTTGATATCAGTGAAAACGGCAAGATCGTGGATCTTTCTTCCGAGGAAACATCCTTTTACAATCAGGTAATCCGCGGCGGCGTGAAGATCCAAAAGCGGGATCTGGAGACGAAAAAGCCGGAGGCACAGGGCGGCGCAACATTGGAACATGCGGAGTTTTCCATTACGACACTGAGCGAATATCCGGTGGTTGTGGATGGAAAGACTTATTCCCAAGGCCAGAGCGTGGTCACGATCAAGACTGATCAAAACGGGCTGGCATCCACCGAAAAAGATACCCTGCCATACGGCCACTATAAAGTGGAGGAGATCAAAGCGCCGGAAGGGTATTTGAAAGACGGCCAGATGGCGCTGCCAAAGAAAGACCTGACCATTACGGATACCGTATCCTATCATCTGGTTCCCGGAAAAGAATACAAGCTGACTGGAACCCTGATGGATAAAGAGACCGGGGAGCCGCTGCTGGTTGACGAAAAGCCGGTCACTTCCGAATTGACTTTTACGCCGGAGGAAGCGGAAGGGACAGTAGAGCTTTCTTTTACTTTTGATGCCAGCGCCCTGCAGGGGAAAACGCTGGTGGCCTTCGAATCCGTATCCTATGAGGGAAAGGAGGTTGCGGTTCATACCGATATCGAAGACGAGCCGCAGACCATCTATTTCCCGGAGATCGGCACCCAGGCCATCTGCCCGGAAACGGAAAGCCAGACGGCACCGCCGAAGAAAGACCTGACCATTACGGATACGGTTTCCTACCGTTTAGTTCTGGGGAAGGAATATAAGCTGACCGGGACGCTGATGGAGAAAGAAACCGGAGAGCCATTGCTTGTGGATGGCAAGCCCATCACCGCAGAACAGATCTTTACGCCGGAAAAGGAAGAGGGGAGCGTGGAACTCTCCTTTACCTTTGATGCCAGTGCATTGGCCGGGAAAACGGTGGTCGCTTTCGAATCCGTATCCTATGAGGGAAAAGAGATCGCCGTCCATGCGGATATTGAATCTGTCCCCCAGAGCATCTATTTTTCGGAGATCGGCACGAAAGCGATCTGCCCGGAAACGGGAAGCCAGATGGCGCCGCCGAAAAAAGAACTGACGATTACGGATACCGTATCGTATCATCTGGTTCCGGGAAAGGAATACCAGTTGACCGGAACCCTGATGGACAAAGAGAACGGTCAGCCTTTGCAGGTGGATGGGAAGCCCATCACCTCGGAACTGAAATTTACACCGAAAGAAGCGGAAGGGAGCGTGGAGCTCTCCTTTACCTTTGATGCCAGCGCATTGAAGGGGAAAACCATTGTTGCATTTGAATCTGTTTCCCAGGAGGGCAAAGAAATCGCTGTCCATGCGGACATTGATTCTCCGGAACAGAGTATCTATTTTCCGGAGATTGGCACCACGGCTAAAGACGGGAAGGACGGGGACCAGGAGGCATTGGCAGAAAAAGAGACTCAGATCATAGATACGGTTGCTTTTAAAGGCCTGATGGTCGGAGAGTACACTTACTGCCTGGTCGGAACCCTGATGGATCAGAAGACAGGAAAGGAAGTGCTGGCAGATGGAAAGCCCGTCACAGCGGAGACCACCTTCCGGCCTGAAACCGCCGAAGGAACTTTAGACGTCCCCTTTACTTTTGATGCCACCGGGCTGGGCGACCATGATGTGGTGGTATTTGAGAAGCTGTTCGTCACGGGAAAGGACGGGAAAGAAGAGAAAGAGACCGAAATAGCAAGTCATGAGGATATTGAGGCAAAAAGCCAGACCATCAGGCTGACCGAAATACCAGGGACGCCGGAAGAACCAGAGGAGCCCAAAACGCCTGATGTGCCAAAAACAGGAGATACGACGAATCTCTGGATTCCGATCATGGTACTTGTTGCGGCTCTTGTGGGGATTGTAGTTGTCATCATCCGTATCCGCAGGAAAAGGTTCTGAAAATAAGAAGAAACTGGGAAACATAAATTAAGATGCGAAAATGAGAAAAAACTGCCATACTGACGGGAAAGCGTTGGTATGGCAGTTTTTTCATTTGTATGGAACATAAAAGGGCAGACGGATCTGTGGTCTGCCGCTTTGAATACCATCGTATGCAGAAAGGCTGCCAGTGGCAGGCTTTCGCGGAATTCAGGAACGAGCAGGGAAAGGTGCTGCTGTATCTGTCGGATCGTGTGTTGGAGTGTGAGATTGTGGAGTGCAGGCAGGTATCTGTAAGGGATTCAGTGTATGAAATTAGACAGGAAGAAAAAGTGAAAGCTCCTGAACAGATGATATTGTCTACCTGTAGCTCTGAATCAGATATACGGTTGGTTTTACAATGTACACTAAGCAGAATCTTGATTATCTGAACTGTTTTCTGAGTTGAGTGCAGAACATGTCTGTGCCCCTTGACATGGTATATATTATGATATATATTAAGAGCATAGGAGGTGCATTGCTATGATGACTGCGAAGCTATTTGAAAATGGCAGGAGCCAGGCGGTTCGATTGCCAAAGGAGTGTCGCTTTTCAGGGAATGAAGTGGCGGTCAGCAAGATGGGGGATATTGTCATTCTGATGCCAAAGGACAACAAGTGGTCCGGATTTCTGAGCAGCTTTGAGCTTTTTTCGGATGATTTTATGTCCAACGGACGGGAACAGCCTGCTGTGCAGGAGCGTGAATTGTTATGAAATATATGCTGGATACGAATATTTGTATTTATACGATCAAACAGAAGCCGGAGGCAGTGATCAAGAATTTTTTGAAGCACGATCCGGATGAACTGTGTATCTCCGCAATTACTTACGGGGAGCTGATGCACGGTGTGGAGAAGAGCCAGGCCAGGGAAAGAAACCGCGTGGCCCTTACCATGTTCCTTTCCGCCATTTCCATTCTGGAATTTGATCACTATGCGGCAGAGGAATACGGCAGGGTCAGAGTAGAACTTGAAAGAAAAGGAACGCCGATCGTTCCGATGGATATGCTGATCGCCGGGCATGCAAGATCGGAAGGCATGGTTCTGATCACAAATCATACCAGAGAGTTCCTCCGGGTACAAAATCTGGAAGTGGAGGACTGGGCAATCGAATAAGGTGCGGAAGAAAACATCTGACAGGGAAAATCTGGCGGATGTTTTTGTTCTATAGGAAAATGCTCTGAATTCTCCTATAAAACAAATAACCTTCGGGGAGAGCGCTGTGCGGCATACCAAGAAATAATAATGAAACTTCACGTATTAAGGGGATTCATTTTGCCGGAACTGTCTGGGAGGTTTTCCAACTAATCGTTTGAATACAGTGATAAAGTAGTTATAATCTTCAAATCCGCATGCAGCGGCAATTTCGCTGATCCGCAGTTCGGGATGCTCGGTCAGCAGTATTTTTGCCTTTTCAATCCGCAGATTCCGGATATGCTCTGCAATTCCAATCCCATAATTCTGCTCTGCGATTTCATAGAGCAGAGTCCTTCCAATCTGAAAGTGTTCGCAGATCGTGCGCACACTGATATTTTCCGTATAATGTAAAGTAATATAATCGTCAATCTGTACCGGGAGCTCTTTCTGGTGCAGACTGACCATTCGTTCCATGCACAGATATGTCGCGACCGATTGCATGATGTGGGATGCGGAAGAGATATATTCCTCAGAGATCACGGGCTGCTGGTACAGGGCGGCTTTCAGAGCATCCATATCCAACCCATAGGGAAGGCAGCGTTCCCTGATGCATTCCCATCCTTCTTCATAGGTCGGATAAGAAAATACATGCCCAAAAAAGAGATATCCAATCACGATATTTCCAAGGTAGATGGGAACAATACTTTCACTCAGACCCGCATGGCAGCAGTACGTGTAGGGGGCATGCTGGCGGGAAGCTTGTTCGCATGCGTTCTTGTCACAGCAGAGACACGCATCCAAAGCCTCCTGACTGGTGCGGATTATCTGGCAGAAAGGTGCGATATGCTCCGGGTAGGCGGTCAATTCTTTAAATGTGTCGTCAAAGACCGTAATACGTATTTGAGTTAATGTGTAAAAATCTTTCAGCAGATCATTCAATTTTCGAAGATTGAAGGTGGATATCATGAGGGAGTTCCTTTCCGGTGGAGTGTGGTTTGAAAACCATATTATAAATATTATACATCAATAGCGGACAAATTCAAAGTAAAACGGACAAAAGTCTATATATTTTGTATCAGGGGACATATAAGATGAAGTTATAAATGGCACGGCGGTCCACAAATAGCAGCCTTGGCAAATATGTCAGGAATACTGTTTTGGGCAGGCGGAAGAATATCTATTTTCAAGGAGGACAATGAATATGAAAAAAATGACATTTGCACTTTGCTTCTGCAACAGGGGGGTCATGCCGGGGGAACTGATCTACGGCGCGCGGGAGGACATGATCAGGGCCGTGACAGACGCGGGGTATGATTATATTGCAATGGACGCGGAGCTGACCCGGTACGGCGGGGTGGAGTCGAGAGACGAAGGGCTGCTTTACGCAAAATGGCTCAAAGAGCATGCGGGACAGTATGACGGTGTTATCTTCTCCATGCCCATCTTCGCGGACGAAAACGGAGCAATCACGGCGCTGCAGGATGCCGGGGTGCCGATCCTGATGCAAGCTTATCCGGACGAGATCGGGAAGATGGACTTCGCGCACCGACGCGATGCCTATTGCGGGAAATTTTCCGTGACCGATGTATTTACACAGTATCAGGTTCCTTTTACTGTGATGAAGCCCCATGTGGTACACCCGCTGTCGGAGGCATTTGCACAGAATCTGAGGGATTTCGCGGCAGTCTGCCGGGTGGTAAACGGTATGAAGCGGTTCAACGTGGGCTGTATCGGAGCCAGGACCACGGCGTTCAAGACGGTGCGGTTTGACGAGATTACTCTGCAGAAGTACGGGATCAATGTGGAATCCTTTGACTTGTCTGAATTGTTCGCTAAAGTGAAGGAAAAGGCGGATGATGACAGCAAAGTGCTTGCAAAGACAGAAGCCTTGAAGAATTACACTGATTTTTCCCATGTACCGGAGTCCAATATGTCTACGCTTGCGAAAGTAGGAGTCGTGCTGGACGAGTATATTGAGGAGTACCATCTTGACGCGCTGACGCTGCGCTGCTGGAACGAGATGGAGACTTATCTGAGGGTATGTCCCTGCGTTCTTTTAAGTGAATTGAACGACAGGGGAATCGTGGCTTCCTGTGAGATCGACATGTGCTCCGCGTTGACCATGCGCGCCATGAAGCTGGCCAGCGAGCAGCCCACGGCCGTATTGGACTGGAACAATAACTACGGGGACGATGAGAATAAAGTGATTCTGTTCCACTGCGGTCCTGTGGCCCAGGGGCTGATGGCCGGAAAAGGGACTGTGACGGAGCATAAGATGTTCGCAAAGGGGGACCCGGGTTCCGGATGGGGCTGCAACGAGGGGAGGATCAAAGCATTTCCGACCACCATTTCCAACTGTCAGACCAAGGACGGGAAGATCGTGGTATATGCAAGCGAGGCGGAATTTACGGAGGACCCGATCGAGGACGCGTTTTTCGGATGCGGCGGTGTCTGCGAGATCCCGGATCTGCAGAACAAACTGATCCGGTTGGCAAGGGGCGGATTCAAGCATCACACCTCTGTCGGGATGGGGCACATGAAGGAAATCCTGAAAGAGGCATTTACCACCTATCTGCACTATGAGTGGGTGGAGATTGACTGATAAGCCTTTAGGAACGGCAGAATGGAGAGAAAATGAAAATAGCAGGATTAGATATCGGAACGACAGGCTGTAAGCTGACGGTATTTGACCGGACAGGCGCATATCTGGATCACGCATACCGGGATTACCCGGTGAAGCGCAGCAGCTCGGAGCATGAGGTGGACGCAGAAGTGCTCATGGACAATGTCCTTGCCGTCATGAAGGAGATGGGGGAGAAATACCCGGATATCGCAGGGATCGGCGTGACCAGTTTTGGGGAGAGCTTTGTGCTGGCGGATGAAAACGGAACGCCTCTGCACCCTGCCATGCTCTATACAGACCCGCGGGGAGCAAAGGAATGCCGAGAGCTGGAAGATAAACTTGGCAGTATGCGCATCGCTTCCATCACAGGGCTGCGTCCCCATGAAATGTACAGCATTTCCAAGCTCATGTGGATGAAGAAAAACCGCCCGGAGGTGTACCGGCAGGCGAAGCATATTTTCCTGATGGAGGATTACGTGGTCTTCCAACTGACCGGGAGGGCGCAGATCGACTACTCCCTGGCCACAAGAACCATGGCATTTGACATCACGGCTCTGGAATGGAGCAGGGAAATCTTCCGGGAAGCGGGGATTGATATGGAACTCATGTCAGAGCCTGTGCCCACCGGGACCTCTGCGGGGAATCTGCGCAGGGAGATCGCGGAACAGACGGGCCTTACGCAATCGGTTCAGATCGTATCCGTCAGCCATGACCAGGTGGCGGCCGCGGTAGGAGCCGGGGTATTTGACTCCGACACGGCGGTGGATGGGGCAGGTACGGTGGAATGTGTGACCCCGGTATTCGACAGGCTGCCGGATGCGAAAGTCATGTATGACGGGTATTATTCGGTGGTGCCCTATGTGATCCCGGGAAAATATGTGTGCTACGCGTTTTCCTATACCGGAGGCGCGCTGATCCAATGGTGCGTGGATACTCTGGCAAAGAAGGAAAAGGAGCTTGCGAAGGAGCAGGGGATTTCGGTCAATGCGTATCTGGAAGAACAGTTCCGGGCGGCGGGCGCAGATTCCGACGCGCCTACAGGAATCCTGGTGCTTCCTCATTTCGCGGGAGCGGCAACGCCCTATATGGATACCGGTTCAAAAGGGGCCGTCATCGGACTGCAGATGGGAACCGCCGTGAGCGACATTTACCGGGCATGTATGGAGGGCGTGGCTTATGAGATGCTCCTGAATATGGAACATTTAAAAGACTCGGGCGTCCACTATAAGATGCTCCATGCCACCGGAGGCGGGGCAAGATCAAAAATCTGGATGCAGATGAAGGCGGATATGCTCAATATTCCGATCACCGCCTTGAAGACCGCAGACGCAGGGACGGTGGGGAGCGCCATGCTGACGGGGATCGCAGTGGGATGCTTTGCGGATTTGGAGGATGCGGCGGCGCATATGGTAGAGACGCGGCAGGTGTATGAGCCAAGACAAAAGATGCATGAAAAGTATCAGGAAATTTATAAAAAGTACCGAGAACTGTATCAGGCGGTAAGGCCGTTAGTATAAGCACCCAACTATACAAAAAAGTACTAGAAAGAAGATTTTTTGGATTCCTGCATGGCAGCGGATGTTTCTGCGCTATGCAGGACGCTGTATATAGCAGAAATAAGAAAGTGAGGTATGATATGAATCCATATATCGGACATGATTCCCAGTGTTATGGGATAGAGGAACACCGGCTTGTGGGCGGGAAGGGCGACGGCATGCGCCTGCTGGAGATCAACAATGGAAAAGGTCTGGAACTGACCGTATCCCCGGACCGGGCGGCGGATATCTCCAGGCTTCGGTTCCGTGGAATCAATATGTCTTATTTTTCACCCTGTGGGTATGTGGCTCCGGCCTATTATGAATCGGAGGGCTCAGGGTGGCTGAAATCCTTTACAGCCGGATTCCTGACCACCTGCGGCCTGCGGGCAGTGGGCTCACCCTGTGTGGACGAGGGGGAAGAACTGCCCCTGCATGGCTCTATCGCCAATACTCCGGCGGAGCAGGTGTATTGGTTTGAGGAAAATGGAGAGCTCATAGTGCGGGCGGTTGTGAAGGATGAAGGCATTTTTGCGCCAAAGCTCCGCCTGAATCGGGAGCTGCGGGTCAGCTTGGAAGAAAACGCGTTTACCATACAGGACACGATCGAGAATACGGGAGATGACAGGCAGCCCCTTGAGATCCTGTACCATATGAATATGGGGTATCCGCTCCTGGACGAGGACAGCCGGGTGGAGATCCCTTCCGTAGAGGTTACGCCAAGGGATGCACATGCGGCGGCGGATATGGAGAACTGGATGCATATGGTGAAACCGGAAGCAGGATATGTGGAGCGGTGCTATTACCATCGATTCGATGGAGAAGGAAGGGCTTCTATCTATCAGCCGAAGCTGAAGCAGGGGCTGGAAATCCGGTTTGACCCAAAGGAACTGGACGGATTCGTGGAATGGAAGATGATGGGTGTCCGGGATTACGTTCTGGGTCTGGAATGCGGCAACTGCCTGCCGGATGGGCGGGACGTAATGCGCAGGACAGGGATGCTGAAATTCCTGGAATCGGGGGAGAAGAAAGCGTACAGGGTTCAGGTGAGGATGACCGGTCAGGCGTAATGAATCAGATATATAGCGACAGGAAATACCACAAATAAACATTTCACAAGTCCCAATACTTAGGGGAGTGCCATTATTGGAAAGGAAGAGAAAAAATGAGTGAAGTAGACAACGAGAAAATGGAAGTAAGACTATGGGAAATGGTCAACGCAATGCGTAAAGAAAATCAGGAAGCTATAGAAAACAGTACCGCAGATTTTGGGGAGGAATATAAGATACCGACCCGTGCAGGGGAGGGAAAAGTGCTGATCTACAGCGGGGACCAGGGGGCTCCGGTATTTTTTAATATCCATGGCGGCGGATTTGTTGCAGGCTATGCAGAGAATGATGCCGAATTTTGTAACAGGCTGCATCAGGAGCTGGGGATCTGGGTCGTCAATATGGAATACCGCCTGGCGCCGGAATACCTGTGTCCGGCGGACAAGGAGGATATCTACGACATGCTGGTCTATCTGTGGGAGCATGAAAAAGAATTTCCGTTTGACAGAAACCGGATGCTGATCGGAGGCCACAGTGCCGGTGGAAATATCGCGACAACAGTCTGCCGGATGCTGAAGGAACAGAGGAAGTTTTCATTTATCGCACAGGTTCTGAACTGCCCTCCGCTGGATTTTGCCACCATGCCGGAAGACAAGTATTTTGCGGAAGGCGCCGTAGAACCGGAAGCAGTGAGAATCTTTACGGTCAGCTACTGCAGGGATAAGATTGGTTTGAAGGATGAAAGGATATCCCCTTACTGGCTGCCCGTGGAAGCACTTGTGGGAATGCCGGACGCGCTGATCATTACGGCTGAAAACGACTCCCTGCGAGATGAGGGGGAGGAATATGCGAAGAAGCTGATGCAGGCGGGAGCAGAGGTGACCGGAAAGCGTTTTCCGGGAAGACGGCATGCGTTTGCTGCCAGTGATACGGATGGGCAGGAATATATGATCCGGTATATAGAGAGAAAGATCGCGGAGCACAGCAAGAATTTCCATGTAACAAAGGACAGTACTCTGCAGGAGGTTTTATGCGCGGCGCGGCTGGAATCAAGAGAATATATGGTCAGCCCGATGGAGTATTTGAATACCAGTTTTTTCCCGGATCCGGATATCAGGAAAAAATTAGACACAATCATACGGGGAAGAAAATTTAAGGAGCTGACACTGGAAGAGATTACCGGTATTTTTACCGCATGGAACCTGCAGTCCATGGCAGGCGGCCTGGAATTTTTGGCAGAAAGAGCACAAAAAGAAACGATAGTTTATGATATCTGGAAAGACCGGGAGGATGGAAAAAGCGGGACGGGACTCTTTGCGTTTCCCGCCGAGAGGGGACAGAGAAAGTTCGTGGTCATTTGTCCCGGAGGAGCCTATGAGAATGTGTGCTCCGTTGCGGAAGGATTTCCCGTTGCAAAGGCACTTCATGATCTGGGATATACTTCTTTTGTGCTCCAGTATCGGACAGGAAAATACGCCGGGCAGCCGAATCCATTAGATGATCTGGCCCAGGCAATAAAGTTTATCCAGGAGCATGCGAAAGAATTTGGTGTCGAAAAAGGACAATATGCTGTGGTTGGATTTTCCGCAGGCGGGCATCTGGCTGCCTCCTTTGGTACAGAATCAACAGGATACCGCCGGTATGGGCTTCCGAAGCCGGAGATGCTGATCCTTGGCTATCCGGTCATCACAATGGGGGAAAAGACACATGAGGGCAGCAGGACCAATTTATTAGGAGCGCTGTGTACGGATGAGCAAATGCAGGAATTGTATTCCGTAGAAAAACAGGTCTCAGCAGAATATCCGAAAACATATATCTGGCAGACGGAGGGAGACGAAGCAGTTCCGATTGAAAATTCCCGGATGATGGCGGAGGCGCTACGGGAACAGGGAGTTCCCAGCAGGTATGAAGTATTTCCCGGGAAGGATCATGGCTGGGGGCTTGGAACCGGCACGGCTGCCGAAGGGTGGCTGGAACGCGCGGTAAGGTTTTGGGAAGAAAACGACGGTTCAGAACACTAAAATATCAAGAGGTGTCATATGGAATTTACAGGAAAATGGATCAAATCACCGCAGGATCATGGTCATGCGGCATTGGAATTTCAAAGGGAATGGAAAACGAAAAAGAAGATATTGCATGCGTCACTTGTAATCACAGCATTGGGAGTATATGAGGCATCCATCAATGGAAAAAGGATCGGTGATTATGTCTTGGCTCCGGGATGGACTGCTTATGAAAAGCGTCTGCAATACCAGCAGTACGATATTACACCATGGATCTCAGCCGAAAACCAGCTGTCCGTGACAGTTGGAAAAGGTTGGTTTTCGTCAAGAATGCCTGGATTTATGGATCTGCCGGATAAGAAGGAACGGATGGGGCGGCCCAATGGAATCCTGGCGGAGATCGCTTTGGAGTATGAAGACGGAAGCAAGGAAAAAATCGCAACAGATGAATCCTGGCTTTGCAGAGAAAGCGCCATCCGATGGAATGATCTCTATGACGGGGAGACATATGACGCCACTTATGAGCCGGAGGAATGGCAGAATGCAAGGGCATTTTCGTGGCCAAAGGATATTTTGATCCCCCAGGAGGGGGAAGAGATCAGAGAAAAGGAGAGGATCGCGGTACAGGAGGTGCTTCATACACCCGCAGGAGAAACGGTCTTAGACTTCGGGCAGGAAGTGACGGGCTATGTCGAATTTACCGTGGATGCCTGTAAAGGAGACCGCATCCGTCTCCTGCATGGCGAGGTGCTGGATCAGGAAGGAAATTTTTATAACGCCAACTACAGAAGCGCAAAATCGGAAATCAACTATATCTGTAAAGCGGGGCTGCAGACTTGGCATCCAGTCGTGACCTTTTATGGATTCCGATACATAAAGCTGGAAGAATTTCCGGAGGAGGTCCGGGCGGACAGGTTCTCGGCAATCGCGGTTTATTCCGATATCCGACAGACAGGATATTTATCCAGCTCCTGCCAGAAACTAAACCAGTTATTTTCGAATGTGTTCTGGGGACAGAAGGGGAATTTTTTAGATGTGCCGACAGACTGTCCGCAGCGTGACGAACGGCTGGGATGGACGGGGGATGCGCAGGTGTTTGTAAAGACGGCAAGCTATAATTATGACGTGGAACGTTTTTTCAGGAAATGGCTTCATGACATGGCGGCTGATCAGCAGGAAAACGGCGCGATAGGAATGGTCATCCCTGACTACCTTCGGGGCGCTGTGCCAAGCGCGGCATGGGGCGATGCCGTAACGATCTGCCCGTGGCAGATTTATGAGACCTATGGAAACAGGGAGGTTTTACAAGAGCAGTTCCCAAGCATGAAGAAATGGGTGGATTATATCACGGATACGACAACCAGGCCCGGCTGCTGGTGCGGCGGGGAACATTTTGGAGACTGGCTGGGGCTGGATGCACCCCAGGGAAGCTACAAAGGGAGCAGCAGGGAAGAGCTGATCGCAACCGCATTTTATGCATATTCGGCCAGTCTCGTGGTGAAGGCAGGAGAGGTGCTCGGTGAAGATGTAGATGAGTATCGGATGCTGCACAAGCAGATCGTAAAAGCATTCCGGGAAATGTATCCTCAATATCATACACAGACGGAATATGCGGTTGCCATTCAGTTTGAACTGGCGGAGGATCCGCAGAAGGCAGCAGACGAACTGGCGGAGCTGGTAAAAAAGGACGGTCTGCAGTTACGCACCGGATTTGTAGGAACGCCCTACATTCTTCACAGCCTGAGTCGGTATGGGCATACGGAGCTCGCATATAGTCTGCTGCTGCGGGAGGAATATCCGTCGTGGCTGTATCCGGTGAGCAAGGGAGCGACTACGATCTGGGAGCACTGGGACGGAATCATGGAGAATGGAGAGTTCTGGAGTGAGGATATGAATTCGTTTAACCACTATTCTTACGGCGCCGTATTGGACTGGGTGTACGAAGAGGCGGCTGGAATCCGGCCTGCGCAGCCGGGATTTACGAAGGCAAGGATTGCCCCGAAGCCGGATCAAAGGCTGGACTGGTTAGAGGGAAGCCTGGATACAAGGAACGGAAGGATCTCAAGCAGATGGATACACACAGGGAACCGCATCCGGTATGAGATTGAAACGGAGGTTCCGGCAACTGTTGTGATCGATGGAAAGGAAAAGGAAGTGGATCCTGGAAGATATACATTTTGGAGTTCGGTAACAGAAACCAGCGGTTTGCGTTTTTTGGAAGTTCAGGACGAAAAAGAGGAGGACAAGTATGAAACAGTATGAAGTATTTGAACTGGTTTTTCACGGTGAGGAGCCGGAGAAATCCCATGTTGCAGTCCAATTAGAGGCTGAATTTATTTTAAATGGGACATCCACAGCAGTAAAAGGTTTTTATGCAGGCGATCAAACCTACAAGCTCCGCTATTATCCAAGGGAAGCCGGAACCTGTACATGGACGGTACGCAGCAGCATCCCCCTGGAGGGAAAACTATGCGGGGAAGCACAATGTACCGCGGCCGAAGCCGAAGATCATGGCATGGTGCAGGCAGAGGGCCTTCATTTTCATTATGAGAACGGTGGGAGATATCTGCCCTTCGGCACCACGGTATACGCCCTGGTGCATCAGGAAAAAACGCTAGTCAATCAAACCATGGAGACGCTTCACAAGTCTCCCTTCAATAAAGTCCGTATGTGTGTCTTTCCAAAAAGCTATGACTTCAACCACAACGAGCCGGAGCTGTTCGCATTTGAAAAGACAGATGGAAAATGGGATGTCAACCGGCCCTGCTTTGCCTTTTGGGATATGCTGGAGCACCGGATCAGGGAACTGAGGGAGATGGACATCGAATGCGACCTGATCCTCTTCCATGGATATGACCGCTGGGGATTTTCGCAGTTCTCGGAGGAAGAGGCCATGGTGTACCTGGATTATTTATTGAGAAGGCTTTGCGCCTATCCGAATCTCTGGTGGAGTATGGCAAATGAATATGAAGTGGTGGAGCATTTTCCAAAGCAATGGTGGTATGACTTCGCGCAGTTTATCCATGAGAACGACCCGTACGGGCATCTGCTGAGCAACCATAATTTCCTGCAGTTCTGGGATTTTGCGGATAAACATATCACACACTGCAGTATCCAGGACAGCAATGTGGTGCGTGTTCCGGAGATCCAGCAGGAGTATCAGAAGCCGGTGGTATTTGACGAGTGCTGCTATGAGGGAAATATCATGCATCCTTGGGGAAACCTGTCGGGCTTCGAACTGGTGAACCGATTCTGGACGGCATGCGTCATGGGAGGATATTGTACGCATGGAGAAACCTTTCTGAGTGAGGATGAGGTACTGTGGTGGGCAAAAGGCGGAATCTTAAAAGGGGAGAGCCCAAAACGGATCGCATTTCTTAAGTCAGTCCTTGAGGAGCTCCCGGGCAATCTGGAGTACAGTAAAAGTCTTTTAGAGACGGCCTACGAGAAAGGCGGGATCCGGCTTCCGGATGATTCATGGCTGGAAAACGCCATGAACATGATCGGGAAAGAGCTCCATGAGGTATCGGCTGTCCGCGCCCAGGGACACTTTGACAAGGAACGGGTCATCCTGGGACACTGCGGGGAAGCGGCATATCTGAGATATTGGGGCAGGCAGTGCGCAGGGCAGGGAGAACTGGAACTGCCGGATACCGGGGCATATGACGTAGAAGTGATCGATGTATGGGAAATGACACGGAAGAAGGTGATGGAAGGTGTCAAGGGTAAGGTGACAGTACCGCTGCCCGGGAAAGAGGGAATTGCGGTACTGGCAAAGCTGCGGTGACCCATCTGCGGCCAGATACCGAAAGGCCGGCAGCCGGAGCGGTCCATGCGGTAGAAAAGGAAAAGTAGATATTTCATTTTAAGCTGAAGGGGTTGTTGCACAGATATCGTGTTTCAGCCCCGTTTTTTGTAAAGCTATAGATCTTAACCAGCTTAAAAATTGTAATATCGCTAAAATAGTCAGCACAAAACAAATATGTATCTCACAATCT
>VSNK01000099.1:0-7730 GCA_009774255.1 Faecalicatena sp.
ACACGAGACAATTATGAAATTTTTAAGACATTTCTAAAAGAAAACAATTATAGAAAATATATGCATTTCTGGAATCTGGACATGAAGAGAAGCCTTTTTCAACAATTGGAAAAAGGGACACCAAGGGGAGGGGTGTCACGTTGCTGTACACAAAAGGATTTCTATTCACCCTCTTTTTTAAGAATTGCAGAACAAATGCATTTGCCATCTGGAATACACAGAAAAAGTTGGGAGTTCGTATATATTGTTCAGACGTTAGAGAACTATGGAATACTACAGGAAGATAAGTCCGGAATTGGATTTGCGGTAGGTTTAGAACCGTTGCCTAGTTTTTTTGCAGGCAGAAAGATAAATATATTGGCTACGGATTTGTCGCTTTCGGCAAAGAGCGCCAAAGAGTGGGAAGCTACAGGACAAAATGCAGGTGGAAATTTGGAGAAATTATATAAACCAGATCTCTGTGAAAAGAGCGTTTTTCAAAAATATGTGCGATACCGAGATGTTGATATGAATTGTTTACCAGATAATCTTGGAATCTTTGATTTTTGCTGGTCAAGCTGTGCGATTGAGCATGTTGGAAGTTTGAGCAAGAGCAAGAAGTTTTTGAAAAACATGCTTAAAGTATTAAAGCCAGGCGGGATAGCAGTACATACAACTGAATTCAACTTGATTTCAAATGATGATACAGTAGAAGATGGCAAATCCGTTATTTTCCGCAGAAGAGATATTGAGGAAATGCGAGATTGGTTTACTTCAAACGGACATCACATGGAAACTTCATTTGTCAGAGGAAGTGATGAAGGAGATTTATTTGTTGATATTCCACCTTTCAAGTCAGACCCCTACCATTTAAATTTGCAGTTAGATGAATATATTGCCACTTCCTTTGCAATTATTGTCCATAAAGCAAAATGAAAGGGGAACATAAATGAAGATTATACAGGTAGTAGATGGTTATAAAAGTGGTGATGGTGTAGGAAATGTAATTGCCGCAATGGATGAGCTTTTCAAAAAAAATCGATATGAAACGCAGATCTGCAACAGACAACTGGAATATGAGGACATTGATTCGGAGAAATTTGGGAGTGACACAATAGTATTCTATCACCTGGCTCTTTTGACAGATCCTATTCTTAAGCATCTTAGATGTAAAAAGGTTCTTATTTTCCACAATATCACAGAACCGGATTTTTTAGAAGGAGCGGATGAAGAAAAACGAATTTGGTGTTCCGCAGGACTGTTCGACACTGCGAAGACCGCGGACTATTTTGACAAGGCCATCACATTTTCTGAATACAGCAAAAAATGTCTGATGGAGATGGGATGGAGATCAAGAGATATATTTGTACTTCCGATCCTGGTACGTTTTGGCCAGTTCTCTCAGAAACCGTCAAAGGAGATTATTGAAAAATACAGAAATGATTCCGTAAATATCTTATTTACCGGAAGAGTCTATCCAAATAAAAAGCATGAGGATGTTATCGCGGCATTTGCAGCCTACAAAGAACAATACCAAAAAAACGCGAAGCTGTTTCTTATAGGAAGTATCGGCGGGGGGAATTATTACCCATCGCTGCTTGCATACGCAGAAAAACTGGGAGTATCGGAGGACGTGGTATTTCCGGGGCATGTCTCATTTGGTGAGTATCTTGCTTATTATCTTATAGCGGATTTATATCTTTGCATGAGCGCACATGAAGGATTCTGTATTCCATTAGTAGAGGCGATGTATTTTCATATACCAATCATCGCCCATGCAAGTACGGCAGTTCCGGATACGCTGGCAGGAAGCGGAGTATTGGTGCATACCCGAAGCCCGGAAGCGGTTGCCAGGACAATGAATCTGGTCCTGGAAAACAGTACATACAGACAGGAAATCATAGATGGGCAGAATATACGGCTGAAACAGCTACAGCCGAAAGCTCTGGAAGAGCAATATCTAAGAATATTGAAAAAAGTCATAAATGAATTAAGTACCGCAAATCAATTCAGTATAAGTGATGAAAGTATTGCAAACCAGTTCGACACGATTGATGAAAGTATTGCGAATCGGTTCGGCATAGGAGATAGCAGCTACGACTCCATAGAAAAAGCTGCCGGAAAATATCAGTTTTCTCTTGTCAGTAATATTTTGGAACAGGTCGAACAGAGGTCAGTATACCGGGAAAAATATGTGGTATATGGAGCCGGGGCGGCGGGAATGCGGCTGTATAAAGCGTTAAAAAGAAGCTGCCCGGAAGAAAAACTGATCCTGTGTGATTCTTATAAGTCAGGTGTTTATGACCCGGAAGCAGGCTGCACGATCTTGTCTCCTGATGAAGCAGTGGAATCAGGTAGGGAGGGCAGTTTTATTATTTCGATACAGGACAAGAGAATTCTGCTGGAGATTGCGTTATTTTTGACAGAACAGGGAATTCGAAAAGGCCAGATCCTAATATACGATAAGCTGAATAATCAGATTTTATAGATTGATTGTCAATGTATTTTTTGACGGACTGAATTTTATGACAGATAGCGAAAGGATGCAAAAGAGTGAAGTATGAGTATACCTAAAATCATTCACTATTGCTGGCTGAGTGGAGAGCCATTTCCGGAAGATATACGTAAATGTATGGATTCGTGGGCAGAAAAAATGCCGGATTATCAGATCAAGCTGTGGGATACAAACAACTTTGACTGCGGCATATGTACGTATACCAGGCAGGCGATGGAACGGAAAAAATATGCGTTTGTAAGTGACTATATCCGGCTCTATGCGTTGTACCATGAAGGCGGAATCTATCTTGACAGTGACATTGAGGTATTGAAGTCTTTCGATGCACTGCTGGAGAACCGGGCTTTTACGGGATTTGAAAGCGGAGGGCGTATCGGGGCGTGGATTTTTGCGAGTGAGAAGGGGAATTCCCTTTTTAAAAGACTTCTGGATTATTATGCGGATCGTTCCTTTTATAACGGCCAGGGAGAAATGGATCTGACTCCGAATACGGTGCCGGTTACAAAGATTATGGTAGAAAGCGGATTGAAGCCCAAAAATGAGATTCAGAGACTGCCGAATATTACGGTCTACCCGGAAGAATATTTTTGCCCTAAGAATCCATGGAACGGGGAAATCAACATCACGGATTCCACATATGCCATGCACCACTTTAAAGGAGCATGGAATGATTTTGCTGACAGGGATCTGCCGTTTATTTCGAACATTCACCAATATGTCCGCAAATTCAAAGAATGGATGGAATCCAACAGGCCCGGAAAGAACAGGGTGATTATTTATGGAATGGGAGTTGTGGGCAGAAATGTATTGGAGCAGATGGAGGTACAATGGCCCCAGGCAGAAATAGAATGCATTTTAGTCACAAAGCCTGACAACGGCTGGACTTGTATGGGGGATATCCCGATCCTGGAAGTAGACCAAAGTATAGGGATTGACAGGGATACGGTCGTATTGATTTCTACAACACCGAAATACCATCAAGAGATTGAAATGGTTCTGGCCCGCAATGGTTATACACAGACGTATCGATTGGGAAAAGAAATGAAGTAAAGGTGGCAGCGACTGTATGGATCTGGCAATATATGGTGCCCAGGGAATCGCCCTAGGGGCTTATGAAGCGATACATAATCTATATCCTGTAAAAGAAATCCGCTGTTTCATAGTAACGGAGCGTGGAGCGAACGCGGAATATTTATCAGGCGTACCGGTTTTGGAATTAGAAGCTTTTTCCAGGTCCTTGTCAGAGCAGGAAAAAGGAGAGATTGAAATCCTGATTGCGACACCCGAGAATGTAATGCCTGTAATAGAAAAGAACCTGGATGAGCATGGGCTGTTCTGCCATGTACGTCTGGATTCATCAAGATGGGCGGAGCTTATGGGATACCATTATGCGTCTGATAGAGACTATATGCCTTTGTCAGCACTTCCCATAGGCTACCATAAAGTAACTATCCATATGTATATGGCGAAATTCCATAAGGACAAGCCCTTAGCCGGGAAGTACGACCTGCCGGAATGGGTGACCCCGGTACAGGCAGGGGCGGCTTTGTGTGAAGAGCGGGTAGCCGACATCTTGGACTGTGACGGAGAAAATATTTCTGCCAAGAACGGAAATTATTCTGAACTTACGGTGCTGTATTGGCTCTGGAAAAACCATCTGTTGGGCCGGACATCTGACGAGAAATATGAGTATTATGGGCTGGAACATTACAGAAGGGTGCTGGAGCTTACGGATGACGATATCCTGAGGCTGGGAGACAATTCCGTGGATGTTGTCCTGCCTTATCCAATGCCATATGAGCCAAATATAGAAGCACATCACAAGAGATATTTAACGAAAGAGGATTGGGATGCGGTGGGGGCGGCTGTTCTGGAATTACAGCCGGAGTATGCGGAAGCATTTCCAGGTGTATTAAGCCGGAGGTTTTTATACAATTACAATTTAATCCTGGCAAAAAAAGAGGTACTGGCGGAATATTGCAATTGGCTGTTTCCGATTCTGGAAAGGGTAGAAAAATTGTCGGTTCCGAAGGCTTCGGAGAGGTCAGACCGATATGTGGGATATATAGGGGAGTCATTGACGACATTGTATTTTATGTTCCATAAGGATGACCTGAACATTGCCCATGCAGGGTGCAGATTTTTGATATGACAGGATGTATCTGCGTTCTTCATACGATAGCGCAGGAAATGGGCTGTCCTGTGCGGAGCAGTTACCAGATTTACTTTAAACAGGAAAAGGAGTTTGCGGAGATGGATTTTGAACTGACGGCATCTATGATGTGTGCGGATTACGGGCATCTGGAAAGGGAAGTAAAGCAGTTGGAAGAAGGCGGAATTGATTCATTCCATATTGATATCATGGATGGGCGGTATGTGCCTAATTATGCAATGTCCCTGAATGACCTGCGCTATATCCGTGCGGCGGCGGAAAAGCCGCTGGACGTGCATCTGATGGTAGAGCATCCCAACAATACAATTGAACTTTTCATCAGAAGCCTGCGCCCGGGGGACACCATTTATATCCACCCGGAGGCCGAGTACCATCCGTCAACGACTCTGCAGAAGATCATCAATGCGGGGATTACTCCGGGAATTGCCATCAATCCCGGGACAAGTGTGGAGAATGTACGCATGTTGCTCCGTATTGTGAAAAAAGTCCTGGTCATGTCAGTAAACCCGGGAAATGCCGCGCAGATGTTCCTGCCCTATGTGGGCGAAAAGTATGATCAGCTTCTTTCCATAAAGGATAAGATACACTTTGATATTTACTGGGACGGTGCGTGCAGTGAGGATAAGATACGGGAATTTGCACCAAGAGGTGTAAAAGGCTTCGTGCTTGGTACGACACTTCTGTTTGGCAAAGGAAGGCCATACGGTGAAACATTAAAAGCGATTCATGAGATGAGATTTTAAAAGAGTTGTTTCCAGCAGAAAGCAGAGGATAAGCATGAGAAAAAAGGCATTGATTACAGGAGTCACCGGTCAGGATGGTTCTTACCTGGCGGAACTACTGCTTGAAAAAGGATATGATGTCCATGGAATAATCCGCCGTTCTTCCGTGGACTACAGGGAACGTATCGCACATCTGGAAGGAAATCCGCAGTTTCACCTCCACTTCGGAGACTTAGGGGATTCCATGAGCCTTATGGGAGTGATCGGCTCCCTTCGTCCCGATGAGATCTATAACCTCGCCGCACAGAGCCATGTCCAGGTATCCTTTGACGTACCGGAGTATACCGCGGATGTTGACGCGACCGGCGTGCTCCGTATCTTAGAAGCGATCCGGCTATGCGGGCTGTCAAAAAGCTGCCGTGTCTATCAGGCTTCCACGTCAGAACTTTATGGAAAAGTGGAGGAAGTGCCCCAGAACGAGGATACGCCCTTCCACCCATACAGCCCTTACGCAGTGGCGAAGCTGTACGGCTACTGGATCGTGAAGGAGTACCGGGAGGCATATGGCATGTTCTGCTGCTCCGGCATTTTATTCAACCATGAATCGGAACGCAGGGGGGAGACTTTTGTGACCAGAAAAATTACGCTTGCCGCGGCGCGTATCAGGCAGGGCAAGCAGGACAGGCTTTATTTGGGCAACCTTTCCAGCCTGCGAGATTGGGGATATGCCAGGGATTACGTAGAATGTATGTGGCTTATCCTACAAAACGACAGGCCGGAAGATTTTGTCATAGCCACCGGTGAACAGCATTCCGTCCGGGAGTTTTGCCAACTGGCATTCCATTATGCGGGGATTGAACTTGCATTTTCGGGAGAAGGGCTTGACGAAAAAGGGCTTGACAAGGCTACCGGTAATGTATTGGTGGAGGTTTCTCCTGATTTCTATCGTCCTACGGATGTGGTAAATCTTCTGGGGGATCCTGCAAAGGCGAAGAGCCGGCTTGGCTGGAATCCGACACGGACACCGTTTAAACAGCTGGTACGGATTATGGTAGAGCATGACATGAAGAAAGTTGCCGGTGAACGTATCGAAGAACATATCGGCTGTAATCTTGAGGAGTATCTTGAGAAAGGCCTGGTGAAGTAGCCATGATGGAAAAGAATGCGAAAATTTATGTCGCGGGCCATTGCGGTATGGTCGGTTCTGCGATTGTCCGGGAATGCCTGCGGCAGGGGTATACGAATCTCATCACCCGTACCCATGAAGAGCTTGACCTGTGCCGTCAGGATGAGACAGAACGCTTTTTTGAGGCAGAGAGGCCGGAGTACGTCTTTCTGGCCGCGGCAAAGGTTGGCGGCATTGCGGCAAACAAGGACGCATTGGCGGACTTTATGTATGAAAACATGATTCTGGAGATGAATGTCATCCACTCTGCCTGGAAGAATGGATGCAAAAAATTGGAATTCCTTGGCTCTTCGTGCATTTACCCGCGCATGGCTCCGCAGCCGATGAAAGAGAGCTGTCTGCTGACTTCCGAATTGGAAAAGACCAACGAAGCATATGCACTGGCGAAGATTTCCGGGCTGAAATATTGCGAGTTCCTGAACAGGCAGTATGGTACGGATTATATCAGTGTCATGCCCACGAACCTGTACGGCCCGAATGACAATTACCATCCGACCCACAGCCATGTACTGCCTGCTCTGATCCGCCGGTTCCATGAGGCGAAGGAAATGGGACTGGATTGCGTCATCTGCTGGGGGGATGGCTCGCCGCTTCGGGAATTTCTCTACGTGGATGACCTTGCGGAACTGTGCGTACATTTGATGAATCATTATTCCGGAAATGAGACGGTCAATGCCGGTACCGGCAAGGAATTGACGATTAAAGAACTGGCGGAAACCGTGGCACGGGTTGTGGGATATCAGGGAAAGATTGAGTGGGATCCGTCCAGGCCGAACGGCACTCCCCGTAAATTGCTGGATGTCTCGAAGGCTGTCGGGTTGGGATGGAGATATAAGACGGAACTGGAGGAAGGAATACGTCTGGCATATGAGGACTTCCTGAAGCAGTGTATATAAGTGAAAAGAAATACTTACAGATGTAAGAATTGTCATTGCGCTGGCTTGGGATTATTGCTATAAAAGCGAGCGCTTCCTATTCTGACAGGTGTCAATACCTGTGAGTATAAAGTGTCCGGAGCTGTAGACTTCGTACGGTTAGAGTATGGCCTGTATGTGTCAGGAGTATGAAATTCCAGCAAGGATGTGCCAAACCCGTTAATGATACGGCTTCTTGTATGTGCCAGAAGTATGAGGGAAAATGATATGAATATAATTT
>VSNK01000099.1:7740-17111 GCA_009774255.1 Faecalicatena sp.
ATAATTTTATTATCCGGAGGCTCGGGAAAGCGCCTTTGGCCGCTGTCCAATGACATCCGTTCGAAACAGTTTATCAAAATATTTAAGTCGCAGGACGGCGTATACGAATCGATGGTACAGCGTGTCTACCGCCAGATCAGGACGATAGATCCGGAGGCAAAAGTTACGATTGCCACTAGCAAAAAACAGGTTTCGGCTATCCGCAATCAATTGGGGGAGGATGTGGGGATTTCCGTGGAACCCTGCCGCCGTGACACGTTTCCGGCCATTGCTCTGGCGACTGCGTATTTATCTGATGTACAGCAGGTTGATTCTGAGGAAACAGTGGTTGTCTGTCCTGTAGACCCTTATGTGGGGGCGGATTACTTTCAGGCCCTGAAAGCACTTGCAGAGCAGGCCGCCAAAGAAGAAGCCAATCTTGTACTGATCGGTATGGAACCTTCCTACCCAAGTGAAAAGTATGGGTACATCATTCCTGAAAGCACAGATAATATCAGCAGTGTGTCCGAATTTAAAGAAAAACCGGATGTAAAAACTGCAGAGGAATATATAGTTCAGGGAGCGTTGTGGAATGGAGGCGTATTTGCTTATAAAATGAAATACATGCTGGATAAGGCACATGAGCTGATTGATTTCACGGACTATCAGGATTTGTTTACAAAATACGATACCCTGGACAGGATCTCCTTCGATTATGCGGTCGTTGAGAAGGAAGAGCGGATACAGGTGATGCGGTTTGGCGGTGAGTGGAAGGACTTAGGTACATGGAATACGCTGACAGAGGCCATGGAAGAGAACTGCGTCGGGGATGCGGTGATGAATGACAGGTGCAGGAATGTACATATATTGAATGAATTGAGCGTACCTGTCCTGGCAATGGGGCTGCAGGATGTTGTGATCTCAGCGTCACCCGAGGGAATCCTTGTATCCGACAAGGAACAGTCCAGTTATATTAAGCCTTTTGTAGATCGGATCAGCCAGCATGTCATGTTTGCCGAAAAGTCCTGGGGGAGCTTCCGCGTATTGGATGTGGAAGAGGAAAGCCTGACGATTAAAGTCACATTAAATGACGGCCACCGGATGAATTACCACAGCCACAGGAACCGGGATGAAGTGTGGGTGGTCGTGTCCGGGCAGGGATATACGGTGGTTGACGGAATGGAGCAGAAGGTTCATGCAGGGGATGTCATTACCATGGAGGCGGGATGCAGACATACGGTCATTGCGGAAACGGAACTGAAATTAATTGAGGTACAGCTTGGCAGGGAGATCAGTGTACATGATAAACAGAAATTCCCATTGGAATAATCCAGATGGTCGAAAGAATCCCGATAATTGGAATAATCCCGGTGATTCGGACAACGGCGGCCATTTGAACAGGCCCTTTATGCTGAGGCCTTATGGAAAAAACTACTTATGGGGCGGCAGCCGTCTGAATGATGATTTTTCCAAAGAGATCGACTTGGATCCGCTGGCGGAGACATGGGAATGTTCGACACACCCGGACGGCCCCAGCATGGTAGGCAGCGGGGAGCATAGCGGAAAAACTTTGAGGGAGGTTCTGGAAGAACATCCGGAGTATCTCGGTTCTCATCCCGGGACGAAAGGGGAACTACCCATTTTAATCAAGCTGATCGATGCAAAAGAAAATCTGTCTATACAGGTACATCCGGATGATCAATATGCCTTTGAGCATGAGAATGGCCAGTCTGGGAAAACGGAGATGTGGTATGTCCTTGATGCGGCAAAGGACGCAAAACTGATATACGGACTACACCATGATGCCGATCAGGAAGCAATCCGAAAAAGTATAACAGATCATACGATTGAAAAATATCTTCGGAAGATACCGGTCAAAAAGGATGACCTGTTCTATATCGAAGCCGGAACAATCCATGCGGTCGGCGCTGGGATATTGCTTGCTGAAATCCAGGAAAACTCTAATCTGACATACCGGATGTATGACTATGGCCGTGTGGACAGGGATGGAAAAAAGAGGGAACTCCATGTTGAGAAGGCTCTGGCAGCGGCAAACCTGAAAGCAGGCAAAGAACCCCGCCAGCCCCTGCGGGTACTGAGATATCAGCAGGGCTGCGCGTCTGAGCTGCTGTGCAGGTGTAAATATTTTGAAGTCCGCCGTATGATCGTGAATACGGAACGCTGCCGGAAGCTGGTAGAATATTCGGCGGACAGCACTTCTTTCCATGTGTTGTTATGTATCAGGGGCTGTGGCTCCATCCATTTCGGAATGGGAGAATCATTGTACTTCTTTAAGGGGGACTGTATCTTTGTGCCTGCGGATTCCGTGAAGATCAGGATTCATGCAAATGCAAAGTTTCTGGATGTAAGAGGGTAAGTTTATATTTTCCAAAACTGATGCCGCGTCAATCAGCAGACAGGCATTTTTATCGTTTGTAAATCTTAGTTTTTCAAAGGAATCAAAGCTGTCAGATTTATAGTGAACGACACAAAAATTTTTGTCGTTCACTATATTTGTTTCTTGACTCTATTACGATGTCCCGCTATAATCGGTAGAAAAAGGAATCGATGAAATAGAGAAAAAGTGATAGAGATAAGGGTTAAATCCGGAGGCTGTGAAAAATGAATTCGAGAATAGAAGAATTACTTACAAAGGAATTTGCCTGTACCTCGGAAGAATTGAACGGAACAGAAACGATATGTTCTATTCGTGCAGACGCAAAGCGGTCATTTATCAAGATTCTGGCATACAGGAACTGTGTCGTAGTCTGCACCTCGGAGTATCTGCATGAAAAGATCCGGGGACTCGTAGAAGGAAAAAGCAGGGATGAAATTTTTGAACTGCCCTATGTCTATGGACAGACGATACATTATATTCCGGATCCGAGTCTTGTGAATACTGCCATGACACCACCGAATTCGGAGTGCGTATTTCTGTTTGAAAAAGAGGTCTTATCCCTGCGGGGGCTGACCGGATTTGAAAATTCTCTGGAATTTGCGGCAGATGGCTCTACGCCCACCCGGGCGGTCTGCGTCGCAAAAGACAATGGGAAAGTAGTCGGTGCGGCAGGTGCCGCAGGTTCCTCTGCGGAGAGCATATGGGAGGTCGGCGTAGATGTGCTGGAAGGCTATAGAAACGCTAGGCTTGGGACCTGGCTGGTCAGGCAGTTGACGAAGGAACTGACAGCCAGAAACATCCTGCCCTTTTATTCTGCGTCAGTAACAAACATCGGCTCGCAGATGGTCGCGTCCCGGTGTGGTTATATTCCGGCCTGGGTGGATACGTTTGGAACGACACTTGACGGGAGCTCTGTCTATAATGAGATTGTCGGCGGGATGAGAAAACCGTGAGGAGGAACCATGAAAAAAGTAATTGTGATCGGCTCTCCGGGGGCCGGAAAATCCACTTTTTCCAGGAAACTGCAGAACATCACCGGCCTGCCGCTGTTCTACCTAGACATGATCTTCCACAGACCCGATAAAACAACCTGTTCCGCGGAAGAATTTGACGAAAAGCTGAACCGGATTCTGGAGCAGGATCGATGGATTATCGACGGTAATTACGCAAGGACGCTGCCGGTTCGGCTGGCACAGTGCGATACCGTATTCTGGCTGGACTATCCGCTGGAGGTCTGCCTGCAGGGAATTGAATCCCGCTTTGGCAAACCACGCTGTGATATGCCATGGATCGAGACCGAATGGGATGAAGAATTTTTGGAGTTTGTGAAGAATTTTCACTCCAAATGCCGGCCTGAGATCCAAAGGCTTCTCGGGGAATATCCGGAGAAGGAGATTATTATTTTTCAATCCAGGGAAATGGCAGAAGAATTTAGTAGACGGTGGCGGGAAAATTGTGGTAAAATGGGAATACAGTAAAAAGTGTTGAGGCATAATTTGTGTTATACTGCGCACCAGATAAATCTGCCGTACAGTATAACGTGATTCGCACAGCCGCATGAGGAATTATGATGCTTCGCGGCTGCGGCTGGCGCGATACTCACGGCAGATTTCATTGGCCGTGAGTATAACAAGAAGGCTGGAATGGGGCGGGCAAACATGAATTATTTATCGAGACAGCGCTTTGATGAAATAAGCAAGTTGAAATTTAACGGCAATTTATCTGCAGCAATTGCGCGTTGTTATGATGCCATATCTGCATATCCGAAAGATAACTTCTTCTACAAAGTATTGGGGGATTTGTACTTTCAGGAAAAAAACTACGAGGCTGCTTCCCAGGCATACTTAGAGCATTTAAAACGCCTGTCAAAGAAGCCTGAGCATTTCAAAGCATTTGCCCGCTTTTACAGGCAGTTTACATCTGAAGCTTCCGTAGATTTATGCGTTCACTTTCGTGAGGAAATCGTCAAAGCAATCGAAAATGGAGAAGTAGCCCCCAATATTCATCAACGATTGGTGGAAACATTTGGCGATGTGTTTGTTACTGACGACTATTTGAAAATCATACTGTGCAAGAGTGATAGTGATCGTCATCTTAAAGAGATAAAAAGGTTTATTGAGACGGCTTCCATTGATGATGTGCGTTCCATTATTTTTCATCAAATACGCCAGGAGAATTACGGTACAAATACAAAAACAAGAGAATATCTTATTTCAGTGGCGGAAAAGAAAACTCTATATTCAGAAGCACAGCGGCTTGTGGGGAAAACGATTGCGGAACAGAAGTCGCCCAATCCAACCCTGATTCGCACACTCTTACGAATGAGCCGTAAGCAGATGGATTATCATTATGCAGAACAGATCCTTACGATTGATGGTGGACTTGTCGAAAAAAGTGATTTTAATATTCTGTATGAACTCGTGTATTACTTTGACCGTACGGAAAATAGCGAATTATTGGACAAAACTCTCAAGAAAATGCGCAATAGTGCAGAGAGCAGCATCCCTATTGCAAGAACTCTTTATAACTTTTATCTCACATTTGACCGTTTTGAGGATGCGCAAAATCTATCTGAACATATACAGAAGCTTATTGACCGAAAACGTACGGAGAAAAAAATGGGTCAGTACCAAGATCGCAGCGAGGAACAGCTTGAATCCGAGCAGATTGTGTGGCAGCGAGTAAAAGACCTTGTTTCCGAAAAAGAGCATAACCGGCAGATGTTGGCTCTAAAAGATTTGCTCAAAGGTTTTTCACATGAATTAGGTCAGCCAATTACAAATATCCGTTACAAAATACAGCTACAGCAGATGCGTATAAAACGCGGAATAGGAACCATGGATGAGGTACAGGATTTGTTTGTTACAATCTTAGCTCAAACCGAGCGTATTGGCGTTATGCTTGACCGTTTTAGGCCAATTGTATCAAGCAAAAGCGTACAAGAGTCCTTCTGCGTCAACGATTGTGTTAAGCAGGTATTTGCTGACTTATCAGACCGCCTGAGCCAATGCGGGATTACGTATGGCTTTCAGGAGGACTCCCAGGTCAGCTTGTTTGGTGATAGAATTCAGTTTTCCCAGGTATTTTATAATTTGGTGCTGAATTCTATGCAGGCTATTATAAGCAACGGAGAAATTACTGTCAGCATATCAACAGTCAGGAATATTATATGGATATTTTTTTCAGATAATGGTCCCGGAATACAAGAAGAAAACAGGAAAAAGATATTTGAACCTTTTTTTTCTACAAAAGATCCTACTTCCGGAAATGGCGGTGAGGGTCTTGGACTGTTTGTCGTATGGAATATTTTGAAAATGTATAAGGGTATAATACAGTTGAATCATAAGTTCAACGATGGTGCGCAATTCATAATCAGAATACCTGTCAAGGAGGAAAATCATGAACCGAGTTCTAATAATTGAAGATGAAATTGTTACGGCGGAAGCCGTGAAAGAAGCATTAGCTTTAGATGATATTTCAGCGGATATTGCATCCGATGGCAAGTCCGGATTGGAGAAGTTTGTCTCCAATAATTATGACTTAATTCTCCTTGATTTAAAGATGCCGGGACTTTCCGGAGATGAAGTCCTTAGTGAAATCCGAAAACAAGATCCTTTTATTGATGTAATTATCTATACTAATTACACGGATTTTGCTGATATAAAGAAATTAGCTAATATTGGAATCGAAGGCTATATCAACAAAGGGGCAAAAGCTGATTTGTCGGAATTAATCAGCGCAATTAAAGAAAAGTTAGCACCACTTGATGATGAGACTATTTCAGCGTTATTAAAGGACATCCCTAATGTAGGGGAATAGGCTATACTAAAGAATGCAGAGGTAAACTATGGATCAAGAGTTTTTATTGGACACAAATGCCTTTTACAATTTGCTGAAGGCTATGAACCCGGAGACAGGTGGACAAGGTGCGTTAGATGGTTCGATTGCTGCTCTAAAAAACGCGAAGCTGGTTGTCTCTTCTATTACCGAAGTCGAAATCATATCAGTATTAGGAAAGTATGCCAGAGGAACTCAGGGAGGCATTTCTAAATGTAATTGCCAGATTTCCCCGGAAGGGCATATTTGTCAGAATAATCGCTACACGGCACCTCGAAAAAAGTGGAATAAAAAGCGAGTCAAGGCATGGCTTCAACTCATCAGTGATATTTTTGAAGGAAAATCAAAACTTCTTTCCGTGGGTATTGAGCCATTTGACTCGAAGACAGTTGCAGAGGCAAAAAATGTGATAATACATTCATTGATACATAATTTTTCTTCTATGGATGCCATGATAGCTGCAACTGCAAAGCTGGCACGTGACAATAGTCGTGATGTAACAGTTGTAACCTCGGATAAAGGACTAAAGGCGTGCCTTTCAAAAATAGATATTCCCTGCAACGACGTTTTTGCTGCTAATTAAAAAGCAGAGCCCCCAGACTATCCATTTGGATTGGTAGTTTGGGATTTCTGTTTTTGTAAAGATATTTTTACCGTGGACTTTACATGCGGATGCCAAAGTGTACAGTATTTAAAGAGAAAGGGCTTCATCCAATGAAAAAGAGGTTTAATATTGCGGGAACCTGCATTCCGCAAAAGCATTATATGGCGGATACGTCCGATAAGATCAGCCGCATTGTCAGGCTGATTGAACAGGAATCTTATTTTACGATCAACCGTGCGCGCCAGTATGGAAAGACGACAACCCTCATGCTGCTCTGGAGCCTGTTGAAGGAACGGTATGTTGTCATCAATATCAGCTTTGAGGGTATGGGGATGGATGCGTTCGGATCAGAGGATGCATTTGTCAGGAGATTTTGCAGAAGAGTGGAGAAAAATCTCCGGCTATCCGGGTATGGCGAAGAGAAGCGGAAGATATGGGAATGTGCGGAGGGAAAAGAGGATCTGGAGACACTGAGGGACCGGATCACGGATTTTTGCGGACAGGAAGAAGAGGTGCTTCTGTTCATCGATGAAGTCGATAAAAGTTCGGATAACCAGATGTTCCTGAATTTTCTGGGGCTTTTGAGGGAACTGTATCTGGAACGCGCGATGGGGACGGTCACGTTTAAGAGCGTGATCCTGGCCGGGGTTTATGATGTGAAAAATCTGAAATTGAAATTTCGGCCGGATGAAGAAAAAAAGTATAATTCACCGTGGAACATAGCCGTAGATTTTCCCATTGATATGAGCCTTTCCGTGCCGGAAATATCTGCGATGGTAAGAGAATATGAAGAGGGGCAAGAGTTTTTAATCGAAGCGGAAGCTGTGGCGGAGGAAATTCACCGATATACTTCGGGTTATCCGTTTCTTGTCAGTCTCATCTGTCTGTGGATGGACGAACGCATTTCCGTGGAAATCGCCCTGAAAGACTGCTGGACACCATGGGGGGTTCGTGCGGCAGTGCGGGAAATTTTGAAAGGCACAAATGTGTTGTTTGATGATATGATCAAAAATCTGGAGAACCATCCAAAATTCCGCAGCTTTGTGGAGGGGATTTTGTTCGGCGGAAATCAGGTTCCCTATAAAGTGTCGAATCCGGAGATCAATCTGGGAGTGACTTTTGGCATTATTGGTGAGAATGAGGGACTCTGCAAGATTTCGAATATTATGTTTGAAACATATATCTACGATCATTTTATTGCGGATCAGGTCATTGGGAAACAGGTACTTTCATCAGCAAGAACGCAGTTTGTCGATGAAAACGGCGATTTGGAGATGGATACTGTCCTGGAAAAATTTCAGGATCTGATGAAAGCGGAATACCGCCGGGAGGATGAAGCTTTTTTTGAGAGGCAGGGACGGCTGCTGTTTTTGTGCTTCTTAAAACCAATTATCAATGGAACAGGGCATTATGTTGTAGAACCTCAGACGCGAAGCAATACCCGAATGGACATTGTTGTTTTTTATGGAAAACAAGAATACATTGTTGAGTTAAAATTGTGGTCCGGCCCGAGAAACCACGGGGAGGGGGTGGAACAGCTTATGGGATATATGGAAAGCAGGGGGCAGAAGAAAGGATGGCTTCTGACATTCTGCTTTTTGAAAAACAGGGAAAAGAGGATGGAGGAATATACGAGGACAATGGAATATGCCGGAGAAAAATCGGTGTATTCCGTGGTGGTATAAGTTTGCCTTGGACAGAGGAAAGACAAGGTTGACGGCATTTTTAAGTATTATAAAAAGAACGATTTCTGTTTGATTTGAACGGAATGGTATGGTGTAAAGAAAGGATGAAATTCATGGAACGACATACATTTGCAATGAAAGTTAAAAAAGGACAGATGGACGAATACCGCAAAAGGCTGGGAGGAATCTGGCCGGAGCTGACGGCATTTCTGGACCGGAATCAGGTGAGGAATTTCAGCATCTGGAATGCGGAGGACCTGATTTTCGGATATTATGAGACAGGCGATGAAAGGACGCTTTCCATGGAAGAGGAAACGGAAAAAGAAAAGCTGACCGGAAAAATGGAAGATACCTTTAACTGGATCTCCGTCCCGGGCGAACCCATGCGCCTGATGTACCACGACTTCGGCATTGTAAGAGAGAGCAAGGAGCTGATCCGTCACCGGATGTTCATGACCAGATTGAAGCCGGGATGTGAGGAAGAGTACAAGAGAAGGCACGACGGACTGGTGGAAAAAAGGGGCGGTACGGTCACACAGGGGCCTGACAGCAATTTCAGTATCTGGTGTGCGGGCGGGTACATTTTTGGATATGACGAGATTGATACGACCATGGAGAAGGAACCCACCGAGGCAGACAGGGCATTTACTGTGGAATGGGAAACGCGCCAGCTTGAGATCATGGACTGGATCACCAACGACGTGGACTGGATGACGGGAGAGCACCATGCGGCAAGTGTGCGGCTGGCGTGGCATGCGTAGTCGCTGCCCTTTCCAACGGCTTCCGTGATCAGGAAAAGGCGGAGCAGATCCCTTCACAGCCGATTTTACTATTTTACAAAAAAAGTATAAAGATTGAAAAAGCCATC